>NZ_BAAAIV010000025.1:0-304158 GCF_039526245.1 Arthrobacter rhombi
TCCAACTTCCACGAACCCGCCATCCGGCCGGCCGCTACGCTCTGGAGCAACTTGTCTAACTTACCTTACCGCGTGTCGCTGTGCAAATCGACCGTTCCCGGTACTTTCTGCACTACGCTGCGCATCCAACCGTCCTGGATTCGGAGCGCAGAACGTTCCGGTCCAATTTGGACTGAATTTGTAGGGTGTGGCCGCCTCCCGATCTTCAGCGTTTCCGCTGTCCTCGTCCCGGCGACTCAGAAAACTTTACACGGAATTGGGGCTCGCACCAAATCGGGGGCCCTCTCGTTCTGGAAGGCCGAATTGCCGCGGGATTCCGGGCCATTTGCCCCCACCGGTGCCCCGGTCCCCGCTGCCCCGAAGATGAGTGCTGGGTCACAGCGCACCTGCCTAGACTGGAGGCATGTCGACATTTCCTGGTTCCCCGTCCGAGACACCCTCGAGGCCACCCCGCCCCCTGGACCTGCTGAGCCGGCTCGGATTCTCCGAACCCATCGTGAACGCACCAATGGCCGGTGCCGCAGGCGGTGCCCTGGCAGCGGCCGTCGGAACAGCGGGCGGGCTGGGCATGATCGGCATTGGCTCCGGCGTCACTCCCGACTGGATTTCCCGACAGGCGGCCGTCGCCCGGACTTCGGGACGTGCTTGGGGCGCCGGTCTGATGGCCTGGGTACTTGAAGAGTCGCTCGAACCCCTGGAGCTCTTGCTCGCCGAGCGTCCTTCCCTGGTCTGCGTCAGCTTCGGTGATCCGGGGCCCGCGGCAGCAATGATCCGCCAAGCGGGAGTGCTGTGTGCCATGCAAGTGGGCAATGCGGCCGACCTGGAACGGGCCCTGGAACCCGATGTCGACGTCGTCGTCTGCCGGGGAGGCGAGGGTGGAGGACACGGGAGGAATGACGTCGCCACCCTCCCCCTGCTGCAAAAGACCCTGGCGTCCACCGGCAAACCGGTCATCGCCGCCGGCGGCATTGCCGATTCCCGCGGCGTGGCCGCAGTATTGTCGGCCGGGGCGCAGGCAGCCTGGATTGGCACGCGTTTTGCCGCTTCCACCGAGTCGCTCAGCCACGAGCGGGTGAAGGCTGCCATCGCCGGGGCCGGGCTGGACGACACCATCTTCACCCGCGCCTTTGACATCGCACAGCGCATCCCCTGGCCCGAGGAATTCGGTGGCCGGGCGCTGCGCAATGCGTTCAGTGACCGATGGGGCACCCACGAGGAAGCTCTCACCACTGCACTCGGAGGGGACCCGTCCATCACCGAGGCCGTCAACGCAGCACGGCGCGAGGCCGATGTCTCGACCGCGCCGGTGTATGCGGGTCAGTCAGCAGCGCTCAGTGGCGGTAGTGAATCGGCTGCCGAAATCGTCGCCGACCTCGCCGGGTTCCGCACCCACCTGCTGGCTGCCGCCGACCGGTGGCGCTGACCTGCATGTCCTCGTGGGAGCACCCGGACCTGACCGTCCGGCAACGGGACCATCTGGGGCACACCTACCCGGGTGCCGTGATCGAAGCGGACCACAGCTGGCCCTTCGGGATCACCGTGTTGGAGTTCGTGCACGAGGGCCGCCGGCTCCTACTCAAGGCCAGCCCGACATCGCACCATCTCGAGCGCGAATACCGGGCTCACACCCGCTGGCTGGGAGACCTGGACGGTGACGTACCCGCCTTGGTCCACTACGACACCGCGGCGAATGTGCTAGTGAAGACCTTTCTTCCCGGTGGGATCGTCTTGGGTACACCGCAGGAGCACGATGCCGATTGCTTCCGTCAGGCCGGCTCCCTCCTGGCGCGGTTGCATCACGGAACCCGGCCCCGCACTGCGCCGCACTATGAGGAGGCGATGACCACCAAAACCCGCGCCTGGTTGGGCAGGGCCGGAGGGTTGGTGCCCAGCGAACAGCTCACGCGCGTGGCCGAATGGCTGGACGGCTTCCGGCCCCAACCGGTGGACCTGGTCCCCACGCACGGCGACTACCAACCGCGGAACTGGCTGGTCCGGCCCGACGGAAGGATCGCCGTCATCGACTTCGGCCGCGCCGAATTACGCCCCTGGTACTCGGATCTGGTGCGCATGGACCACCACGACTTCGCGCTCCGTGCGGACTTGCGGGCCGCCTTCAGGGACGGCTACGGCCCGGAGCCCGGCCCGGTGGACGAAGATGCGGCACCAGGCCGCCTACTGGACGAGCTCATGCAGTCCCTGGGCACCATCGTGTGGTCCCGCGACGTGGGCGACGCCGTCTTCGAGGAACACGGCAGGTCCATGCTCACCCGGAGCTTGACCCGGCTGTAGCTCCGTGGCCGGCCCGGGCGGGGTCGGGGTCCACCCCTCAGGCATCCCCCAACGGCATGTTGTCGATCAACCGGACGGAACCCAGCCGTGCGGCGACCAGAACCAGCGCGCTGCCCGTGAACGGGGTTTCGCGGCAGTTGAAGGCCAGCGGCTCCAGGGTGTCCGGGTCCACGACCTCGAGGTAGTCCAACTCCACGAGGGGCTGGCTCGCGATGAGCGCCTCGGCGTCGTCGATCATCAGGGGTTGGTGCGCCTCCGCGCGCTCACGCAACAGGAACAAGGCTCGGCTGAGGACCAGTGCCGCCTCGGTTTGCTCTGGGGTGAGAAAGCGATTGCGGCTGGACAGGGCCAGACCCTCCGGCGAGCGCACGATGGGCACCGCACGGATCTGGACCGGGTAGGCCAGGTCGGCGACCATCCGGCGGATGATGGCCAACTGCTGGGCATCCTTCTGCCCGAAGTAGGCGCTGTACTGCACCGGGACCGCGGCCAGGGCGGGCGGTCCGGCGTGGTGCAGGAGTTGGGCGACGACGGCGAGCATCCCGTCAAAATGCCCGGGACGGGACGCCCCCTCGAACTTCTCCCCCAGCTTCCCGCTGGAGAGCCGGACCAACGGCGCCCCCTGCGGGTAAACCTCGGCTTCCTCGGGCGCAAAGACGATGTCTGCCCCCGCGCCGGTCAACAGGTCGATGTCCGCGTCCAGGGTCCGCGGGTAGCGCTCGAAATCGGTGGGGTCGTCGAATTGAAGGGGGTTCACGAACACGGAGACGACAACGACGTCGTTGGCTGCGCGGGCAGCTGCCACCAGGTGCCCGTGTCCTGCATGGAGCGCCCCCATGGTGGGGACCAGGGCCAGACGCCGGGCCTGGCCGGCGACGACTCCTTCTTCCAGGAGCCGGGCGGACATGCTGCGCAGCTCCGCAACAGTGCGGGCCAGGAGGGGGCGCGGTCCCACCGGGTGGGTGCCGTCGTCGTACAGGGTTTCCGGGGTGTTCACGCGTCGAGTCTAGCGCCGTCGCGATGGCGTGGCTCAGGCCAGCGCGTCGAGGATCGCGGCGGCCTGGCTCTCGGTCAGCAGGCCGCGGTCCAGCGCGCGCTGGGCGGTGGCCCGGCCCATGGCCAGGTAGGCGTCGCGGATGTCCGCCGGAATGTTCCCGGCTGCCAGGGCGGCACGGTGCACGTCGATGGTCCCGGTGTCACCCCGGGCCACGGGCCCCGTCAGGGCACCCTCCCCCGAGGCCAGGGCGTTCTCCAGCGATCCGCGCATGAGCGGACCCAGGACGCGTTCGGGTGCCTCGACGCCGATGCGGCGCAACAGTTCCGCGGACTGGCCGGCGATGGTGACCAGGTGGTTCGATGCGTGGGCCAGGGCCGCATGGTAAGTGCCCCGGTCCGCTTCCTCGATGATCGTGGATTCGGCACCCATTTCGACGACCAGTGCCTGGGCGATCGGCAGGACCATGGATGCCGCGGTCACCCCGAACATGCAATCCTGCAGGCGATCCAGATCCAGGCTCATCCCGGTGAAGCTCATCGCCGGGTGGATGGCCAGCGGGATCGCGCCGGCTGCCTGTGCGGGGGCCAGGATGCCCGTTCCGTAACGGCCGGCGGTGTGGACGACCAGTTGGCCGGCCTGCCAGTGACCCGCGTCGGCCAGGCCCTGGACCAGAGGCGCCAGCGCATCGTCGGGAACAGCCACGAGCACGAGCTCGGAGCGCCTGACGATTTCCGGGATGTCCAGCACAGGGACCCCGGGCAGCAGGGCGTCGGCCCGGTCGCGCGAGGATTCGGAGACGGCGTGGACGCCGACGACCGCGTGTTCTGCTGCGCGCAGCGCGGCGCCGAGTACGGCACCGACCTTGCCGGCGCCGATGATCCCAACGCCCAGACGGCCGGGTTTAGCCATGGTGTTCCCCTTCAAGCCAGTGGTCTCGGTCGTTGAGCCGCCGGGCGGTGGCCGCACGGTCGGCTTGGGTCATGAACAGTTCGCGTCCAGCGTCGAGCCCCATCTGCTTCACCCGCGGCGAGATCGGCCCGTCGGTGGTGCACAGCTGGATCTCGGTCAGGCCGAGGCGGCGGTTCAGGGGCCCCTGGGTGAGCCGGATGCCCTGGATGCGTTCGTGGGCCACGATCACCAGCGAGTGGATGAGGACCCCGGCCCGGGAGAACAGCGCGGTATCCGTGACGGCAAAACCCTGGCGGCGGTAGGCGAACGGAGAGAGCCAGCGGGCGCTGCGCGGTGAGGTGGTGAAACCCTCGGCGTCGCCCGCCCCGGCGATGCCGGCCTCGACGAGTTCGGCGGGACGATCTGTTCCGGGGTCCGGCAACACGATGCCCAGGACGTTGAGGACATCCTGCCGCGTGCCGACCGGCAGCAGGGTCGAGCGCAGGGTGGCGTCCTCGCCCTGGCCTCCATAGCCGGCGACGTTGACGACGACCTTGTACCAGCCGAAGCGGCGCCAGATGATGCCCTGCGTGACCATGACCGCCTGGACCCGTCCCGGGGGGACGGTCTGGTGGCGGGTGTCGAGCAGTCCGTAGCTCAGGCGCAGGCCATCGGCCCCCATGGCTGCCCGGAAGTTGTATCCCTGGTTGAACTGGCCCCACAGTGCGGGGACCACACCGATGAAGAACGGGATCATGTACAGCAGCGAGAATTCGCCGTGCGAGGCGATGGTGGCGATGGTTCCCCCGACGATGGCCAACACCAGGAACCCCACCCAGGGGGAGAGCAGCGTGGCGGCGATCAGCCGGCGGGGCGGGACGACGGCGACGACCCGTTCCGGGGCCTCGGAGGCGACGGCCGGTGCCGACGTTGCCGGGGTAGGGCCGGCACCGGCGGGTGCCGAGGACGGCGCGGAGGCGCCGTCGTCGTTCCCGGGGACGGGGGCCCCTGCGGCCGGGGTCCGGTCCTGTTTCAGGCCCGCCGCCCGGGCCAGGATGTCGTTGCGCAAGGCCTTGGCGTCGTCGATCTTGATGAAGGCCAGGCGCATGGCCGTGGCGCCGGCGTCGGCGACCTCGAACTTGAGCTCGGCCAGGCCGAAGATGCGCGCCAGCAACGGCTGGACGATGTCGATCGCCTGGACCCGGTCGATGCGGGCCTGCCGCTGTTGGCGGAAGACGACTCCCGAATTGACGTTCACGTGCCGGTCCGTCACCTGGTATTTGGTGAAATACCAGGACAGGAAGAAGACACCCATGATCAGCAGGAGGACCGCGACGCCGCCGACGATGATCCAGATCAGGGCGGGGGTGAAGGACCAGCCGCCCCCGTCGGAGCCCGACCGGTCCTCGGCGTTGAAGATGTTCTCGATCCAGTTCTGGCCGAAGAAGTACAGGATCGCCAGCACGGCGATCCAGCCGCGGACCAGCGGGGATACCGGATGGACGCGTTTCCAGGGGACCGTCGGGTCGGCGGCCTCCGGCGCGGTGGTTTCGCCGCTCACAGCCCGGCCAGCCTCGCCTCACCGCGGGCCGAGAGCCGTTCGCGCAGGCGGGTCCCCTCGGCGGCCGGCAATCCGGGGATCTCGGCCTTGGCAGTGGTGGAGGCCGTATGGAGCTGGACCTTGCACAGCCCCAGCGCACGGTCCACCGGGCCGACGGCGACGTCGACATATTGCATGCGGCCGTACGGGACCACCAGGACCTTCTGGAACATGATGCCGCTGCGGATGAGCAGGTCGTCGTCGCGTTCGGCGTAGCCGATGGCACGGACCTGGCGCGGGATGACTGCCATGCGGGCCAGGTCGGCGACGACGACGATGCCGAGCAGGCCCCAAGCCAACCAGGCGGGATATCCGGGCCAGACGCCGGTGAGCATGAGCACCAGCGGGACGGCCAGGACGGCCCAGGTGATCAACGCCGAGATCCCCCAGCCAACCAGCCGGACCTTGGCATAGGCCGGTGAGACCCGTTGGAACTGCAGTCCCGTCGGGTCAATTGGTTCCTGCGGCATACCCCTCGTCTCCCTTGCGGTTCCGGCCCCGGGAATCCGGAGCCGATGGGTCATCGGGCGGCAGTTTGCAGAACTGCTCGACGACCCATCCCACAATAACCATGACCAGCGAGGCAACAATCATCACCAAGGATGAGATCACCACCTGGTTGCCCAGCCCGGCGCCACGGACCAGGTCCAGCAGGATGCCGGCATGCCACCCGGCAATCAGGGATCCGGCATAGGCGGTGGCCTGGGCGAGGACCAGGGTGCGGGCGGCCTGCAACGGATCCAGACGCCGTTTGAGCTTGCCCTGGGTGTAGCGGCGGACGCGCCAGCCGAAACCGAAGGTGATCGTCATGCCGGCGACCATGGTGATCAGCGAGGGCCATTGCAGGACCGGGGAGGTGAACCCGTAACCTGTCAGCGCCACCTGCGCGACCCACCCCAGCAGGGCGGAGCCCAGGCAAATCAGCAACAGCCACAGTGGACGGATCGTGCTCATGTGCTCAGCCGTTCCCGTCGGGGGCGTATCTGGTCAGGCCGTCCCTGTCTGCTGCCCGTGCCGCCAGGTCGGCGACCAGCTCCCCACCCAGGCGTGCCTGCGGATCCATCCAGGCCCACGGCTGGAGCACGAAGGCCCGCTCGGCGGCCCGGGGGTGGGGCAGGGTGAGGACCTCGTCGTCGGAGGTGGTGTCACCGTAGGTGATGATGTCGACGTCCAGGGTGCGCGGGCCCCACCTGACCTCGCGGGTCCGGTGATGGAGTTGCTCGACTGCCTGGCAGTGGCGCAGCAGCTCCAGCGGTGCCAGCGTGGTCTCGACCTCGACGACCTGGTTCAGGAAGTCCGGCTGGTCGGCGGGACCGCCGACGGGGCGGGTCTGGACGACGTCGGAAACGCTGCATCGCAGCACTGCGGGGTCGGCGGTGAGCTCGTCCACGGCTTCGGTGAGCGTGGTGGAGCGTTCGCCGAGATTGCTGCCCAGGGCCAGAACGGCACGCACCGGGGTGCTCATGCGCGTTCCCGGTGGATCTGGACGGACACGTCGCCGAAGGGCACCTCGATCGGCGCCTGCGGCTTGTGCACGGTGATGTCCACCGCGGCGACCTCGAATTCGGCGAGCACCATGGCGGCCAGTTCCCCGGCCAGTTTCTCGATGAGGTTGTACGGCCCGGAGGCGATCACGTCGGTGACCCGTTCGGCAAGCACGCCGTAGTGGGCGGTGTAGGTGACGTCGTCGGAGGCCTCAGCGGCCCGGTTGTCCACGTGCAGGACGACGTCGACGACGAACGGCTGCCCGTTGCGCTTCTCGTGTTCGAACACCCCATGGTGGCCGATGGCCGTGATCCCGTTGAGCACGATCCGGTCCCATCCCCCCGGGGGCATGGAGCGCTGCCCGGTGGACATGCTCAGGACCCCGCCGAGGCCGTCTGTGCGGCGGTGACCGATGCCGGATGGGCCCAGGCATGGGCCACCTTGAGCGCGTCGAGGGTTCCCTCGACGTCGTGCACCCGCACGCACCAGGCGCCGGCGGCCGCTGCCAGGGCGCTGGTCGCGGCGGTGGCGACATCGCGTTCCGTCGGGGCTGCCGGTTTACCGCCTTCGGCGAGCAGGGACCCCAGGAAACGCTTCCGCGAGGTGCCGATGAGGACCTTGTGGCCCAGCGCCTTCAGCTCGGGGATCGCCTGCAACAACGCCCAGTTGTGCTGGGGATCCTTGGCGAAACCCAGTCCCGGGTCGATGATGAGCTGCTCGGACGCGACACCCGCGTCGATGAAGGTGTCCCGCAGGCCCTTCAGCTCGTCCAGCACCTCGGCGACGACGTCGTCGTAGTTGGCCTCGGTGACCATGGACTTCTGGTCGCCCCGGCGGTGCATCAGCACGTAGGGGACCTTGGATTCCGCGACGAGCGCGGGCATGTCCGGCTCGTGGGTCAGCCCGGACACGTCGTTGACGATGTGTGCGCCCGCGGCGAGGGCGGCGCGTGCGGTGGAGGTGTGCATCGTGTCGACCGAGACGATGGCGCCGGCCTTCACCAGGGTGGCCACCACCGGGACGATCCGCTCCTTCTCCTCGGCGGGGTCCACATAGTCGGCGCCGGGGCGGGTTGATTCCCCGCCGACGTCGATGATGTCGGCGCCGGCGTAGAGCATCCGCAGGCCGTGCTGGATGGCGTCGTCGGCCTTGAGGTACTTGCCCCCATCGCTGAAGGAGTCCTGGGTGACGTTGAGGATGCCCATGACCAGCGTGCGGTCGGTGGGCAGGTCGCCGACGGTCTTGGGGGTCTTGACGACGCGGACGACGGGCAGGGGTGAGGTGGCGGGTCCGGTTCCGGGGACTGCTCCGAGGGACATGGTGACCTACTTTCCGAGAATGAGGCTCATGGCCTCTGAGCGCGTAGCCGGTTCACGCAGTTGGCCGCGCACGGCACTGGTGACGGTCTTGGCGCCGGGTTTCCGCACGCCGCGCATGGACATGCACAAGTGTTCGCATTCGATGACGACGATGGCCCCGCGTGGTTGCAGGTGCTCCATGAGCGCCATGACGATCTGGGTGGTCAGGCGTTCCTGGACCTGCGGCCGGCGGGCGTAGAGCTCCACCAGCCGGGCCAGTTTGCTCAGGCCGGTGACCTTGCCGTCCCGCCCCGGGATATAGCCGATGTGCGCACTGCCGTGGAACGGAACCAGGTGGTGCTCACACGTCGAGTAGAACGGGATGTCCTTGACCAGCACCAGTTCGTCATGGTCGATGTCGAACGTGGTGGCGAGCAGTTCCGCCGGATCCTGGTGCAGGCCGGCGAAGAACTCGGCATAGGCCTTGGCGACCCGTTTCGGGGTCTCCACCAACCCATCCCGATCGGGGTCCTCGCCGATGGCCTCCAGGATCTCGCGCACCGCACGGGCGATGCGTTCCTGGTCCACGGGGCTGGCTGTTGCGGACACAACGGTGTCCTGTTCCTCAAAGGTGCTCACAGTTCCGATCCTAGCTTGCGCCGGGTCAGCCGAGGTGGCCGGGTCCGCCCTGGCCGGCATCCCCCGGGGTGGATCCGCCGGGATGTCCGGGGCCAAAGCCGCCGTCGCCTCCGGCGTCCGGGCCGGGGTTTCCACCGGGAAGTGCCGGGCCGGAGCCCGGGTCCACGACGCTATCCGGGTGGCCTTCGTCTGCGCTGGGGGCCGGTTCCCCGGCCGCCTCGCGTTCGGCCGCCTGACGGCGTTCCAACGGCGAGAGCACCGGGCCCTCGGGGTGGACGGGGCGGCTGGATTTGGAGAGCCAGACCTCGCGTTCGGGGCGCTTGACGATGTCGTGGAAGACACCCGCCAGCTCCTTCTGGTTCAGGGTCTCCTTCTCCAGCAACGCCAGGGCCAGACGGTCCAGGACGTGGCGGTTCTCGGTGAGCACGGCGTAGGCCTCGTCATGGGCGTCGTCGATCAGCGAGCGGACCTCCTCGTCGATGATCCCTGCCATCGCGTCGGAGTAATCACGTTCCGCGCCGCCCTCGCGGCCCATGAAGGGCTCACCGCCGGCGTTGCCGAGCTTCACGGCGCCAACGCGCTCGCTCATGCCGTACTGCGTGACCATCTTGCGGGCGGTGCCGGTGGCCTTCTCGATGTCGTTCGAGGCACCGGTGGACGGGTCGTGGAAGATGATCTCCTCGGCGACGCGTCCGCCCATGGCGTAGGCCATCTGGTCCAACAGCTCGTTGCGGGTGATCGAGTACTTGTCGTCCTCCGGGACCACCATCGTGTAGCCCAGGGCACGGCCACGGGGAAGGATGGTGACCTTGGTGACCGGGGCCGTCTGCCGCATCGCCGCTGCCACGAGGGCGTGCCCGCCTTCGTGGTACGCGGTGATCTTGCGTTCGTGTTCCTTCATCAGGCGCGAGCGCTTCTGCGGCCCGGCCATGACGCGGTCGATGGCCTCGTCGAGGGCGCGGTCGTCGATGAGCTGGGCGTTCGAACGGGCGGTCAGCAGCGCCGCCTCGTTGAGCACGTTGGCCAGGTCGGCACCGGTGTAACCGGGAGTCTTCTTCGCCACGGCCTTCAGGTCCACGTTCTCGGCCATCGGCTTGCCCTGGGAGTGGACGTTCAGGATCTGCTCGCGCCCCACCAGGTCGGGGGCCTCCACCGGGATCTGCCGGTCGAAGCGGCCCGGACGCAGCAGTGCGGGGTCCAGCACGTCGGGACGGTTGGTCGCCGCGATGAGGATGACGTTGGTGTTCGCGTCGAACCCGTCCATCTCCACCAGCAGCTGGTTCAGTGTCTGTTCGCGTTCGTCGTTGCCGCCGCCGACGCCTGCACCGCGGTGGCGGCCCACGGCGTCGATCTCGTCGACGAAGATGATGGCCGGGGAGTTCGTCTTGGCCTGTTCGAAGAGGTCACGCACACGGGAGGCGCCGACACCGACGAACATCTCCACGAAGTCGGAACCGGAGATCGAATAGAACGGCACGCCGGCCTCGCCGGCCACCGCCTTGGCCAGCAGGGTCTTGCCGGTTCCCGGGGGGCCGTACAGCAGCACTCCCTTGGGGATCTTGGCACCGACGGCCTGGAACTTCGCGGGTTCCTGCAGGAACTCCTTGATCTCGTGCAGTTCCTCGACCGCCTCCTCGGCACCTGCCACATCGACGAACGTCACCTGGGGCATGTCCTTGGTGATCAGCTTGGCCTTGGACTTGCCGAACTGCATGACCTTGGAACCGCCGCCCTGCGCGCGGGAGAGCAGCCACCAGAACACCAGGGCGATCAGCAGGAACGGGATGATGAAGCCCAGCATGCTCACGAACCAGTTGCTTTCCACCGGCTGGTCGGTGAAGCCCTTGAGCTGGGCGTCGTCGACTGACTTCACGACGTCCGAGGCGCGGGCGGTGGAGTAGTAGAAGGAGACCTTCTTGCCCTTGTTCTCCCCGTCCAGGGTGAAATCGTCCTTCAGGGACAGGTCAACGCGCTGGTCGCCGTCGAAGATCTTGGCCTCGGTGGCCTTGTGGTCCTGGAGCAGTTGCAGCCCGACGCTGGTGTCGACCCGTCCGTTGTTGCCCGACGTCAGGGTCGGCAGGAACAGGAGCAGTGCCGCGACACCAATGAGGACCCACACGGCCCAGCTGTTGAAGATCTTCTTGAAGTTCATGCGTTGGGGGCCCGGCCCCCATCCCTCCTGGTCGCGGACGTCGACGCGCCCGGATGTTTCGTGAATACCACCATCAGTACACCCTCGTCCCTACACACGCTTGAGCGCGCCGGGGAGTTCCCCTGATGGCGTAAGGATCCCGTCGTCGTCGTGCTACTGGTAGACGTGCGGGGCCAGGGTGCCGATGAAGTCCAGGTTGCGGTACTTCTCGTCGAAGTCCAGGCCGAAGCCGACCACGAATTCGTTGGGGATCTCCATGCCGACGTACTTCACGTCGATCTCGACCTTGGCGGCCTCCGGCTTGCGCAGCAGCGTGCAGATCTCCACCGAGGCCGGGCCGCGGGAGATCAGGTTGGCCTTGAGCCAGGACAGGGTCAGGCCGGAGTCGATGATGTCCTCGACGATGAGCACATGCTTGCCCAGCAGGTCGGTGTCGAGGTCCTTCAGGATCCGCACCACACCGGAGGACTGCGTGCCCGAACCGTAGGAGGAGACGGCCATCCAATCCATCGAGACGTGCGAGTGCAGGGCCCGCACCAGGTCGGCCATGACCATCACCGCGCCCTTGAGGACCCCGACGACGAGGATGTCGCGGCCGGCGTAATCCGCGTCGATCCGGGCGGCCAGCTCGTTGATCTTCTCCTGGATTTCTTCCTTGGTGTACAGAACGTGTGCCAGGTCGGCGGTGACGTCGTTCGAATCCACGAATGGCTCCTGTGATCGGTTGTGCCTGCGCAGCGGCTCAGAGGGAGTGCGCCTGAGGGTTCAAGATTGCCACAGAGAGGCCCCCAGCGCAGAACCGGGGCCGTCCACGACGATCACCGCGCGGGCGGATCCGGGATGGGTCCCGGCCCGGTGCCGGGTGGCGTGCGCGTGCCCGTCGAGCTGGATCGGTCCCGCGGATCCGGCGCCGTGGACCAGGCGCTCCAGGGCCGCCGTCCGCTCGAAGTCCGGGGCGGGTGCACCACAGTGCACGACGGCGGTGCGCAGCACCCGGGCCAGCAGGGCGCCGTCGAGGGCGCGCAGGCCGCGCAGATCCAACACCACCGGCACCGCTCCGGGGGCGGAGCACAGGACCCGGGCCAAGGCGGCGCGGGCAGCCGCGTCCAGGAAGTCGGCGTCACGGCGGGCCAGCGTGGCGGTGCGGGCCAGCGACTCCGCCAGGCCGGGGCCCAGTGCGTTTTCGAGGCCGGGCAGCAACTCGTGCCGGATGCGATTGCGCAGCAGGGAGGTGTCGGCGTTGGTGGGGTCGGACCAGAAGTCCAGTCCCTCGTGGGCGCAGATGGCCTCGGTGTCGGCGCGGCGCAGCCCCAGCAGCGGGCGCAGATAGGGTCCACGGGCCGCCGGCATGCCGGACAACGACCGGGTGCCCGATCCGCGGGCCAGCCCCAACAGCACCTGCTCCGCCTGGTCATCCAGCGTGTGGCCCAGCAGGATCGCCGCGGCCGAGGTGTCGGCGAGCGCCGCGTCGAAGGCGGCGTAGCGGGCCGTGCGTGCCTCCGCCTCGGAGTCCCCGGCCGGCTGGACCCGCCGGATGATGACCGGTTCCAGGCCGAGTCCGCGCAGCTGCCCGGCGGCCCGCGCCGCGACGTCCGCGCTGTGGGCCTGCAGCCCGTGGTCCACGACGAGGGCCCCGGCCCGCAGCTTTCCGGCACGGGAGACAAAGGCCGTCGCGGCGGCCAGGGCCAGGGAATCGGCGCCGCCGCTGCAGGCGACCAGGACCAGGGGCCGGGGGTCCTGCGGCGCGTGGCCCCGCACCGCGTCCAGGACGGCGCGGCGGGCCCGGGCCAGTTCGGGGGGCAGGTGGCCGCCCATGGTCAGGGTGCCGGGTGGGTGGCCACGCGGGCGATCCATTCGCCCGGGTGGTGGATTTCGCGTTCGGTCGGCAGGTTCTCCACGCGCTCCCAGACGGCGTTGAAACCGTCCATCCCGATCTCGTCGACGACGGCGCCCACGAACCGTTGTCCGTCGCGGTACTGGCGCATCTTCGCCTCCAGCCCCAGGAACCTGCGGATCCAGGTCTCCACGGGACCCCGGCTGCCACCGCGGGAGTTGAAACGCTGGCGGATGGTCTTCACGGTCGGCACGATCGAGGAGTCGACGGCGTCCATCACCACGTTGGCGTGGCCTTCGAGCAGCGACATGACGGCCGTCAGGTGGCTGAGCAGGGCCTGGCCCTCGGGGTCCTGCAGCACGGAGAGCAGCCCGGTGGAGGACGGCTGGTCCACCGGGGTTCCCGCCGCCGTCGTGCCCTGCCGGCGCTTGGCGCCGATCGAGGCCATGGCGTCCTGTCCGGCGGCCTTGAGCCGATCGGCCAGGCTGCCCGGGGCGTCCATCAACCCGGAGGTCATCTGCGCGATCGTCTCCTGCAGGTGGTCGCGCAGCCAGGGGGCCGCCGCGAATTGGACGCGGTGGGTCTGCTCGTGCAGGCAGACCCAGAGCCTGAAGTCCTCGGGTTCCACGTGCAGTTCGCGTTCGATCTCCACGATGTTGGGGGCGACCAGGAGCAGCCGCCCGCCGGCCGGACCGCTGCCGAGCAAGCCGGCGAACGGGTCGTATTGGCCCAGCACCTTGGAGGAGAGGAAGGCCAGGATGCCGCCGAGCTCCACGCCCGCCGCGCCGCCGCCCACGGCCACGGTGGCGGGCGACATCTTCCCCTGCTGGGAGGCGACCAGCTGCTCCATGGCCGGGGCGAGCAACCCCTGGTAGCTCTGCACGTTGGCGCGCGCCCAGGTGCCGCGGTCCACGACCAGGACGGTGGAATCGCGCAGGTCGCGGGCCGCCTCCAGGCCGGTGATGCGGTGTACGTGCCCGACGGAGGCGTCGGCCTTGGTGCGCAGGTCGGCGACGACTGCGTCGATCTGCCGGGCGGTGAGTTTCGGGCCGGGCCCGACCAGGCGTGCTGCGGTGCCGGCGGCGACGTCCCAGTTGATGAGCTGCGTGTTCGGGGCGGAAGTCTCCATGTGCCCCATCACATCACGCGGCGGGCCCTAGGCGGTACAGCCGCACCCGGCCATCACTGCTGCTGCCCGGTCCAGCCCGGCCCGCGCCGGGTCCAGCGACCCGAACCCGTGCCCGAAGAACGCGAAGGCCAGGACGCGGCCGTCGGCGGTGACCGCCGTGCCGCTGAGCGTCGAGATCCCGGTCAGCGTTCCGGTCTTCGCCCGGATCTCCCCGCGGGTCGACGCCGACGTCAGCCGGTGTTCCAGCGTCCCGGTGGCCCCGGAGATCGGCAGCAGGTAGGACACATCGCGCAGGTCGGGGTCCCGGGAGGTGGCCGCGGCGCGGATGATCCCGGTGAGCTGGCGCGGGCTGATGCGGTTGCGGTCCGAGAGGCCCGACGTGTCGGCCAGCGACATCCCGGAGACGTCCACCCCGAGGTCCTTGGCGGTGGCCCGGAGCGTATCCGTGGCCCCGCCGAAGGTCGCCGGGCGCCCGGTGGCGATGGCCGACAACCGGCCCATGGCCTCGGCCACGTAGTTGTCCGATTCCTCGCCCATGAACGCCAGCTGGTCCGCGATCGGGGCCGAACGGACCTCCGCGAGCCGTTGCGCGCCGGCTCCGGCTTCACCGCGCACCACACCACCGGTGATGCCGATCCGCGGCGGGCGGGCATCGGCCGGGGCGGTCCCCGCAGCCGAGGCGCCGGCCGACGGCGAGGCCGGGGCCGCGTCGGCCTTCTGCTGTTCGGCGGCCACCGCCTTCCCGAGCGCGGCACGGAAGACCTTGGCCGCGGTCATCGCCGGATCCGCCACCCGCGTGCTGGTCGGGTTGCCGTCCTTCCGGGCGCCATACATGGCCAGCGGCTGGACGGCGGTGATGTTGGAGGTGGTCATGAGCGATTCGTCCCAGACGGGATTGAGCGTCGCCCCGGTGAACAGGGTGTCATCGACCACCACCTGCAGCTCGGTCTTCGAGCCGGCGGTGAAGTGGCCGGAGGCGAACAAGGCGGCTGCGGTCTTCTGCGCCAGGGTCCCCAGCCCGGCGCGGCTGACCGTCGACTCGGGCTCGGAGGTGCCGGCGCCGAGCAGCACGTCCCCGCCGCCGACCAGCACCACGGTGTCATCGGAGCCGAGCATCGCCGTCGTGGGCAAGGTGGCCTCCCCGCCCAGCTGCTTCTGGGCAGCCACCGCGGTGAGGATCTTCAGGTTCGACGCCGGGGCGCTGGCCTGGGTGCCGTGCCTGCTGTAGAGCACCTTGCCGGTGGCCACGTCGGTGACCTCGGCCGTGAAGCCCCCCTCCTTCGTCTTCGCGAAGGCCGCGTCGAGCTTCTTCTTCAGGGCCGCAGCCTGTGGTAGCTTGCCCTGCTTCCCCAGCGGCGCCATGGCCGTTGCACTGGCGGGGGCCAGCTGGGGGGCCGACGCCGGGCCGGGGGCGGGGGCGGGCGTCGACGCGGTGGACGAGTGCAGGAACACGGGCAGCAGGTTCAGCACCAGCACACCCACCAGGGACCCCAGCACCAGGACCAGCAGCAGGGACGTGGTCGTCCGCATCGCGCGTTTCATCGGCTTGTTCCTCAACTAGTGGTTGCCCGGCGACGCCATATAGTCTGGGGGCAATAGCTTAAGCCTAGACGGCGCGCGGCCAATTTCCGTTCGGTGCCGCCCCGCAGCACGAAAGTCGAGGACCCCCGCATGAACCATGACGTCACCATCGAGATCCCCACGGGATCGCGCGTCAAGTACGAGATCGACCACGAGACGCACCGCCTGCGGCTGGACCGCGTGCTGTTCACCTCGATGCAGTACCCCACCAATTACGGCTACTTCGAGGACACCCTGGGCGAGGATGGCGATCCGTTGGACGCCCTGGTCTTCCTGCCCGGCGTCGAGTTGATCCCCGGTGTGCTCGTGGAATCCCGCCCGGTCGGCGTGTTCAACATGACCGACGACGGCGGCGGCGACGCCAAGCTGGTGTGCGTCCCGGCCGACAAGCGCTTCGACCACATCCAGGAGCTCGAGGACCTCGACGAGTGGCTGGTCAAGGAAATCGAGCACTTCTTCACCCGTTACAAGGACCTCGAGCCGGGCAAGTGGGTCAAGAACGAGGGCTGGGAGGGCCGCGAGGCCGCCGAAGCCGAGCTCGCCCGCTCCATCGAGCGCTTCGCGAAGGCCGGCCAGGAGTCCGAGGAAGACGAGCCGCAGGGTCGCGACGTCGAGTAGCACGTCCACACCCCCCATGTCAGCAACCCCACGCCCCGCCCTGCTCCCACTGACGCCAGTGGAGCAGCTGCGTGCTGGCCGGTTGCCCTCCCGGTTGGTGCGCCTGTTCATCGGGCTCACCTTCTTCGGGGTGGCCATGGGGGCCTTTGTCCGGGCCGGACTCGGGGTGGCCCCCTGGGACGTGTTGCACCTGGGCCTGGCCCGACATATCCCGCTGAGCCTGGGCACGATCATCATCATCGTGGGCCTGCTGGTCCTGCTGGCGTGGATTCCGCTGCGCCAGTGGCCCGGCCTGGGCACGATCGCCAACGCCGTCTGGATCGGCGTTTCCGCTGACTTCACCCTGTGGCTCCTCCCGGACATCCACGGGCTGGCGCTCCAGATTTCCGTGATCGCCGTGGCCCTGCTGGTCAACGGGCTCGGCGGCGCGCTGTACATCGGCAGCCAGTTCGGAGCCGGCCCCCGCGACGGGCTGATGACCGGGCTGCATCTGCGCACCGGGTGGAGCCTGCGCCTGATCCGCACCGGAATCGAGGTCACGGTCCTGGGCATCGGCTGGCTGCTGGGCGGGACCGTGGGTCTGGGAACCGTCGCCTATGCCCTGCTGATCGGCCCGTCGACGCAGTTCTTCCTGCGCTGGACCATCGTCGACCTCAGCCCGCCGCGTCGAGCCGGCTCCCCGCCCCCGGCCCGGGCCACGACGCCCTGCCCGGACGATGACGGCACGACGTCGGAATCAACCGAAAACGGTTGATCATCGGGCAGACTGGTTCCATGTTCGTCCTGACCATCAACCAACGGGATTCGCGTGAGGCCGGGGACCGCGTCGAAGACCTGCTGCGCACCCTCGCCGACGTGCCGACCCTGGTGCCCTTCCAACGTTCCTTCGGCGACGAGGCCATCGGCGTCCTGGCCGATCCGGTCCACGTCGTCGATGCAGCCTTGGCCGCCCTGCGGCAAC
Organism: Arthrobacter rhombi; assembly: GCF_039526245.1. Classification (NCBI taxonomy): domain Bacteria; kingdom Bacillati; phylum Actinomycetota; class Actinomycetes; order Micrococcales; family Micrococcaceae; genus Arthrobacter; species Arthrobacter rhombi. The sequence goes on from NZ_BAAAIV010000025.1 coordinate 17,475, forward strand.
ACCGTTGGCATGTCGGCATCGGGGTCGGCCCCGTGCAATTGCCCTTCCCGACGTCGATCGCCGACGCCGAGGGATTCGGCCTGGTCTATGCCCGCCGTGCGGTGAACCGGGCACAGAAGACCGGCGAACGCATTCCCCTGGCCATCGACGGACCCGACGCCGACGTGGCGGCAGAGGCGGAAGCCGTCGCCCGGCTGGTCGGCCAGATCGTCACGACGCGCACCGAGGCCGAGTGGTCGGTGCTGGACCTCATGATTCCCGGGGTCCGCGGCCAGCAGAAGACCATTGCCGCCGAGTTGGGCATCACCGCGCAGGCGGTCTCCAAGGCAGTGGTGCGTTCCAACTGGAACGAAGAGTGGGCCTGCCGGCCGGCGGTGGCCCGGCTGCTGACCCTGGTGGCAGGGCCCGCCGAGCTCCCGCCGGCGGCCTATCCCTACGACCCCGACCGGTGAGCCCGGAGGACACCGTCACCGAAGGGGCACGCCCCGGGCTGGTCATCTTCGATTGCGACGGCGTGCTGGTCGACTCCGAACGCCTCGCAACGGCCATCGAGGCCAGGATCCTCACGGCGATGGGTTACCCCCACACCCAGGCCGACGTCGTCGCCGAGTTCATGGGGCGGTCCGCCGACGACGCCCTGGCCCGGCTCGTTGACCTGCTGGGCCCGGAGGGGGCCCGTGAATTCGACGAACAGTCCACGGCGGAAACCCGGGCCGCATTTGACCGCGAACTCACCCCGGTTCCGGGCGTCGTGGCGGTCCTGGACGCCGTGCAAGCCAGCCGGATCAGCTACTGCGTGGCTTCATCCGGTTCGCACGCCCGCATGGGCCACACGCTGGGGGCCACCGGCCTGTGGGAACGGTTCGCCGGGCATATCCACTCTGCGGACGACGTCGAGCGGGGCAAGCCCTGGCCGGATGTCTTCCTCCAGGCAGCACTGCGCGAGGGGTTCGCGCCTGCCGACTGCGTGGTCATCGAGGACAGCGTCAACGGGGTGCTGGCCGCCCGGGCCGCCGCCATGGACGTGTTCGGTTTTGCCGGCGGACTGGCGGGGGCCGAGGCCTTGCACCAGGCGGGCGCCACCCCGTTCAGGGACATGGCTGAGCTGCCGGCACTTCTCGGGCTCCACGGCCCACGCTCAGCGTAGGGCGCCCGCGGGTCACGCACCTGCCCTGCACCTTCGGCCCACGGCTACAGCAGGCTGTGCAGTACCCGCGCCAAGCCATCCTCGTCGACGGAGGCGGTGACCTCGTTGGCGGCTGCCTTGACCTCGTCGGGCGCCTGGCCCATGGCCACGCCGCGGCCGGCCCACCCGAGCATCTCGATGTCGTTCCGGCCGTCCCCGACGGCCACGGTGTCCTCCGGGGCGTAGCCCAGTTCCCCGCGGAGGGCCTCGATGGCGCTGGCCTTGGTGATGCCCTCGGCGGCGATGTCCAGCCAGGCGGTCCAGCCGACGGAGTAGGTGACCCCGTGGAGGCCGATGGCGCGGACTGCCTCACCGAACTCCTCGGAGGAGGAGTCGGTGGAGAAGACGACGAGGCGCACTGCTGTCGCTTCGGTCAGCCGTTCGAAGGGAACGGCCTGGGCCTCGACGCCGAAGCTGGCGTCCTGGAAGCGTTCGGTGGACAGGAAGTTGCCTTCGTCGTCTTCCAGGGCGTACTTGGCGGTCGGCAGGGCATCGCTCAGCGCGCGCAGGGCCGGGGCCGGGTCGAAGGTCCTGCGGTCCAGCACCTCGTACCCGGACGGGAGGGTGGTGTCGATGCGCACGGTCACGCCGCCGTTGCTGCAGACCGCGTACCCGGTTTCGATGCCCAGGAGCTGGACGACGGGCAGGGTGGCCCCGAGCGAGCGCCCGGTGGAGATGATCACCTCGTGGCCGACGTCGACGATGCCGCGGGCGGCTTCGCGGACGGCATCGGACATGTGGCCGTCGTGGTTGACGAGGGTGCCGTCAACGTCCAGGCACACCATCTTCTGGCTGGTGGTCAGTAGCCGGTCTTCGGTGCCGGTATTCAAGGTCATGGTCATGACTCTAGTCAAACATTCCCGGCGGCGGATGAACATCGACCCGGTCACAGTCGGCGGTGAACGTCAGGGAACGCTTCGGCGAAGCAGTGGTTAACCGACGGCGCGCCCGCCCCCGAAGGGAAGGACGCGCCGCAGGAGTGGGCTGCGGGTCAGAGGACCGGCAGGACCTCCATGCCGCCCAGGTAAGGGCGCAGCGCGGTGGGCACGTTGACCGAGCCGTCGGCGTTCTGATGGTGCTCCAGGATCGCCACGATCCAGCGGGTGGTCGCCAAGGTGCCGTTCAGCGTGGCGACGGCACGGGTCTTGCCCGGCTTGCCGTCGGCCCCGACCGAGCGTTCACGGATGTTCAGGCGGCGGGCCTGGAACGTGGTGCAATTCGAGGTGGAGGTCAGTTCGCGGTAGGCGTCCTGCGTGGGAACCCATGCCTCGCAGTCGAATTTGCGTGCGGCGCTCATGCCCAGGTCGCCGGCAGCGGTGTCGATGACCCGGTAGGGCAGCTCGACCTTGGCCAGCATCTCCTCTTCCCAGGCCAGCAGCCGCTGGTGCTCGGCGGCCGCATCCTCGACGGGGCAGTAGACGAACATCTCGAGCTTGTTGAACTGGTGGACACGGATAATGCCGCGGGTGTCCTTGCCGGCGGATCCAGCCTCCCGCCGGTAGCAGGAGGACCAGCCCGCGTAGCGGGTGGGGCCCGCCGAGAGGTCGAGGATCTCATCGGCGTGGTAGCCGGCGAGCGCCACCTCGGAGGTGCCGGTCAGGTAGAGGTCGTCGCGCTCGAGCTTGTAGATCTCGTCGTCGTGCTCCACATCGAAGCCGGTGCCCTGCATGGTCTCGGGGCGGACCAGCGTGGGGGTGATCATCGGGATGAACCCGTTGGACACCGCCTGGTCCAGCGCCATGTTCAGCAGCGCGATCTCCAGCCGGGCCCCGACACCCTTGAGGAAGTAGAAGCGGGAACCGGAGACCTTGGCGCCACGTTCCATGTCGATGGCACCGAGCAGTTCGCCGAGTTCCAGGTGGTCGCGGGGTTCGAAGCCGTCGGCGGTGAAGTCCCGCGGCGTGCCCACGGTCTTCACCACGGTGAAGTCGTCCTCGCCGCCGGCCGGGGCCCCCTCCTGGATGAGGTTGGGTACTGAGCGCTGCAGGGCCGTCAGTTCCTCCTGGGCGGCGTCGGCGGTGGCCTGTTCGGCCTTCACCCGTGCTGCGAGTTCCTTCACTTCGGCCAGCAGGGCGGCCTTCTCCTCACCCTGGGCGGCGGCGACCTTCTTGCCGAAGGCGTTCTGCTCCGCACGGAGGTTCTCGAAACTGGTGATCGCAGTGCGCCGGGAGGCGTCGGCGGCAATGATCCGGTCCACCACGGATTCATCTGCGCCGCGGAAGCGCTGGGAGTCACGGAATGCTGCGGGATGCTCTACGAGCTCTTTAACGTCGATCACCACTACAGGTTACCGAATCCAGATATCGTAAGGGCACCATGACCATCGAATACGTTTCCCTCATCCTTGTCGTCGTCGCCCTGCTGATCGCCGCGGCAAGCCTGGTCGCCGTCGGGCGCCTCCGCGTGAAGGTGCAGGGCATCGCGTCCACCCCTGTGGTTTCCGACGCCCTCGCCAGCAGTTCGCGCACCGCCCTGGTGATCAACCCCTCCAAGAACGACGCCGACTCCATCCGGTCCACGGTGCTGCTCTCCTGGGCCTCCGCCGGCCTGGATGAACCGATGGTCCTGGAGACCACGGTCGAGGACCCCGGCTACGGCATGGCCCGCCAGGCCCTGGAGGCGGGATGCGAGATCGTCATCGCGGCCGGCGGGGATGGCACCGTGCGCGCCGTGGGCGAGGTCCTCGCCGGCACCACGACCACCATGGCCATCCTCCCCCTGGGCACCGGGAACCTGCTGGCCCGCAACCTCGGATTCGACGTCGAGGACCTCGGCGCCTGCGTCCACACGGCGCTGCAGGGTCGCACCCGCAGCATCGATGCCGCCCGGATCGAACTCGAGCGTGCCGACGGCACCACCGACACCAACATCTTCCTGGTCATGGCCGGCATCGGCACCGACGCGGAGATGATGGCCGACACACGTGATGACCTCAAGGCGATGGTCGGCCCGCTGGCCTACGCAGAAGCCGGAATGCGCCACCTGCCGGGCAAGCGGCGGCCGGTGACCATCACCTTGGACGACGGCGAGCCCCTGGAGCGCAACATCCGCTCAGTGATCTTCGCCAATGCCGGAAAGCTGCAGGCCGGGCTCGACTTCGTCCCGGATGCCAAGGTCGACGACGGGGTGCTGGATCTGGTGGTCATGAGTCCCCGTTCCGCAGTGGGGTGGGCGTGGATCGCCGCGAAGACCGCGTTGCGGCACCGTCGCGCCATCCCCGTCATCGAGTACTTCCAGGCCAAGAAGATCCGCCTGGTCTCGGAGGAGGAGATCGGCTCCCAGCTCGACGGCGACACCACCGGCAACGTCAGGGCAGTCACCGTGAGCACCATGCCGCTCGGACTCAAGGTCCGCGTCCCTGCCTACTGATCCCCCGCAGGGGCCACCGCGCGATCAGGCGCTGTGGGCCCGCAGCTTCCGCACCCAGGCGTGGGCCTGCGCGAAGGCATCGTCGGTGTTGTGCCGAGCCGGTGACGGCGCCGGTTGGTCGAGCTCGGTGGCGCTGGGGTAGGACCCGAGGAAGCGGATGTCCGGGCTGATCCGGTGCAAACCGGCCAGGGCGTCGGCCACGCGGGCCTCGGCAAGATGGCCCTCGACGTCGATGGAGAAGAAGTATGACCCCAGCCCCTCGCCCGTGGGGCGGGATTCGATCCGGCTGAGGTTGACCCCGCGGGCGGCGAACTGCTCGAGGATCCCCATCAGGGCGCCCGGGTGGTCCTCGGGCAACGGGATGACGACTGTGGTCTTGTCGTTCCCGGTCGGGCCGGGGACGGCTCCGGGGCGGGTCACCAGCACGAACCGCGTGACGGCACCACTGTTGTCCTCGACGCCGCGGTGCATCAGGTTCAAGGGGTTCTGCTCGAGGACCAGCGGCGAACAGATGGCCGCGTCGTACCGGCACTCCGGATCCAGCAGGCCCAAGGCCCCGGCCGCCGTGGATGACGCGGGAACGAACTCCGCGCCGGGCAAATGGGTCTCCACCCACCCGCGGCATTGGGCGATGGCATGCCCATGCGTCGACACCGTGCGGATCTGCGACAGCTCGGTGATCGAGTCCCGGGCGACCAGCACAAAGGTGATCGGCACCAGCACCTCGCGGACGATCTGCAGGGCCCCGCCCCGGGCAATCGCGTCGAGTGTCGCCGAGACACCGCCTTCAACCGAATTCTCGATCGGCACCATGGCGGCGTCGGCTTCGCCATCGCGGACCTGCTGCAGGGCCAGGTTCACGCTCGTGGCGGGCAGGCGTTCGCCCTCCCCGACCCCCGGGACCTGCAACAGGGCCTGTTCGGTGAACGTCCCAGCAGGTCCCAGGTAGGTGTACTTCATCGAACGATGGGCTCCTGCCCGTTTTCGCTGGCGAGCGGCAGACCCGCTTCGAGCCAGGCGCCGCTGCCGCCGGCGATGTTCAACGCGGTGTAACCCTGCCCGACCAGCCAGCCGGCGACCTGTGCAGAGCGCCCGCCCGTGCGGCAGATGACGTAGGTGTCCTCGTCCGGGTCCAACTCCTCCAGGCGCTCGGGCAGTTCCCCCATCGGGATGTGCACGGCACCTGCGGCGTGGCCCTCGACCCACTCGTAGTCCTCGCGGACATCCAGCACCTTGGCACCGGCTGGAACGCCGGTGACCTCGACGGTCTCGAATTCGCTCATGGTCCATCCTTCCTACGGTTTCCTGCTGAGGCTCCCAGCCTATAGTGGGTACGGACCGCTCCCCCGACAGATGAAGGGCCGGCATGCACCCCACTACCGGAATCGCAGCCCTCGACGGTGTCGGATGGACGTTGACGGTCATCTTCGGAGCCGTCTTCCTGGTTCTGCAGGCGTGGATCGTTGCCGGCGTCTCCCGCCGGGTCCTCGGCGTTCCCGTCGGATGGCCCCGGTCCATCGCCGTCGGACTGCTGATGTCGGCGGGACTGAGCTTCGTGGTCCGCTATCTCTTCCGGGCCGCCTACGTCCAAGACGGCACCCAGTTGCAGGTCTCCCCCGCAGTAGCCCTCATGTTTGCCGCCCTCGCCCTGATTTGGGTCTTCGCACTGGGGGTGGCACTGCTGATGGTCCTGGAGATCACCTTCCCCACCGGAACCCTGCCCTCTCCGGTCCGGCTGTTCACCGGGTGGAAGACCCGCCGCTCCCAGAGCTCCAGATACTTCCAGGTCATGCGCATCGCCGTCCGGCACGGGCTGTTGGCCCAGGCCCGCGGGCTGAACCGGCGCCACGCAGAGGCCCGTGAGGACCAGACGGCCCGGGCCCTGCGTGAGTCACTGAACGAGGCAGGCGTGACGTTCGTGAAGCTTGGCCAGATGCTCTCCACCCGCCGCGACCTGCTCTCCGAGCCCTACATCCGCGAGTTGTCGCGACTGCAAACCCAGGCGACCCCGGAAACGTGGCCGGTCATGGAGGCGGCCCTCTCCGAGAGCCTGGGCCGCTCCCCCGAAGAGGCCTTCGCCAGCATCGACCATGACCCCTTGGCCTCCGCATCGGTCGCCCAGGTGCACCGGGCCACCCTCCATGACGGCACTCCCGTGGTGGTCAAGGTGCAACGCCCCTCGGCCCTGAAGCAGGTCGAACGCGACCGGGCCATCGTGGTGCAGATCGCCGGATGGTTGGAGCGCTCCGCCCCCTGGGCGCGCCGACTCGGGGTGTCCTCCCTGGCCCGCGGATTCTCCGACTCGCTCAGCGAGGAGCTGAACTACCGCATCGAGGCAGAGAACATGCTCGCCATCGAATCCTCGCTGCGGGACTTCGACGTCACCGTCCCGCGCGTGTACTCCGAGTTCAGCGGACCCCGACTGCTGGTGATGGACGAACTCGATGGACAACCCGTCGGCGCAGCCGGCGCGGCATTGGCCCAATGGGGCCCGGAACGGCGGAAGAAGCTGGCAGGGGAACTGCTCAACGCCACCTTGCACCAGATCTCCGGCGACGGCGTCTTCCATGCCGACCTGCACCCGGGCAACATCTTCATCACCCGGGAGGGCGGCCTCGCCCTGCTGGACTTCGGAGCGGTCGGACGCCTGGATCCGGGAAGCCAGCAGGCGCTGAACCTGCTCTTGTTCTCCATCGACAAGAACGACAACCAGCTGGCCACCGATGCCCTGCTGGGACTGCTGGACCGGCCGGAGGACCTCGACGAGCGCGGTTTCGAGCGTGCCCTGGGCCAACTGCTGGTGCGCTACCGCAACGGCTTCGGCGGCCAGGGCGGCTCGGAGATGTTCACCTCCCTGTTCTCGCTGATCGTCCGCCACGGCTTCTCGGTCCCACCCCAGGTCGCTGCGGCGCTGCGTGCCCTCGGGGCGTTGGAGGGGACGCTGGGCCTGATCGATCCCGGGCTGAACGTCGTCGCAGCCGCCCGGGAGGCTGGCCGGAAGATCATCGGCGCCCAGTTCAGCCCGGGCACGTTGAAGGACGAGCTGGAGATCAGGGCCATGCAACTGCTTCCCACGTTGCGCGAATGGCCCCGACGGCTGAACAAGATCACCGAGGACATCGAACGCGGCCGGCTCTCCGTCAACGTCCGGGTCCTGGCCCATCCGGCGGACCGCGGGTTCCTGAACCGCCTGGTCCAGCAGGTGGTCGTGGCGCTGCTGGCCGGGACCGCGACCCTGGCGGCCATACTCCTGATCACCACGGAATCCGGTCCGTTCCTGAACGAAAACGTCAGGATGCACGCCTTCTTCGGCTATGTGCTGCTCTTCATGGGCTTCATCCTGGCCCTGCGCTCGGTGGTGCTGGTCTTCCAGCGCGACCGCGACGACGAACACGACACCCAGGAGGCCCGCAGATGACCACGCCCAGCCACCCGACCAGCCCCGGCGGGGCACTCCACGAGCGCACCGCCGTCGAACTCCGGGACCTGATCGCCACCGGCGAGGTCTCCTCCCGGGAAACCGCGGAACACTTCCTGGCTCGCATCGCAGAACAGAACCCGCGGCTGGGCAGCTTCATCACCGTCACCGCGGAACAGGCGGTGGCCGCTGCCGACGCTGCCGATGACGTCGCGGCACGGGCCCGCGCCACCGGTTCCGCGTTGGCCCCGCTGCACGGGCTCCCGCTGGCCTACAAGGACCTGTGGGATGTCGAAGGCGTCCCCACGTCGTTCGGCACCGCGGCCCTGCCCGCCGCCCTGGCGACGGAGGACAGCCCCCTGGTTGCCCGGCTGCGTGCCGACGGCGCGATCTCGCTGGGCAAGACCCAGATCCCCGAGTTCGGACTGAACTGCTATTCGGAAAACCTCATCGCCCCGCCGGCGCGCAACCCCCTGGACCCCTCGCTCTCCCCCGGTGGCTCCTCGGGCGGCAGTGCGGCAGCAGTCGCCGCGGGCCTGCTGCCCGTGGCTCCGGGGAACGACGGCGGCGGTTCGGTCCGCATCCCCGCGTCTGCTTGCGGTCTGATCGGCTTGAAGCCGGGGTTGGGCACTGTTCCGACGGATCTGGCCAACGGGCGGGTGGACCGCTTCGGCGCACCCCGCTTCGTGGTCTCCGGCCCCCTGGCCCGGACCGCCGAGGACGCCGGGCTGCTCATGGACTCGATGACCGGCGGCACCGGGTACCTGGAGGCTGCCCGCAGCGCCCGGCCCGCCGGCGGCCGCCCCCTGCGAATCGGCGTGACCCGCACTTCCCCCTTCGACGGCCGGTACCCCGTCGCCCTGGATCCCACGGCCGAGGAAGCACTGCAGGCCGGCATCGCGCTCTTGGAGGCCGCAGGGCACCGTGTCGAACCGGCTGACATCCGCTATGACAACCGCTACCCGGAGGCATTCCAGGCGATCTGGACCGCCGGGCTGGCCGAGGCAGGACTCCCCGACGAAGCCGCCCCCGCCCTGATGGAACTCGCCCGCACCTTCCGGGCGCGGGCCATCGCCCGGCCCGAGGCGGAGAAGCGCGAAGCCGCAGCCGTGCTGCAGAAGATCGCCGAGGACTGCCGGGCCCAGTGGGGCCGCTACGACGCAGTGCTGACTCCCGCCATGGCCCAGACGCCGCGGCCGATCGGGTGGTACACCGCGCACGACGCCGACTTCGACTACGAGCTCCAGTGCCGGTACACGCCATACACCTCGGTGGTCAATGTTGCCGGGACACCCGCCGTGACGGTCCCGACCCTGCGAACCGTCGGTGGTCTGTCCATGGGAATCCAGCTGACTGGGGCAAACGGATCTGAGCGCGACCTGCTCGCCCTGGCGGCCCAACTGATGAATGCCTCCAGCGGAATGTGATTCAGCTCACTGAAATAGGCGTTTTGGGACACACGAGCGCAAAATACTGTAAATGACCTCATTGAATTCCACGCGGGAACCGGCCGGAAAGACCTTCTTTGGCCACCCCCGGATGCTCTTCAACCTCTTCAATGTCGAGATGTGGGAGCGCTTCTCCTTCTACGGCATGCAAGGCATCCTCGCCTACTACATGTACTTCGAGGTGTCCAAGGGCGGCCTCGGCCTGGACCAGGGGCTGTCCCTGAGCCTGGTCGGCGCCTATGGCGGCACCGTCTACCTCAGCACCATTTTCGGAGCATGGATCGCCGATCGGCTCTTCGGGTCCGAACGCGTGCTGTTCTACACCGCCATCATGATCATGCTCGGCCACATCGCCTTGGCAGCGTTGCCCGGCGTCGTGGGCCTGACCGTGGGGCTGCTGCTGGTGGCCCTCGGTTCCGGTGGCCTGAAGGCCACCGCCACCACGCTGGTCGGTTCGTTGTACTCGAAGCAGGACACCCGGCGTGACGCCGGGTTCTCCATCTTCTACATGGGCGTGAACATCGGCGCCCTGATCGGCCCGTTGCTGACCGGCCTGCTGCAGACCCGGCTGGGTTTCCACTACGGCTTCGGACTGGCGGCGATCGGCATGGCCATCGGCCTGACCATCTATGCTCTGGGCCGCAAGAACCTGCCGGCAGCCACGCACCACGTCACCGACCCGCTGCTCGGCAACCTCCGCGTGCGCTACGGCATCGGCGTCCTGATCGGCATCGCGATCATCGTTGTGCTGCTGGCTACCGGCATCGTGCACGCCGACAACCTGGCCTCGACCATCGCCATCGTCGTGGTCGCAGCATCGGTGATCTACTTCATCGTCATCCTGAAGTCCCCGAAGATCGACGGCACCGAACGCCGCCGCGTCACCGCCTTCATCCCGCTCTACATCGCCTCCGCGGCATTCTGGGCCTTGTTCCAGCAGCAGTTCACCTTCATTGCCGTGTACTCGGAACAACGACTGGACCGCAACCTGTTCGGGTGGGAAATGCCGGCCAGCTGGACCCAGTCCATCAACCCGGTCTTCATCATCATCTTCGCCGCCGTGTTTGCCGGCATCTGGACCAAGATGGGCGAGAAACAGCCATCCACCCCCCTGAAATTCGGTGGCGCACTGGTCGTCATGGGACTGGCCTTCCTGGTCTTCATCCCGTTGAACTCGCTGGAAAAGACCCCGCTGTTGGCACTGGCCGGAATCCTGTTCCTGTTCACCATGGCCGAGTTGCTGCTGAGCCCGATCGGTCTTTCGGTCGCCACGAAGCTGGCCCCGATTGCCTTCACCACGCAGATGGTGGCGTTGTTCTACCTGTCGGTTTCGCTGGGCACGACGCTGGCCGGCATCTTCGCCGGCTTCTACACCGAGGGCAACGAGGTCCCGTACTTCGTGGTCCTCGGCGGTACGGCCATCGTGCTGGGCATTGCCTTGATGGCGGCCGTGAAGCCGATCAAGGCCCTGATGTCCGGGGTGAAGTAGCCCGGCTACCCACTACGTCAAAAATGCCTCGCCTCCGGACATCTTGTCCGGGGAGCGGGGCTTTTTTGCGTCCCTTCTGGTTAGCTGTATCCATGGCTGCCAATCGTGCGGGGACGCGCGCCCTCCCCGAGGACCTGATAGATCTCGACGCCGTCCGTTCGGCTTACTTCGATGTGGTTCCGGACCCGGAGGACCCCACGCAGCGGGTTGCCTTCGGAACCTCCGGCCACCGGGGCAAATCAGTGAACGGCTCCTTCAACGAAAACCACATCGCGGCCATCACGCAGGCCATCGTGGAGTACCGGAACGGCCAGGGCATCGCCGGACCGCTGTTCGTCGGCAAGGACACGCACGCGCTCTCCGACCCGGCACAGGACACCGCACTGGAGGTCCTGATCGCCAACGGCGTGGATGTACGCGTCGATGCGCGCAACGGCTGGACGCCCACCCCGGCTGTCAGCCACGCCATCCTCACCCACAACCGGGACATCCCGGCTGCCGACCGGGCCCGGCAGGCCGATGGCATCGTCATCACCCCCTCGCACAACCCGCCCTCCGATGGCGGGTTCAAGTACAACCCCCCGCATGGTGGTCCCGCGGATTCCGACGCCACCTCGTGGATTGCCGGACGCGCGAATGACCTGCTGACCGCTGGGCTGGCCGGAGTGAAGCGGGTGACGATCTCCCAGGCCCGTTTTGCGGAGAATCTGGGGACCCACGACTTCCTTTCTGCCTACGTCGGTTCCTTGTCCGAGGTCCTGGACATGGACGCCATCCGCTCCGCGGGGGTCCGCATCGGCGCCGACCCGATGGGCGGTGCGTCCGTTGACTACTGGGGCGCCATCGGCGAAAAGTACAGCCTCGACTTGACCGTCGTGAACCCGGAAGTCGATCCCCGCTGGTCCTTCATGACACTGGACTGGGACGGCAAGATCCGCATGGACTGCTCCTCCCCATCGGCCATGGCGGGCCTCATCGCCAAGGTCCGGGACGGCGGCGCGGCCTACGATATCGCCACGGGGAACGACGCCGACGCGGATCGGCACGGCATCGTCACCCCGGATGCCGGGCTGATGAACCCCAACCATTTCCTCTCCGTCGCCATCGACTATCTCTACCGCCACCGCCCGCAGTGGCCGCAGGGAGCCGGTGTGGGTAAAACCCTCGTCAGCTCCTCCATGATCGACCGGGTGGCCGCTTCCCTCGGTCGTGAACTCGTCGAGGTCCCCGTGGGCTTCAAGTGGTTCGTTCCCGGTTTGCTGGACGGCACCGGCGTTTTCGGCGGCGAGGAATCCGCAGGGGCGAGCTTTGTTCGTTTCGATGGCACCCCGTGGACGACAGATAAGGACGGACTGCTCCTGGCGCTCTTGGCGTCGGAAATCCAGGCAGTCACGGGATCGTCGCCCAGTGAGCATTACACGCGCCTGACCGCAGACTTCGGCTCGCCCGCCTATGCACGCATCGATGCAGCTGCCACCCGGGACCAGAAGGCAGCACTGGCCAAGCTTTCGGCCAGTGACGTGACGGCGTCGGAACTTGCCGGCGAGACCATCACCGCCCGGCTGACCGAGGCACCCGGCAACGGTGCACCCATCGGCGGGTTGAAGGTCACCACCGAGAACGCCTGGTTCGCAGCCCGCCCGTCCGGAACCGAGGATGTTTACAAGATCTACGCCGAATCGTTCAAGGGCGAAGACCACCTGAAGCTGGTCCAACAAGAGGCCAAGGCGCTGGTCGACTCCATCATCGGCTGACCTGCTTGACGGTTGCCGATCGGGGTTTCCACCCGATTGCCGACCTTTTGACAACAGCGTCCGTCACAATGCCATAACGTCGCTGTACCCCATATGCCACAAGGGATGCAGCTGCCTGCAACCCGGGTGTATCCTCGGTCAAACAATGGAATTCAGCCGACAGCGAACATCGAGTTGTTAGCGTTGCGTTAGAAAGTCAATCACTCGCCCTGTCAGACGGACTTTCCGGCCTCGCCTTTAAGCGGCCACGGAACCGTCTGGTGAGGTCGGGTTGCCGAGCAATCGGTCTGCCTCCACCCGGACCCAGGCCGTGGACGGGAAAATGTGAATACTACTGAGACAGCGCAACCGGCGCTACGCGTCAGCAACGCGTACAAGGTCTTCGGCCGCCGGGGCAACGAGGCGGTCAAGCTACTGAAGGCCGGGAAGTCCCGCAAGGATGTGTCCTCGCTGGGCACCGCGGCGGTCATCGACGCGAGCTTCGACGTGAAACCGGGCGAGATCTTCGTCGTCATGGGGCTCTCCGGTTCCGGAAAATCGACGCTGATCCGCATGCTCAACGGCCTCTGGCCCATGACCAGTGGCTCGGTCGTCATCGGCGACACGGACATCGCCAAGATCTCGCCCAAGAAGCTCCGCAAGGTCCGGCAACAGCGTATCTCGATGGTCTTCCAGCACTTCGCGCTCCTGCCGCACCGCACCGTCCTGCAGAACGCAGCCTACGCACTCGAGATCCAGGGCGTCGGCATGGCCGAACGTACCGAACGGGCGAACAAGGTCCTCGACGTCGTGGGACTCAACGGCTGGGGCGACAAATATCCCAGTGAGCTCTCCGGTGGCATGCAACAGCGTGTCGGCTTGGCCCGCGCACTGGCAGCTGAAACCGACATCCTGCTCATGGACGAGGCATTCTCCGCACTGGACCCCCTCATCCGCCGCGACATGCAGGAACAGCTGGCGTCCTTGCAAGCCGAACTGGGGAAGACGATCATCTTCATCACGCACGATCTGAACGAGGCCATGTTCCTCGGTGACCGCATCGCCGTCATGCGAGACGGTGAGATCGTGCAGATCGGCACCCCCGATGACATCCTCACGCACCCGGCCAACGAGTACGTCTCGGCCTTCGTGCGCGACGTCGACCGCACCCGGGTCCTCACGGCGGGGACTGTCATGGAGCCGCCGCGAGCGGTCGTGAACCTCAGCGGTGGCGCCCGAAATGCCCTGCGGACCATGCGGGAATTGCAGACGTCCGCGGCATTCGTCGTGGATCGGCGGCGGGTGCTGCTCGGCTCCGTCCGCGACCGCGAGGTGATGGCATTGCTCGAACGCGGTGGTGCGGACCTCGAGGAAATCATCACCTCCCGCAACGCCCCGATCACCGCAGACACGGCTCTGAACGACCTCTTCGGGCGTTCCGTTGAATCCCCGGTCCCGCTGCCCGTGGTCGACGACGAGGGCCGCCTGATTGGCGCCATTGCCCGCGCCACACTGCTCTCCGCACTCGGCAACGTGCCGTCGAGCACCAGCGGCATGCCGGTGGTCACCCCCGGGCAGACTGCGGGCACTGACGACGGCACTGCGGCGGCCCCCGGTGATGCCGCCAACGAAGGCACCATCGAGAATGAAGGAGAGGTCCGCTAGATGGGAGAGAACCTGTTCCGTATTCCGGTCGGCCACTGGGTCGAAACGGTCCTTGACTGGATCACCGCCAACTTCAACGCCTTCTTCGACGTCGTCAAGACGGTGTTCCAGAATTTCAACGACGCCCTGGTCTGGGTCCTCACCGCGCCCCCGTTCTGGGCGATCATCCTCGTGCTCGCCATCCTTGCGTGGCTGGCCAAGAGCTGGAAACTCGGCGTGGGGACGGTGATCGGCCTGCTGTTCATCTACGGCATGAACCAGTGGCAGAACTCCATGGAGACCCTGGCGCTGGTCCTGGTGGCCAGTGTCATCGCCGTCGTCATCAGCGTTCCGCTGGGCATCCTCACGGCGAAATCCAGGATCGTTTCCACGATCGTCAAACCCATTCTGGACTTCCTGCAGACGATGCCGGCCTTCGTATATCTCATCCCGGCCATCCTGCTCTTGGGCATCGGCGCCGTTCCCGGCATCGTCGCAACGATCGTGTTTTCCCTGGCACCAGGAACCCGCTTCACCGAACTGGGCATCCGCAGCGTCGATACCGAAGTGCTCGAGGCCGGCCAGGCCTTCGGCGCGTCCCCCGGTCGCATCCTGCGCCAGATCCAGATCCCCCTGGCGATGCCAACGATCATGGCCGGCATCAACCAGGTCATCATGCTCTCGCTGTCCATGGTGGTCATCGCCGGGATGGTCGGAGCCGGCGGCCTCGGCGCCGCCGTCTACAAGGCACTGACTACGTTGAATACGCCCCTCGGCGTCGAGTCCGGCCTGTCCGTGGTCGTCCTGGCCATCATTTTGGACCGGATCACCGCCTCGCTCGGGCGATCCAACGTGACGGGCCGCAGTACTTCATGACCCAACGCCCCGTCCGCGGGGCGCCAAGAAAGGAACACATAGTGAAGAAGAAACTCGCATCATTGATGGGGATGGCCGCCGTGGCAGCCATGGCCTTGACCGCCTGCGGTAGCGGCGGCGGAGGCAGCAGCGATTCCGCTGCCCCTGCGTCGCCGGAGAACGGCGATAAGGCGGCCTTGAACATCGGCGTCATGGCCGGCTGGGACGAAGGCGTGGCCGTGTCCAACCTGTGGAAGCAGATCCTGGACAAGAAGGGCTACGACGTCACCCTGACCGATGCCGACGCCGCACCGGTCTTCTCCGGAGTCGCCTCGGGCGACCTCGACCTGACCATGGACGTGTGGATGCCCCAGACCCACAAGGACTACATGGAGAAGTACGGTGACCAGATGACCAAGCTGGGCACCTGGTACGACAACGCCAAGCTGACCATTGCGGTCAACAAGGACGCCCCCATCGACTCCCTGGAGCAGCTGGCGGCGAATGCAGACAAGTTCGGCAACACCATCTACGGCATCGACCCCGGAGCGGGCCTGACGAAGGCCACCCAGGACAAGGCCATCCCCGAGTACGGTCTGGAGAAGATGGACTTCAAGACCTCGTCCACCCCGGCCATGCTGAGCCAGTTGAAGAAGGCCACCAAGGCCGGCGACAACATCGTCGTCACCCTGTGGCGTCCGCACTGGGCGTACGACGAGTTCCCGATCAAGGACCTCAAGGACCCCAAGGGAGCCATGGGCAAGGCCGAGAACATCACGTCCTACGGCAACAAGGACTTCAAGAAGAACTACCCTGGCCTCTCGAAGTGGCTGGACGACTTCAAGATGGACGATGAGCACCTGTTCTCCCTGGAGAACGCCATGTTCAACGGCGCGGAAACGGACAATTACGGTCCGGTCGTTGACAAGTGGATCTCGGAGAACCAGGAATACGTCGACGCCATGACCAAGAAGTAGCCAGCATCGACGGTCGGCGTCCCACACCGACTTCGATCGAGGACCCGGTGCGCATCCATGGGCACCGGGTCCTCGTGCGTCCGGGCGGTCAGCCCATCGAGCGCATGATCCGGCGCTTCGCCCACCCGAACGGCGGATAGATGGCGCGCAGGGTATCGATCATCGCGGTCTTCGAGAGCACGGGGCGTTGTTGGCTGAAGGTGTCGAATCCCGATTTGCCGTGGTAGTTGCCCATGCCCGATGCCCCGACTCCGCCGAAGGGCAGGTCGGGGACGGCGAGGTGCATGTTGCACACGTTGTGTCCGATTCCCCCGGCACGCACCTGGTCCTCGAAGGCGGTATGCAACCGGGGACGTTCGCTGAAAAGATAGGCAGCCAGCGGCGAGGGCCGTGAGTTGATGAACCGCACCGCGTCGTCGAACCGGTCCACGCGGATGATCGGCAGCACCGGCCCAAAAATCTCCTCCGTCATCACCGCGGACGCCGGGTCCACGTCGGCCAACACCGTGGGTTCGACGTAACGGGTGGCCGGGTCGTTTGAGCCACCGCAGACCACCCGCCCCTGCTGCTGGTAGGCGGCGACCCGGGCAAAGTGTCCGGAGTTGATGATCCGCCCATAATCGCGGCTGGATGAGGGGTCCTTGCCGTAGAACGAGGCGATCACCGGTGGCAGGTGCTTCTCGAGCTCCTGCGCCGCATGCTCGCCCACCGCCAGCACGTAGTCCGGCGCCACGCAGGTCTGTCCGGCGTTCATGAACTTCCCGTGGGCGATCCGCCGCGCGATGGCCGCGAAATTCCCGTCGCAGACGACGGCGGGGCTCTTGCCACCGAGTTCCAGGGTCACCGGGGTGAGGTGCTCGGCAGCCGCGTGGGCGACGATCCGCCCAACCCGCTCCCCACCGGTGTAGAAGATATGGTCCCAGTGCTGCCCGAGCAGCTCCGTCGTCGTCTCGGCAGCCCCCTCCACGACCGCCACGGCCCGGCGGTCCAGGTAGGACGGCACCAGGCGGGCCAGCAGCGCCGAGGTCGCCGGGGCCAGCTCGGAGGGTTTGAGCACCACGGTGTTCCCCGCGGCCAGGGCACCCACCAGCGGGCCCAGCAGCAGCAGGACGGGGTAGTTCCAGGGGGCGATGACCAACACCATGCCCAGCGGCCGGGCCTGGATGCGGGCGGTCGCGGGCTGCAGCGACACGGGAACCCTCACGTGCCGGTCGGCGACCCAATCACCCACATGCAGTTGCGCGTGGTCGATCTCCGCCTTGACCCGATCCAGTTCCGTCAGACGGGACTCGGCAGCGGGTTTGCCCAGGTCGGTGGTCAGAGCCTGGCACAGCGCCTCGTCGTTGTCCTCGAGCAGCCGTTCAAGCGCCTTGAGTTGCGCGGCCCGGAAGCGACGCGGATGGGCCAGCCGCGAGTCGGTGGCGTCGCGCAATCGCCGGGCCACGTCAACCGGCCGCTCGGCCGGGCGCGCTGGCTCCCCGGGGACGGTGGTTGATGCGGTGCGTCGGTTCTTGGCCATGGGTACGACAATATCGCCCGGCGGAGGTGATCCGGGTCACGAAGTTGGCCCGTGACGCAAGCCCCCGGTAGGCTCGCGCACATTGACACGGGGTGTCCGCCTGACCAGAGCGGACTGAGAACACACCCGCCAACACCTGATCTAGTTAGTACTAGCGGAGGGATGTCGCCCATGCATGCGCATGCGCCCACCAATACCCATACACCGGCCGATCTGGGCCGCGTCCTCGAGAAGCTGCGCACCACGGCACCGCTGGTGCAGTGCCTGACCAACGCCGTCGTCACGAACTTCACCGCCAATGTCCTGTTGGCCGCCGGGGCCTCCCCGGCAATGGTGGACGTGCCCGGTGAAGCCGCTGCATTCGCCGGCGTCGCCTCGGCGGTGCTCATCAACCTGGGCACCCCGCATGCGGAACAGCGCCGCGCCATGTTGCAGGCGGCCCGGAGTGCCCGTGCGGCCGGGACCCCGTGGGTCCTGGACCCGGTGGCCGTGGGCGGGCTGGAGTTGCGGACCCGGTTCGCCGCGAAGCTGTTGGCCGAACAACCCACCGTCATCCGCGGCAACGCCTCGGAGATCCTGGCCCTGGCCGGTTCCGGGGCCGGGGGCCGTGGTGTCGATGCCACGCACGACGTCGAGGCGGCCCTGGTGCCCGCCTCCCATCTCGCGGCGGCCACCCCGTCCATCGTGGCCGTCTCCGGTCCGCAGGACCTGGTCACCGACTCCTCACGCAGTGTCCGCATCCACGGCGGGGACGCCCTGCTCACGCGCATTACCGGGGGCGGCTGCGCCCTGGGCGCGCTCGTGGCGGCGGCCGTCGCCGCGAACGACGACGATGCCCTGTTGGGAACCGTCGCCGCCCATGCGCTGTACTCGGTGGCCGCCGAACGCGCGGCCACCACGGCCTCCGGGCCGGGATCCTTCGCCGTCGGGTTCCTCGATGCACTGGCCTCCATCGGGCCCGATGACCTGGCCGCCCAGGCGGTGATCGCATGACCACGTCCACCCCCGCCTCCGGGATCTACCTCGTCGCCGACGCCGCCAGCACCGCCGGCCGGCCGCTGGCCGACATCGTGGCCGCAGCCGTCGCCTCCGGCATCACCACCATCCAACTGCGCTGCAAGGACCTTTCCGCCCGGGACTTCCTGGCCGAGGTCGCCGCCTGCGCCGCACACACCGCGGGTCGGGCCCTGTTGCTGGTCAACGACCGCGTCGATGTCTACCTGGCCGCCCGGTCTGCCGGGATCACGGTGGACGGCGTCCACATCGGGCAAAAGGACCTCCCGGCCGACGCCGTCCGCGACCTCATCGGCCCGGAGGCAGTGCTCGGCCTCAGCGCCAGCACCGCTGAACACTTCGCCGCGGTGGCTGCCCTGCCGGCAGGAACCGTGGACTACCTGGGCACCGGGGCCGTGCGACCCACCCCCACCAAGAAGGACCACCCGACCCCGCTCGGCTTCGACGGGTTGGCCCGGCTCATCTCCCGGGCGCCCTTGCCCTGCGTCGCCATCGGCGGTTTGGGCCACGGCGATGCCGCCGGCATCCACGCCGCGGGCGCCGCCGGGATGGCAGTGGTCCGGGCGATCTGTGCAGCGCAGGACCCAGGCATCGCGGCCGCCTCGCTGCGGGCCGAATGGGCCGCAGCGACGGAGGGGGCCCGATGATGCGCACCCGCATCCCCAACGTCCTCTCCATCGCCGGCTCGGACCCCTCGGGCGGGGCAGGCATCCAGGCCGACCTGAAATCGATTGCCGCGTGCGGCGGCTACGGCATGGCTGCCATCACCGCGTTGACCGCCCAGAACACCCGCGGTGTCACCGGCGTCCACACCCCGCCGGCGGCCTTCCTCACCCAACAGCTCGAGGCCATCTCCTCCGATATACGCATCGACGCCGTCAAGATCGGCATGCTGGCCACCACGGAGGTCATCGAGGCAGTCATCGCCTGGCTGGGCACCCAGCCAGGCACCGCCGTCGTGCTGGATCCTGTCCTGGTGTCCACCTCGGGTGACCGGCTCCTGGAGCACGACGCCGAGGCGGCCTTGCGCCGTTTGCTGCCGCTGGCCGATGTGCTCACCCCCAACACCGCGGAGCTCGCCGCCCTGCTCGGCGAGGCCGAGGCCGCACGGTGGGATGCCGTGCGGGAACAGGCAGCCCGGCTGGCGATGCGGTACGACGTGCTGGTGCTGGCCAAGGGCGGGCACCTGGCCGGGGCGGCGTGCCCGGATGCGCTGGTCGGGCGCGACGGTGTGATCGCCGAGGTTTCCGCGGAGCGGGTCGATACCCCGAACACCCACGGCACCGGCTGCTCGCTCTCCTCGGCGCTGGCCACACTGCGGGCCAGGTGCGGGTCCTGGGGCGATGCACTCAAACTGGCGCGGGACTGGCTCCAGGATGCCCTGCTGGCCTCCGACGAGCTCGACGTCGGCGGTGGCCACGGTCCGGTCAACCACTTCGGGGCGCTCTGGGCCGGACGGCGGGCCCCGTCGACCGAGGCGCTGCTGACCACCTGGTGGGAGGGGATTGCCGGGTGGCGGTCGGGCATCGATTCCCTGGAGTTCATCCGTGGCCTGCGTGACGGGACCCTGCCCGTCGACGAATTCCACTTCTACCTGGCGCAGGACGCGTTGTACCTGCGCACCTACTCGCGGGTGCTCTCGCGGGCCGCCCAACTGGCTCCGAACCGGAGGGAACAGGCTTTCTGGGCAGCGGGCGCCGTGGGTGCGCTCGAGGAGGAGGCGAACCTGCACCGCCACCGGCTGGGCGAGGCCGCCGAGCCCGTGCCGAGCCCGACGACCTCGGCGTACCTGAACCATCTGGTCGCCGCCGATGCCTCCTATCCGGAACTCGTGGCGGCGATCCTGCCGTGCTACTGGCTGTACCAGGACATCGGCCGGCGGCTGGCCGCCGCGGCCCACCCTGACCACCCGTATGCCGACTGGCTGGCTGCCTACTCCTCGCCGGAGTTCGACGCGGCCACGACGGAAGCGATCGCCACGGTCCAGCGGGTGGCCTGGCGCGTGGATGCCTCCTCCGTGGCGGCCATGCGCCGGGCCTTCGACGCATCCAGCCGGCACGAACTGGCGTTCTTCGCGCAGACGTCCACCGACGCCGCGGCCGGACGGGTCGCGGCCATCGACCGGGCCGGCGCCGACGGATGGGCCAACGCGGCCGCCCTGTAGGATTCCGTGGGGGTTCCGCACGGTTCCGGCCCCCCCCACGAGAACACCCGCAGCGCCCAACGGAGGACACCCATGAGCAGCAAATTCGGCTTCGGCTGGACGGTCCACGGCGATGGCAAGACCATCCGGCCGGGCACGGTCGTGGCACCGGATGAACGGCTCAACTGGTTCCAGACCACCGGCATCGGCGTCCAGCACGTGATGGCCATGTTCGGTTCCACCGTGCTGGTGCCGGCCCTGACCGGCTTCCCGGTCACGGCCACCTTGTTCTTCTCCGGTGTGGGCACGCTGCTGTTCCTGCTCATCACCGGCGGCCGGGTCCCCAGCTACCTGGGCTCCTCCTTTGCGTTCATCGCCCCCGTCACCGCCGCCATGGCCGGGCACGGCTTCGCCGGGGCGTTGGGCGGGGTGGTCGTCTCCGGACTGGCCCTGTTCATCATCGGCCTGGTGGTGCAGAAGTCGGGAACCGGGTGGATCCACGCACTCATGCCGCCGGTGGTCATGGGCACGATCGTCGCCCTGATTGGCCTGAACCTGGCCGGGGCCACGACGGAGGCCATGCAGAGCGTTCCGTTGACGACGTTCACCACCGTCGCCGCCATCGTCTTCTCGGCAGTCCTGTTCCGGGGGCTGCTCGGGCGCCTGTCGATCCTGGTGGGCATCGTGGTCGGCTACCTCGTCGCCCTGGTCCAGGGCCAGGTGGAGTTGACCGCCGTCGGCGAGGCAGGCTGGCTCGGGCTGCCACCCTTCGCCTTCCCCGAATTCCATCTGGACACCCTGGCCTTGTTCCTGCCGGTGGTCTTCGTCCTGGTCGCCGAGAACATCGGCCACGTGAAGACGGTGGGGCTGATGACCAACCGCAATCTGGACGACGTCAACGGCCGGGCCCTGATGGCCGACGGAGTGGCCAGCGTCGTGGCAGGCTTTGGCGGCGGCTCCGGGACCACGACCTATGCCGAGAACATCGGCGTGATGGCCTCCTCCCGGGTCTACTCCACGGCTGCCTACTGGATCGCCGGGATCGTGGCCATCCTGTTGGCCTTCCTGCCGAAGTTCGGTGCCGCCATCAACTCCATCCCCGCAGGGGTCAGCGGTGGGGCCGGGATCGTGCTGTACGGCATGATCGGCATCATCGGTGCCCGGCTGTGGGTCCAGAACAAGGTGAACTTCTCCAATCCCATCAACCTGATGACCGCCGGGGCCGGACTGATCATTGCCATCGCCGACCCGACGATCGCGGTCGGCTCGATGCAGTTCGGTGGCATTGCCCTGGGGACGATCGCCACGCTGGTCATCTTCCACGGCATGCGGGCCATCGCCCGGTGGCGCGGCACCGAGCCCACCGATGCCCGCGACTACGAGGGCTCCACGCCCAGCAAACTCGGTTAGGTCCACGACATGGCGGAGTGGAATGACTACTGGGCCACCGAGGCGTGGCTCGAGGAGATCGACGCCTGGGTGTCGATGGTGCTCGAGACCTACGACCTGCACAAGACCGGGCCGCTGGAACGCGGTGGCATCGACCTGTGGTCCACTCAAGTGGTTGTCAGGACCGACCACGGCAAGCTCTTCCTCAAGGCGGTGAACCCCGGGCAGCAGTCAGAGGTGGTCCTCACGGCCGCCGCTGCGCGGCTGGTTCCTGATCAGCTGGTGATGCCCTTGGCCGTCGAGCCGATGCGCGGGTGGATGATCTCCCCCGACTACGGGGAGACCATGGCCAGGATCCCCAGTACCGATTACCGACTGTGGGAACGGATGCTGCAGGACCTCGCCCGACTGCAGCGCGGCCTGGTCCCGTATGGCGACGAACTCTTCGACGCCGGGTTGACCCAGTTGGCCCCGGCCCACCTGCCCGGCTACATCGACGACCAGATCCTGCTGCACGCCTCCCTGCCGGCCGGACACCCCCTGCATCTTCCGGCTCGCGACGCCGATGAGCTGCACGGCCAACTGAAACCGATCCACGGGATGTGCGAATACCTGGCGGCCGGACCCGTGCCCTTGTCCCTGGACCATAACGACCTACACCGGGGCAACGCCTTCCTGCCCGCCTCACCCGATGAGCCGCTGCGCTTCATCGACTTGGGCGACGCCTACTGGGCCCATCCCTTCTCGTCGCTCGCCGTTCCGCTGCGCACCATGTCCCGGGAATTGGACACCACCCCCGCGGACCCACGCATCCGCCGGGCCGTGATGGCCTACCTGCACGAGTGGGAGGACTACGGCACACCCGAGGAACTACGGCACTACGTCGAGCCGGCACTACGGCTGGGCAAGATGCAGGCGCACGGGACGTGGTTGCAGATCCTCACCGGCGCCAGCGATGCGGACATGGAACGCTACGCTCCCCGCGTGTTGCGCCCGCTGGCGGAACTGGTCGCCCCGCTGACGCTTTAGCTGGCGCCCTGGGGCCAGAACCCGCGGGCCTCCATCGCTTCGGCGAGCACGTCTGCCCGATCCGTCATGAGTCCGTCAACGCCGAGATCAAGCAAACGGTCCATGTCGGCCCGCTCATCAACGACCCAGACATGGATCTGCACCCCGGCACGATGCGCCTGCGCCAGGAAGCGCGGGGTCACCACCCGAAGGATTCCCCGCCGTTCCGGGACCTGCAGAGCGGCAACGCCCTTCAGCCACGGCCCCGCCCAGGACATGAGACCCACTTTTCCCAGGAACACCGCGGCGGCAACGGTGGCGATACCAGGGCTCGTGGCCGCGGGATGATCGAGCAGCTCGAGCACGCGGCGACGACGGACGTCGGAAAACGAGGCGACCAGGACCCGGTCGTGGGCACCCTGCCGGTTGACCAGTTCGGCGAACGGTTCCACCGAGCGATCGTCCTTGATGTCGACATTCAGACGCGCTTCCGGCCACTCGGTGAGGACATCCTCGAACCGGGGAATCGCCTGGCCCGACACACGCCACCTGGAGACCTCCGCGTAGTCGAAGTCCTCGATCCTCCCGCTTCCTTCGGTGACCCGTTCGACGCTCTCGTCATGGAAGACCATCACCACCCCGTCGCGGGTGGTGCGCACGTCCAGTTCCAGGTATCCGTATCCTCGGTCAATGGCGGCCCGGAAGGCTTCCATGGTGTTCTCCCCGAGGGAGGGATTCGCCCCGCGATGGGCAAAGGCCAGCGGCCACCCCACACGCCGTGGACCGCCACTAGGATGCAAGTAGGGGAATGCCCCTGTTCGCCGATTTTCCATCTTGCCGACTCTACCGCCCGGGAGGTCCGTCATGGCCGAGCCCACCGTGCACCATGCCGCGGCCACCCCGGGCCGCGACACCGAAGCCAACTTCGAACGTCTTCGAGCCCTTCTGGCAGAGGCCCGTCGAGCGGGGGCCTACCTGCTGGTCACCCCGGAACTCTTCCTCACCGCCGAGGCCACTGCCGACGGTTCCCTGCTCCGTGAGCGTCTGCGGTGGATCGCCCGATCCGTTGGACTCGGGCTGATAGCCTCCACACCCGAGACCACGGATACGGCCACCTACATCGGGGCTGATTGGTGGGATGCCTCGGGGAACCTCGTGGCGCATGTGCGCAAGCACCGACTGGCAGGGTGGCAAGTGGCTCGTGGATTCGCTGCATGGACTGGTCGTCCGGAACCCATTCTGACCAGTATGTATTCGGATTCGGGAATGGACCGTTCGGTGGCAGTGGTCTTCTCGGACGACGCTGCGGATCCCGCGTATGAGTACTATCTGCGCGACCACGGCGTGCGCACCGTCCTGGAGCTGGGACCCGCCTCAAGCCGGTCCGAGACCATCCCCCCGACGCCTGCCTGGGCACCCAAGCACACCGGGGTGCCCTTCCCGCAGGCCGGGCCGTTGCCCGAGCCGTTGTTGCGGCCGCTGCCCCACGGTGCAGATTCCTGGTGGGAGTCGGGGACGATTCGTCCGTCGGCCGGCTGGGGTTCCTGACCCCCACCCGGGAATCGATCAGTACGGTGGTTCGGCCGGCGGGGTGGGTGGCGCCTCGGGGGCCGGCCTGCGGGGATTGTCGCGGTCATCGGGGCGGTGGATGATCGGTGGCCCGTATCCGCCGGCGATTCGCTTCAGGCGGCGCTTCCGGGCGGCCTTCGCTGCACCCGTTTGGGCGTAGCGTCCTCGCAGCGGATCGGCGGTCGACGAATCGGGAACATCCAGGACCCGCCCCCACTCCCGCATCTGCAACGCCTCGTAGCGTCGGTACTCGATTTTCCCTGCCCGGGTATCCCGCAGCGGGGGCAGCGGGTTCTTCGGCGGCGGCCCTTCCCGGGCCCCGTCGACGGCATCCGTCTCGCCGGGATCGCCGTCCCCACGGCGGCGTGGATGGTAGGGCTGCGGTTCGACGGAGGGGATGCGCGATTCGGGATCCTCCGGCGGTGGCCGATGACCGTCGCCCTTGGGGGCACCCTCTCCCGCAGCTTGCCGGGGATCGGCAGCCGCCCAGGGCGCCGCAGGATAGAAGACCCGCTGGGTTCCGAACAGACTCGTGACCAGAGTTGTCCCGCCGGCGCGCTGTTCGACCTCGATCAGGCCCAGCGACTTCAACCGGTGGCAGCGGTGACAACCGAAACGGATATTCGCAATATCCGTCCCACCGCCGTCCTGCCATTCCTCGGTGTGGTCGATCTCGCACGTCCTCAACGGGCCGGAACATCCAGGCGTCGTGCACGACCCGTCCCTGAACTGCAGAATCGCCCGCTGTGCCGCTGTTGGACGGTATCGATCCCTGCCGAATTCCACCACCGCCCCGGTCACCGGGTCCGTGATCAGCCGCCACCACGTCTTGGCCGCCCGCATCAGGCGTGCCGCCGATTCCTGGTCAATGGGCCCACCACCCAGGAGCGTCGGGACCGGGGCTCCTGGTTCCAGCTCTGCGGTCGCGATGCTGTTGCCTTCCCTTGCGCCGATGGCCGAGGGACCGTCGACCGCGGTGTCGTCGCAGCCCACGGGTCCGCCGGGCGTTCCGGGCAGCATGGTCGCCGGAATGGCGACAAACACCTCTGCCCCGACCGACTCCAGCCCCTGGCCGCGGGGCCCGTTGAGCACCATGTCGGTGAAGACGTCGGCACGCAGCTGGTCCATGGTCCGTTTCTCGGCCGAATCCTCCGCCGGTTGCGCTGAGGCGACGTCCCCTCCCGCCTCCCTCGCCGCCCGGTGGACTTCCGCGGCGGAGTCGGGGTCGGACTTGAGCAGCCGGGCCATCGCATCGAGTTTCGAGAAGATCGCCTGGCAACTGGCCGTCGGCAGGTATCCCGACAACCAGGACATGCCATCGGCCGCTTCTTCCACCGTGATCCGGCGATCGCGCAGCGCCGTCCGGGACCGTTTGGTGAAGGACAGGCCGTAGTACTTCTCCAAGACCTGGCGGCCGCGGGAACGCAGTTGCGCCGGCGACTTGCCCGGGGCAACGGCCAACATGTCCACACCGAAATCGCGTCGGTCGGTCCGTGCTGCCGCGGCGCGCCGGGCCATTTCCCGCTCCCAGGCTTCCCGGGTGGCCTCGTCGGCGTCCCGGCTGGGCAGCGCCAACGGCTCGGGGACGATGTGCTGGGTGTGCTCAAGGATCCGCTGGACATGGCTGCTGCCGATGCGGCCCAACGTGAGCGACTCGAGGACCTCGGGCATGTCCATGACGAGCGTTTCGGCCTGGACCAGGATCCTGTGTGCCTGGCCCGAGGAAAGGCCCGAGACCAAGGCGATCTCCATGGCTGCACTTTCCGTCGCCGCAAAGGACACCATCCGCCCGGTCCGCAGCGAGACCTGCATGCCCGGGTGGTCCTCCAGGGCCTCCAACCGCGGCGGAACAGCGCGTTGGGCCTCATCGTGCAACATCGCCGATGCCCTGAACTTCTCGGACTCGGCAAACCGCATCAACGCTTCGGCAGCCTGCAGGCGGGGCGAACCGGTCACCGATGCGCCGGCCACGCGGGTGAGCTTCCACCCGTTGACCTCGACCGACTCCGTGACCGCTTCCATGACCCCACTCTGCCAGCTGCCCCCGACAGATGGGACGGGTGCCGGCGGACCGTGGACAACCCGGCTTCCCGGCAGCCGGTGAGGGGGAAGTGGAGCCCTGGGGAAGGCGGATCCGCGGTTCCCGGGCCCGAAGAATTCTTCGTCAGCTAGATGGCTTCCCCGGCCAGGAACCGCTCGATCACCCGGGCCACCCCGTCGTCGTGCAGGGAGCCCGTGATGCGACCGGCGGCCTGCTTGGCCAGCGGGTGCCCGGAGTCCACGGCGTAGCCGCGCCCGGCCCAGGCGAGCATCTGTACATCGTTGGGCATGTCGCCGAAGGCCAGCACGTCCTCGGCACCGATCCCCAGCCCGCCGGCGTATTCGGCCAGGGTGACTGCCTTGTTGACCTCGGGGTGCGCCATTTCCAGCAGGGCCACCCCCGGCGCCGAATGCGTGACGGACACCAGCGTGTCGATGTCCGGCTCCACCAGCGACTGGAAGGTCTCGGCGTCGAGGCGGGTGGTCTTGGCCAGGAGCTTGACCACCCCTTCGGCGTCCAGCTGCGCGGGTTCAAAGGCCCCCTCGACGATGCCGGGCAGCCGGATCGCGGTGGCATCCCCGTCCAGGAATCCCGGTTCGAGCAGCAGGCCGGTCAACGTCTCGGCGGCAAAGACCGCCCCGGGTTCGCGGTCCGTGATGCGGCGCTGGACCTCGCCGACGGTGTCGCCGGAAATGGTGTGGCTGGCCAGGATGCGTTCGGCCTCGAGGTCGTAGACCAGTGCACCGTTGGAACAGATGACCGTGCCCAGGTGGCCGAAGGCCCGTTGCACGGGGGTCAGCCAGCGGAAGGGCCTGCCGGTGACGAAGACGACGTGCAGCCCCGCCTCGCGGGCGGCGGCGAAGGCAGCGACGGTCCGGGCGGAAATGGTGTCGTCGCGGTGCAGGATGGTGCCGTCGAGGTCACTGGCGATCAGGCGCATGGCGGGAAGGGGCCCGTGGGGGCCGGGTCAGGAGATCTCGTCGCGGCGCGGCGGGTTGGCGCCGGGCCGCGAGACGGTGACAGCGGCGGCCCGGGTTGCGTACTCCAGGACCTCGCGCAGCTGTCCCGGCGTCAGGGCGTGGAGGGCCTCGCGGCGGGCAGCACCGACCAGTTCACGGTCCACCAGCGCTGACAGCAGGGCCGACATGTACGAATCACCGGCGCCCACGGTGTCCGCCACATCCACCAACGGTGCCTTGGCCTCGGCAACGCCGGCGGCGACCACGCCGCGCGAGCCCCCGGAACCGTAGGTGGCGATGACCACTGCGGGGCCCAGGGCCAGCCACGCCTGGACGCTGTCCTCGACGCTGCGCCCGGGGTAGAGCCACTGCAGGTCCGAATCGCTGGCCCGGACCACATCGCTCAGCGCCACGAAGCGCTCGAACTGCTCGATGGCCTCCTCGTGGTGGGAGACGAAGCTGGGGCGCACGTTCGGATCGTAGGAGATGGTCGCATGCGGGCGGGCGCGCTCGATCGCGGCCAGCACGGTGGCGGCGCCGGGTTCGAGCACGGTGGCGATGGAGCCGGTGTGCACCAGCTGCGAGTCGGCCAGCACCGAGGAGGTCGAGGGGTCGAAGGCCGACAGGTCCCAGACCATGTCGAACTCGTAGGTCGCCGCACCGACGGGGTCCAGTGTGCCGTGCGCGGTGGAGGTCGGCAGGGCGTCGGGGGCCAGGACCTCCTGCACGTCGTTGGAGCGCAGATGCTCGTGGATCATGCGCCCGTACTCGTCATCGCCGTAACGGCCGACGAAGGACACCGGATGGCCCAACCGGGCCAATCCCACGGCCACGTTCATCGGGCTGCCCCCGACGTAGGCCTGGGGCGCGGCAATGCCGCCGGACAGCACGTCAACGAGGGCTTCGCCCATTACAGTCAGCACTACTCAACCTTACCTGTGGTCGTTCCGGACGAGCCCGTCCGCTTCGTCCCGGCGTCCAGCCCGCCCGGGTTCGGGTCCTGCTAGGCCGGGACCGCGAGTTCCGCCAGCGCCACCAGGCAAGCATCCCACGCAGTGGTTCCCGGGGTGATCAGCGCATAGTGGTCCCCGGTGGTGAAGACCATCCGCGCCGGGTCGCCCTGGGCCCGGGCCGCGTCGGTGTAGGCGCGGGAGAGCGCCGAGGGCACGTCGGCGTCGGATTTGCCGTGCAGGGCGATCACCGGGACCCCGATGGGGAGCATCCGCACCGGGTCGGCCAGCTGCCAGCGCCGGGGGTCCTCCTCGTTCGTGGCCCCCATGAGCTTCAGCGCAGCCGAGTGGCTGAGCTTGAGCCAGTTCGCCATCCACAGTTCCAGCACGCCGGCCTGGCTGACCACCCCGGCGACCTTCACCGCGGGTCCGGCACCCGGCGCCCCGGCGGGCAGCTTGTGCCGACCGGCGGCCCAGGTGCCCAGGTGGCCTCCCGCGGAATGACCGAGCACGACGACGTTGCCCGGTTCCAGCCCCGCAGCTGCCAGGGCAGGGCCCAGGGCATCGATGCCGGCCGCGACGTCCTCGAAGGTCTGCGGCCAGCCCCCGGAGTCGGGGCCGGGCACCTCGGCGTCGGTGGTCCTGCGGTACTCCAGGTTCCACACCACCCAGCCGCGGCGGACCAGGTCATCGGCCAGCGGACGGCCCAGCGACGCATCGTAGGTGTCGCGCCAGAAGCCACCGTGCAGGATGACGATGACCCCGGGCAAACGCCGTTCGGTGGGGACATACAGTTCGGCGTATTGGCTGGGGTTCGGTCCGTAGTGGTGGACCGCATCGGGTGCGCGGGCGGGCCGGGCGGCGTCGTCGTTCTCTGTCATGGTCTCAGCGCCCCGGGAAGGCGGGGGTCTCCTTCGCCAGGAACGCAGCACGGCCCACGACGGAATCCTCGGTGGCGAACGCCTCGCGGAAGCTCTCCACCTCGGCCTCGAGCCCGGCGGCGACGGGGAGCCCGTTGATCCGGTTCAGCGCCCGCTTGGTGTTGTCGACCGAGGTGGGCGCCTTGGCGGCGATCTCCTCGATGGTGGCCTTTGCCGCGGCAAGCAGGGCGTCGGCGTCGTCGAAGAGGGCGTTGGCCAGGCCGATGCGCAGCGCCTCGGCCGCGTCGATCCGGCGTCCGGTGTAGATCAGTTCGCGGGCCTGGCCCAGGCCGACCCGCTGTTGCAGGCGCACCGAACCGCCGAAACCGGGCACCAGGCCCAGGTTGACCTCCGGCTGGCCGAAGCTGGCGCGGCCGCTGGCGTAGATGAAGTCGCAGGCCAGCGCGAGTTCGCAGCCGCCGCCGAGCGCGAAACCGTTGACCGCGGCGATCACCGGGACGGGCAGTGCCTCGAGCCGGGTGGTGACCGTGTGCATCTGGCGGGCGTAGGCCTCGGCAGCATCCGGGCTCATGGAGTTCATCTCACGGATGTCGGCACCGGCGACGAACGACTTGGTCCCGGCCCCGGTGAGCACGATGCCGCGGATCGGCCAGTTCCCGTCGACGCCCACCTCAGCCAGCGTGCCGGTGAGGTCCAACAGGTCCTGCACGACGGCGGATGCCAGGGCGTTCATGGCCTCCGGTCGGTTGACGGTCACCACCAGGGCGGCGCCGTCCTGCTCCACGAGCAACGTGTCGTAGCGGGCGAATTCCATAGGTGCTTCCTTTCGGGTCGTCATCGACCAGCGCTCGGCGCCAGTTCCACCAGCATGTCAGAGTCGCGGCGGATGCTGGCGGAACTTGCGGAATTGGTTCAGCGAGGTGAGCGCGATGTACCAGAGCCTACGGGGGTCCCGTTCGGCACGGTAGAGCAACGGGTTGGCGACGCGGTGGGCGCGCATCAGTGCCCTGGCCTTCTCGCCGACGGGGCCGCGCAGGTGCCGGCGCAGCAACGCCAGCGGCAGCACCGTGTACAGGATGTGGTCGGTGGCCACCACGGGAGGCGCGTCGGGCGCGGCAGCGGGCAGCGCCCCGTCGTCGTACTGCTCCCCGAGGTATTCGCGCACGTAGAACCGGGCGGCGTTGTACCCGGCCGCGGTGACGTAGTAGTGGTTGCGGCCCAGCCGGGGGTTGAGCTCGAAGAACTTCACGACGCCGTCGCGGGGGTCCAGCTTGGCGTCGAACATGGAGAAGCCGGTCCAGCCCAGGTGCTCCAGGATGCGCCGTCCCTGGTCGATGAACCCGGCGTTGACCCCGGTGACGATGCCCGCCGAGTTGCCCAGCACCAGCGGGGCGTGTTCCTCCACGACGACCTCGCCGTAGGCGGCGAAGCGCACGCGGGCGTCGCGGTCGGAGTAGAACGTGCACAGGCGCATGTTGGTGTCCCCGCCGGGGATGAGTTCCTGCAGGATGAACTTGCTGGTGTAGCCGGAGGCGCGGATGCGCGCGAGCAGGTCATCGAGCTCGTCGGCGGTGGCGATGGTGTGGACCTTCTGCTTGCCGGCGAACTTGGCGTGCACCCAGGCGCTGCTGTCGGCCGGCTTGCCGATGAGCGGGAAGGGCAGTTCGGCCGGCAGCGGGCGCGGGGCCACCGGATCGTAGATCACGGTCAGCGGGTGGGGGATGTCCAGTTCGGCACAGAGCGCGTAGAAGTTCTGCTTCAGGGCGGCCCGCTCGATGGTGGCGGTGTCCGGGTAGGGGATGGCGTACCAGGGCGCCAGCTGATCGCGGTGGGTGGTGATGATCCCGATCTGCAGGTCCAGCGAGCCGCAGAGCAGCAGCGGGCGGGGGGTGGCCC
Organism: Arthrobacter rhombi; assembly: GCF_039526245.1. Taxonomy (NCBI): domain Bacteria; kingdom Bacillati; phylum Actinomycetota; class Actinomycetes; order Micrococcales; family Micrococcaceae; genus Arthrobacter; species Arthrobacter rhombi. Next base: position 48,963 of record NZ_BAAAIV010000025.1, read on the forward strand.
CGTCGCCGGTCAGCTCCCGCGCCAGGGCCACCAGGTGCTCGACGACGGCTGCCGCGTCGGTCATGGTGCCCGCCGGGCGGACATCGACGGCCACCGAGTGCTCCAGCACGCCGTTGCTGCCGGCGGGCACCGCGACGCTGACGGCCCCGTAGGCCTCGTGGAACTCGCGGGCGAGCGAGTACGTGCCGATGTCCCCGCCGAGGATGACCGGGACGAACGGCTGTGAATCCGGGATGCGCATGACGTCCAATCTATCGGGACCGGCCCCGCGCGCCGAACCGGGCCCACCCGGGGACCCGAACCACTAGGCAAGAAGTGGGTTGTGCAGCACAATGTCCAGAGGCAACCAGTTTGCCGCCCGGCTGCGCCGGACCATCACCTTGCACCCGCCGACCGGCGGCCCGTCCATTTTCGGAAGGCACGTTCCATGGGGTTTCTCGACAGGTCACGTTCCATCGCCCCTCCGGGGTTCAACCGGTGGCTCATCCCGCCCGCCGCCCTGGCGGTGCACCTGTGCATCGGCCAGGCGTACGCCACCAGCGTCTACAAGACGGCGCTGATCGGCCACTTCGAGGTCTCGCAGACAGCCATCGGGGTGATCTTCTCGATCGCGATCGTCATGCTGGGCCTCTCGGCGGCCATCATGGGCACCTGGGTGGAACGTTCGGGCCCGCGCATGTCGATGTTCGTGGCCGCGGCGTTCTGGGCCGTCGGGTTCCTGGTCGGGGCGCTGGGCATCTTCACCGGACAGCTGTGGCTGGTGTACCTGGGGTACGGCTTCCTGGGCGGCATCGGCCTGGGCATCGGCTACATCTCACCGGTCTCCACGCTGATCAAGTGGTTCCCGGACCGCCCGGGCATGGCCACCGGCATGGCGATCATGGGCTTCGGCGGCGGCGCGCTGATCGCCTCCCCGCTGTCCACGCAGCTGCTCAAGGCGTTCGACCCCGCCTCCGGCTCCGAGGGCTGGGTCGCCAGCGGCGACGCGGTCGGGAAATTGTTCGTGACGCTGGGCATCGTCTACTTCATCGTCATGATGTACGGCGTGTTCGCCATCCGCGTCCCGGCCGAGGGCTGGCGCCCCCACGGCTGGGATCCGGCCCAGGTCAAGCATTCCGAACTGGTCACCACCAGCCACGTCTCCGCGGCCAACGCCATCAAGACGAAGCAGTTCTGGCTGCTCTGGACCGCGCTGTTCCTGAACGTCACCGCCGGAATCGGCATCCTGGAACAGGCATCGCCCATGATCCAGGACTTCTTTCGGGCCGAACACGGTGCCTCGGCGGTCTCCGCCGGCGTGGCCGGCGGGTTCGTGGGCCTGCTCTCCATCGGCAACATGGCGGGGCGCTTCATCTGGTCCAGCACCTCGGACGTGATCGGGCGCAAGAACATCTACATGGTCTACCTCGGCCTCGGCGCGGTGCTCTACGTCATCCTCGCCTTCTTCGGCGGCTCCAGCACGCTGCTGTTCATCCTGCTGGCGTTCGTGATCATCAGTTTCTACGGCGGCGGTTTCTCCACCGCGCCGGCCTACCTGAAGGACCTCTTCGGCACCTTCCAGGTCGGCGCCATCCACGGCCGGCTGCTCACCGCCTGGTCGGCAGCCGGCATCGCCGGACCGCTGATCGTCAACGGCCTGCTGGACGCCCAGGGCAAGCCCGGCACGATGAACGCGCACAACTACCTGCCGGTGCTGCTGACCATGGTGGTGCTGCTCATCGTCGGCTTCGTCGCCGCCTTGCTCATCCGCCCCGTGGACCCGAAGTTCCACGAACCCGAGCGTGAAACCGCCACGACCAGCGCCCAGGAGGCCTGATGAACACCCCCGAAACCACCGATGTCCCCGTCCACGTGAACCCCGCCCAGCTGGTCTTCGGCTGGCTGCTGGTGGGCATCCCGCTCATCTACGGGATCGTCACGACGCTCTCGCGCGTGGGCCAGCTGTTCCAGTAGGACGACTGGTACGACGGCGCTCCCCGGCTCAGTCGGGGAGCTGCCCGTCGGTGAGCGTCGCCTCGAGGGCGGCGCGCACCTCGTCGACGAGGACCTGCATGTGCGCCTCGGCCCCGGGGCCGTCGGCCGCGGCCACCGCGGCGGCCACCGCATCGTGCTCGTCCAGCGCCTTCGCGCGCGGATGGAAGGGCATCAGGCCCTGCTCGGTGCGCCCGGTCAGCACCTCGGCCACCACCCCGTCGAGCTCGGCGAACATCGAGTTCCCGCTGGCCTGCAGCAACAACGAGTGGAAGGCGATGTCCACGGCCAGGAAGGCCTCCAGGTCCCCCGCCTCGCCCAGCCGGCGCATCTCCGCGGCCAGCCGCAGGATCTCGGCGCGCGCCTCTTCCGGTGCCCGACGCGCGGCACCGGCGGCGGCCAGCGGCTCGACGGCCACGCGCAATTCGGTGAGTTCGGTGAACTGGCGTTCGCGCCCCGGCCCGGCCAGCCGCCAGCGGATCACGCGCCGGTCATACGCGTTCCAGAAGCGCGGTTCCTGGACCACCAGCCCGATCCGTCGCTTCGCATACACCAGCCGCAGCGACTCCAGCACCCGCATCCCGTCGCGCATGACGGTGCGGGACACCCCGAAACGTGCCTGCAGCGATTCCAGCGTCAACCGGTCCCCCGGGCGCAGGAGGCCGTCAATGATCTCGCGGCCGAGCGTGTCGACTATCGGTTCCTGGAGCACCATCGCTCCGGCGGGCATCTGCATGCCCACCATCCTATGGTTCAGCCCGCGATATTCATCACCATTAGTACTATCTTTCGTCGGTTCTAAGGTGTTATCTTTTATCCAGCCGTTCCGACGGCAGGCCAAAGACGTCCTTTCCAGGAGATGACATGCCACACCAGGCACCCCCGACCCCCACCACGCATCTCGTGGTCATGGGGGTCTCCGGTTCGGGGAAGACCACGGTCGCCGCCCTGCTCGCCGAACGGCTGGGCTGGCCCGCCGCCGAGGCCGACGACTTCCACCCGCCGGCCAACATCGCCAAGATGGCGGCCGGCACCGCGCTGGATGACGCCGACCGCTGGCCCTGGCTCGCCACCCTGAAGGAGTGGATGGATGAGCACGACGGCGGTCCCGGCACCGTCGTCACCTGCTCGGCCCTCAAACGCAGTTACCGCGAGCTCCTGCGCGAGGCCACCGGCGTCGTGCGCTTCCTGCACGTCGATGCGGACGCCGACCTGCTGGCCCGGCGCCTCGGGCAGCGCACCGACCACTTCATGCCGGGCACCCTGCTGGCCAGCCAGCTGGCAACGCTCGAGCCCCTCGCCGCCGACGAGGACGGCACCACGTTGCCCAACGACACCACCCCCGAGGCCCTCGCCGACCGGGCCATCACGCTCCTGGGCCTGGCCCCCGCGGCCACCACCCGTTCCTGACCCCACGTTCCACCCCACCCCAATGGAGAACCCATGACCATCGAGAACTGGACCCAGACCCTGGGTGCGGGACCCCTGCTCGGCATCGCCGCCGTCGCCATCGTCGTCCTGCTGCTGCTCATCATCAAACTGAGGATCCATGCCTTCGTGGCACTGATCCTGGTCAGCCTGCTGACCGCCTTCGCCACCGGCATCCCCGCCGGCAGCGTCGTGAAGGTCCTCACCGACGGCTTCGGCTCCACGCTGGCCTCCGTCGCCCTGCTCGTGGGCCTGGGCGCCATGCTCGGGCGCATCGTGGAGACCTCCGGCGGCGCCAAGGTGCTGGCCGACTACCTGATCCACGTCTTCGGCGAGAAGCGGGCACCCTTCGCCCTCGGCGTCGCCTCGCTGATCTTCGGCTTCCCGATCTTCTTCGACGCCGGCCTGGTCGTCATGCTGCCCGTGGTCTTCGCCGTCGGGCGCCGGCTCGGTGGCGGCGTGCTGCTCTACGGGCTGCCGGCCGCCGGTGCGTTCTCGGTCATGCACGTCTTCGTGCCGCCGCACCCCGGCCCCGTCGCCGCCTCCCAGTTCTTCGATGCCAATGTCGGCTACGTGCTGCTCATCGGGCTCGTGGTCGCGCTGCCGACCTGGTACGTGGCCAGCTACCTCTTCGGCAAGTGGGCCGGGCACAAGTGGGAACTGCCGATCCCGTCCCTGCTCGGTGAGGCCGATGCCGAACACGAGGCGAACCCGCCGGCCTTCGGCACCGTCCTGGCCGTGCTGCTGCTGCCCCTGGTCCTGATCTTCCTGAACACCGGTCTGAACACGCTGGCCTCCGGCGGCGTGCTGCCGGAAACCGTCACGGAAGACACCTGGTTCCAGCTGCTGCGTGCGATCGGCGAAACCCCGGTGGCCCTGCTGATCGCCCTGCTGGTCGCCGCCGTCGTGCTCGGCATGCGCCGCGGCATGGCCAAGACCGCCATCGAGCAGGTCATGGAAAAGGCGTTGGGCCCGGTCTGCTCGGTCATCCTGATCACCGGTGCCGGCGGCATGTTCGGCGGCGTCCTGCGCACCTCGGGCATCGGCGACGCCCTGGCCAACGTGCTCGGGGACCTCGGCGTCCCGCTGATCCTCGCGGGCTTCCTGATTTCCGGCATCCTGCGCGTCGCCCAGGGCTCGGCCACCGTCGCGTTGACCACCGCCGCCGGCCTGCTGGCCCCGGCCGTCGCCGCCGCCGGGCTGAACGACATCCAGCTGGCCACGATGGTCGTGGCCGTGGCCGCCGGTTCGGTGATCATGTCGCACGTGAACGATTCGGGCTTCTGGCTGGTGGGCCGCTTCTTCGACATGGATGTGAAGACCACGCTGAAGACGTGGACGGTGCTGGAGACCCTGATCGGCGTGGTCGGCTTCGCCCTCGCCGCGGTGGTCTTCGGGTTCGCCTCGATCGGCTAGCCGGTCCATCACCGCTGGGCCCCGCACGGCAGCACCTTCCGATGCCGCGGTGCGGGGCCCTCGTGCGTCCGGTGGGACGGTGGGTTCGGGGGGCTACCGGCGTCCGCGGGCGGGGCCGCCACGGCGCTTGGAGCCGGTGGACCCGCCGCCGGGGCGCTTGCCGCTCGTGCGGGCACCGCCGCGGGAGGACTCCTGGGGGCTGCGCTGGCGCTTGCGCTGGGCGGCGTCGGCCTCCCGGCGCTCACGCTCCTGCACGGAGGGCTGGCGGGAGGAGTTGGCACCGCGGCCGCGCACGATCCCGATGAACTCCTCCACCTGGGGGTCCTCCGGCTCGTCGCCGATCGGCTTGAGCCACGCCACGCCGATCCGGGTCGAGGGGACGCCGGTGAGGATCTTCTGCACCACATCCTTGCGCCGGTACAGCCGTCCCACCGACATGGGCAGCACCAGCAGCCCGGCACCGGTGCCGACCACCTCCACGGCCATGGCGGTTCCGCCGACGGCGGGCGGATAGTCGGCCAGGTCCAGCCAGGTCTGCCCGTCCAGCTCGGACCACGGCACCTCGTCGTCGTAGAGTTCGACCTCGTGCTCGCGGGGGGCGCACACCACGGGCAGCTCCTCATAGAGCGGGATGACGTGGGTGGTGGCGTCGGCCGGCTTCACCCCGTCGTCGAACCGCAGGAAGACCAGGTCGGCATCGCCGGAGGCGAGCAACCCGCGCGGGTCTGCCCCGTCGTCGTACCGGGTTGCGGTGACCGGCACCTCCGGGTGGCGTTCCCGCCAACGCTCCAGCCACTTTCCCGGGGTCACGCCGGGGACGAACGCAATTCTCAGCTCTGCCACGCAGGCCAGCCTACCGTCCGGGCCCGGGTACGCTGGGGGGATGAGCCAGAAAACCCCGCAGAGCATGAAACCGGCCACCGCCGCCAAGAAGCTGGGCGTGTACCTGCCCGCCACGCCTGCCGCATTCCAGGAGGGGCCCATCACGCGGTCCGCGCTGGACGAACTGATGAACGAACCGCCCGAATGGCTGGTGGAGTTGCGCCAGAACGGCCCGCACCCGCGCCCCGTGGTGGCCCAGAAGCTGAACGTGAGCATTTCCGGGCTGTCCCGGGGAGGCGTCGAGGAGGCGCTGACCACGGAGCAGATCGAGGCGCTGCTCGCCGATCGGCCCGAGTGGCTGCAAAACGAACGCGCCAGCATGGCCGCCGTCCGCGCCGAGGAGACCCGCGTGCGCGAAGCCGCGGCCCAGAAGGCGGCCGCGCGCGCCGCAGAGGGCCGGTAACGCCCCACCGGCATCGGCCCTGAACGTGAAACGGCGCCTGTTCCCCGCGGGGGACAGGCGCCGTTTGACGTGCGGAGCTACTTGCTGGCCGTCTTCACGATGTAGACGTCGCACGGGGCGTTCAGCGCGACGCTGGAGGCGACGCTGCCCAGGACGCGGCCCAGGCCCTTCATGCCGACGTTGCCGACGACGATGAGCTGCGCGCCGAGGCGGCTGGCTTCCTCGACGAGGGCATCCTGCGGCTTGCCCTTGACGGCTGCTGCCTTGATGCTCGCGCCCGGCACGAGTTCGCGCAACTTGGTGGCGGACTTCTCGGCGAGCTTCTGCGCCTGCTCGGCGTCGTCGAGGATCCAGGTGTCGCTGCCGATCTGGACGACCTCGGTGTTGTCCTTGGTGTGTGCGGTGATCACCATGAGATCGGCGCCCAACCCGGCCGCGACGGTGGCCGCCCGCGTGGCTGCCTTGTTCGCCGTCTCGCTGCCGTCCACACCGACGATGACTGTTCCTGACATGTGTTTCCTCCCTGTCTGGTGCGGCGCCGGTAGCGCCCCACCCGTTGGTCTTGCGTGGTCTAGCTGGTCTTTTCCCGGAGGAATCCGACGGCCCGTTCCCAGGCCTGCCGGGCCGCCTCCGGGCGGTAGTTCCCCTGCGGGTTCCCATCATTATGGAACGCGTGCGGGGCTTCATAGTAGTAGTAGGTCACATCGGCGCCGGATTCGTCGCGGATCTGCTGTTCCTGGGCGCGTGCCTGGTCCACCGGGAAGGAGGTGTCCTCCGTGGCATAGTGGCCCTGGATCGCGGCCCGGACCCCGGCAAACGACGCCGGAACCCCCTGCCCGACACCATAGAACGGGACGGCGGCGGCGATCCGCTCCCCCTGCTGGGCGGCCAGGGCCAGGACGAATCCCCCGCCCATGCAGAATCCTATGGCCGAGACCTTCGAGCTGGTGACCGCCTCGAGTCCCAGCAGGTAGTCCACGGCCCCGGCGAGCAGCCGGGCGCCTTCCTCCTCGGGAAGCTTCTGCATCATCTCGGCGGCCTCGTCGCCGTCGTGGGTGATCCACCCGCCGTAGAGGTCCGGGGCCAGGGCGACGAAGCCCTCGGCGGCCAGCCGGTCGGCCACGTCACGGACATGGTCGGTCAGGCCCCACCACTCCTGGATGACGATCACCCCGGGTCCGCTACCGGAATCCGGAGTGGCCAGATAGCCGTGGGCCTGCTGGCCGACGGAGGGAAAGGTGACGTTCTGATGTGCTGACTTTTCTGCCACGGGTGCACTCCTCTTTGACGACGATCGCTGGGGCGTCCCCAGTCTATGCAGAGGGTGTGGCGTCGGTCTCCTCCGACGGCGGGTATTCGTCACCGGCGCAATCCACCTCAGGGCGCCCCGATGCCCCGCGGGGGTTCATTCCTGCGCCAACCCGGCCAGGATCATGTCAGATCGCGCCTGGTCATCCAGGTCGTGGGTGGCGCCGGTCAGCAGGAGCTCGTCGGCACCGGTCAGGGCCGCGAGTTCGGCCAACCGCTCCCGGACCACCGCTCCCGTGCCATGCACCGCCGCGTCCAGGTGATGATCGACCAGCCCCCGCTGGCGGGCGCTCATCTGCCGGGCCCTGACGGTGTCCACCGGCTCCAGGGCACGGAACTCACCCAGCGTCCGCGACTGCGCCATCGCCCAGGCCTCCGGAAGCAGCAGCCCACGGGCCCGCTCGTCGGTATCGGCGGCCGCCACGTTCACGGCGATCATCACGTACGGTCGATCGCCACACTCGGATGCCCTGAACGCCTGCCGATACGCCTCCACGGTGGCCCGGGCCCGCTGGGGGTCGTCCAGGACCGGTCCCCCGAGCACGACGCCGGCACCGGCCTGGGCGGCGATCGCGGCACCACTGCGGGTGGCCAGGATGAACAGGGGAATCCGGCCCGCGGGCCGAGGCCGGGAGGTGAACGGAGCCGTACCGGCCAGGTAGCAGCCCAGTTCGGCCAGGTCAGCCGCGAATGCGGCGTCCCCATACGTGGTGGTGCGCAGACCGGCGCGGACCGCCGGGGTGAAACCCAGTGAGCGGCCCACGCCCAGATCGATGCGCCCGGGATGCAGCTGGTCCAGCGTCGAGAACTGCTCGGCAACCACCAGCGGCTGGTGGTTCGGCACCATGATCCCCCCGGCCCCCACACGGACCCGCGAGGTAGCGGCGGCCACCGCAGCCATCAATACGGCGGGAGCCGATCCGGCAATGCCCGGGACCCCATGGTGTTCGGCCACCCAGAACCTCGAGATGCCCTGGCCGTCGATCCCGCGCGCCCGATCGAGCACGGACTGCAGGGCTGCGGATTCGCCCGTTCCGGAACGGGCCAGGGCGCGATCCAGGATGGACAGCGGGGGCAAGGTGGTCATGCAAGGTACAACCTGCGTCGTGCCCGCATATTCCGGGACCCGGCCGGCGGCACACAAAAAAATGTCCTCCTTCCGTGATCCGGAAGGAGGACATCCTCGAAACTCGTGCGCGAGGGGGGACTTGAACCCCCACGCCCTTGCGGGCACTGGCACCTGAAGCCAGCGCGTCTGCCAATTCCGCCACTCGCGCGAGTCGCTGGTTCGGGTTTCCCCGGAACAGCGAGATCAATCATAACCACCCGCGGACGGCATCGCCTAATCGTCGGTTCTTCTGTGATGCGGAGCACGTGGGGGAACCGAAAACCCCCCAAAACGCGTTGCGTTATGGAAGCGATGCCAACTTCCTCGGGCTGATTCCCAGATGGGGCAAGTAGTATCGGACAAGCACAGGCCCCCGGCCGGCTGTTTCGTCACGCTCCGTGACCGGAGCGGCGTACAGGACAACCGACTTCGAGAGGAGCAGCGCCCATGGGTGTAGTGGACAACGTTGAGCGCGGTCTCGAAAAGCTGGTGACCAGCGTCTTCCGGGGTTCCGGCTCCGCTGCGGTACAGCCCGTGGAGATCGCCAGCCAGCTGCGCAACGAGATGGACAACCGGACCTTGGCCCTCGCCCAGGGCCGCACCCTGGCCCCGAATGCCTTCAAGGTCCGGCTGGGCACCAGCGACTTCGAGCGGGCCCGTCAATGGGGCGCCACCCTCGCCGAGGAACTCTGCGATGTCGCCGTCAAGCACGCGCGATCCCAGCAATACACACTGCAAGGTCCCGTCAGTGTCTCCTTCAACCGGGATGAGTCCGTCAAGGCCGGCACGTTCAGCATTGACGCCACCATGGAAAAGTCAGCCACGACGACACCCGCCGCACCGCCGAAGGCGCCCCAGTCGCCTCCGCGTCCCCCGGCCAACCAGCAGGCCGTCCTGGATATCAATGGACAGCGCTATGCCCTGAATGCAGACTCCGTCGTCCTGGGGCGCTCCGCCGATGCGGACATCCCCGTCGACGACCCGGGGACGTCACGCCGCCACGTTGAAATCGTGCGGGACGGCAACCGCGCCTGGGCCGTGGACCTGGGGTCCACCAACGGAAGCTACGTGAACGGACAACGCGTCCAGGGCCGCGAGGAGCTCTTCGACGGCTCGATCGTCACCATGGGGCGCACCCGCATCACCTACCGGCTCGTCCCCCAGCGCACTGGAGGCAGCGCATGAGCGACCTCGTACTGACGGCTTTGCGGCTCGGCTTCCTGATCCTGTTGTGGATCCTGATCCTGAGCATCATCACCGCACTCCGCCGTGACCTGTCCATCGGCAAGAAGGCGAAGACGGGTGAACCGACGGCTCGCGAGGTCCGCAAGAATCCCGATCTTGCCCCCGAACCGGCACCCACCCCCAAGAAGTCGGCTCATACCCTGGCCATCATCGAGGGCCCGCTCGCGGGGACCACCCTCGAACTGGCAGCGAGCCCGATCCTGCTCGGCCGGGCCCAGGAGGCAACCGTCGTCCTCGAAGACGACTACGCATCGGGCCGTCATGCCCGCCTCTTCCCGCAGGGAAGCCGGTGGTTCATCGAGGACTTGGGGTCAACGAATGGCACCTATCTCGGCGATTCACAGTTGACCCGCGCTCAGCCCGTGGACATCGGACAGACCATCCGGATCGGGAAAACCGTCATGGAGTTGAGGCCGTAGTATGGCGCTCACGTTGCGGTTTGCAGCGCGTTCGGATGTTGGAAAGGTGCGCGCCAAGAACGACGACTCGGGCTACGCCGGTCGCTATCTGGCAGTGGTGGCCGACGGAATGGGCGGACACGTGGGTGGCGACGTCGCGTCCGCCTCGACCGTCCTGGACCTCGTGCATCTGGACCAGGAGACGACGCACGACATCGAAACCGTCCTCCCCGATGAGATCCAAACCGCGAACTCGATCCTCAACGACCTAGTGACCGCAAATCCCAAGCTCTCCGGAATGGGCACCACAGTGACTGCCCTGCTGCTGACCGGCGACCGGTTCCAGTACGCACACATCGGTGACTCACGGGCCTACCGCTTCAAGAACGACGTCTTCGAACAGGTCAGCAAGGACCATACCTTCGTCCAGCGGCTCGTCGATGAGGGCCGGCTACGCCCCGAGGAAGCCGAGCACCACCCCCACAAGAACGTGCTGATGCGCGTTCTCGGCGACTCAGATGCCAGCCCGGAACTGGATATCGACCAGTATCAGGTGGCCCCCGGAGAACGGTGGCTCCTCTGCTCCGACGGCCTCAACGCCGTCGTTCCGGATGCGACCACCGAGCGCATCATCCGCCAGGGTGGCTCGCTCCAGCAGATCGTGGATGCCTTGGTCGAGGTGACCCTGGACCACGGATCCCCCGACAACATCACCATCGTCATGGTGGAAGTCACCGAAGATACGGTGGACGATGAGCCCGGCATGCCGCCGGTACCCGAGCCCGCTCCGGACACGGGACAGCTCCAGGTCGCCCAGGACGGCGATGTGGAGGCCAGCGCGGCCATCATCCGGCACGAGATGTCCATACGTCCCCACGTCCTGGTCGGGGCAGCAGACTTGGCGACGAAGACCGGGCAGATTCCCATGGTCACCCAGCGCTCGGCGGAGAAGCGCGCTGCTGCCATCCTCACGCATAAGGCGTCCCAGCCAGAGGATGGGGTCCAGGCACGCGAATACGATCCCACCCGCCGGCCGGCTCATCGCGGATGGCTCATCCCGACGTTCCTCACGCTGATGGGGCTCATCCTCGCCTCCGTCCTCTGGTTCGGATATGCCTGGACGCAAACGCAGTACTACGTTGCCGACTACAACGGCAAGGTCGCCATCTTCAACGGCGTCGCCCAGGACCTCGGCCCGATCGAGCTGTCCCACGTCGACTCCGTCACGCAAATCCCCACCCAGGCCTTGCCCTCTTACACACAGCAGCGCTTGAGGAACTCCTTGGCCGCCCGTGATCTGTCACATGCCCAGGACATCGTCTCCGAGCTGCTCATCAGCGCCAAGCAAGCCTGCCCGGTCATCGTTCCGGCCAACCCCCAGAGCGGGGACACGCCACCGACTCTGCCCAGCTACTGTCAGGAGGTGACACCGTGAGCGAAATCCAGACTGCGCCCATTCCGCGGCGAAACACCGAACTCGTACTACTGATTTTGGCCCTCATCGTTGCGGTGGGCGCGAACTACCTGGTGAGCCTCAGCAATCCGGATGGCCTCGACAAGGGGTTTATCACCCAAGGTGCCGTATTGGCCGGCATGGCCCTGGTCATGCACATCGTGCTGCGCATCTTTACCAAATATGCCGATCCGATCATCCTTCCGTGTGTGGTGGCACTCAACGGCATCGGCATCGCCATGATCCACCGCCTCGACCTGGTGAACGACGACAACGCGGCCACACGGCAACTCCTGTGGACCGGCGTCGCCATGGCTGCAGCCATCATCACCCTGCTCGCGGTGCGCGATCATCGCATCCTCCGACGAGCGCCCTACATCTTCCTCGCCATCAGCGCGCTGCTACTGATCTTGCCGCTGATTCCGGGCGTCGGAAAGGAGATCAACGGTGCACGCATCTGGATCGGTGTCGGCCCCTTCTCCTTCCAGCCCGGAGAGCTGGCCAAAATCAGCTTGGCGTTGTTCTTCGCCGGTTACCTATCGACCCACCGCGACCTGATTCTGCTTGCCGGCCGGAAGGTCGGACCACTTCAGCTTCCCCGCCTGAAGGACCTTGGTCCCATGGTGATTGCCTGGCTGGTCAGCATCGGTGTCCTGGTCATGCAAAGCGACCTCGGATCCTCGATTCTCTTCTTCGGGCTGTTCATGGTGATGATCTACGTCGCGACTGGCCGCATCAGCTGGATCGTCATCGGCCTGGTCATGGTGGTGGTCGCCGGTGTCTTCGCTTCCCAGGTCATGTCCCACGTGGCCCTACGACTGAACTCCTGGCTCAATGCCTTTGACCCGGACGTATACGACCAGCGTTATGGCGGCAGCCGACAGATCGTCCAGGGGCTCTTCGGCCTCTCCAACGGTGGACTCTTCGGCACCGGCATTGGCAACGGCCGACCGGATCTGGTGCCGCTCGCCAATTCCGACATGATCATCACGGCATTGGGTGAGGAACTGGGCCTCATCGGACTCGTCGCCATCATCCTGCTCTTTGTCATCATCATCAGCCGCGGTATTCGTGCGGGGCTGGGCAGCCGGGATTCGTTTGGCAAGCTCCTGGCCGCTGGCTTGTCCTTCACCATCGGACTGCAGTGCTTCGTGGTCATGGGCGGGGTGACCCTGATGATCCCGCTGACCGGTCTGACAACACCCTTCATGTCAGCAGGCGGGTCGTCCCTTCTATCGAACTGGATCATCGTGGCGTTGCTGCTGCTGGTTTCGCATAATGCACGCCGGCCCGCCGCCACCGGCCCGTTGAATGAACGCGACATGGCCGCAGCCGGTCCGGACATCAGTGCCCGGGCCAAGGAACGCGAGGAAGAATTGGCCAGGCGCCGGGGAAAGGCCCCGACTTCCAAAGTGACTACGACAAGACGAAAGGGGGACAGCGCATGAACACCGCCCTTCGCCACGTGTGGATCGCCATCATCGCCCTGTTCGTCCTCGTCTTCGGGGCGCTGAGCTACATCCAGTTCTTCGCCGTCAAGGATCTGAACTCGAACCCCTTGAACACGCGTCAGCTCTTCAAGAACTTTGATCTGGCCCGCGGCGCCATCCTGGTCGATGGAAAGCCGATTGCAGAGTCGGTCGCATCCCACGACCAGTTCGACTACCAGCGAACCTATGCCGACCCGAAGCTCTACTCCCACCTGACCGGGTTCTACTCGTTGACCTACGGGGCCAACATGCTCGAAGGCGTGATGGATGACGAGTTGACTGGTCAGAGCGACTCGCAGTTCTACAAGCGCATGGTCAACATGCTGACCGGCCAGCAGGACGAAGGCGCCTCAGTCGAGCTGACCATCGACCCCAAACTGCAGAAGACCGCCTACGACCTCATTCCCGACGGACAACAGGGGACGATCATCGTCTCGGAACCCAAGACCGGGAACATCCTCGCCATGGTTTCCAAGCCCAGCTTCGACACCAACCTCCTCGCTGTTCACAGCGGCGCCAAGGCCTCGGCGAACATGGCGGAGATTCTCAAGACCCAGGGCCTGAGCCCCAACATCAACCCCGCCACCGGCCACCTGATCGCACCCGGTTCCACGTTCAAGATCCTTGACCTCGTCGCGGGGATCGAATCCGGCAAATACAACCTGAACGACCAGTATGAGAATCCGAAGTCCATCACCGTTCCCGGAGCCGGCAAGCCTGTCACCAATTTCGGTGAGGGAATCTGTGCCAACCAAACACGGGCCAAGCTCGCCTTCATCGTCGCCCAGAGCTGCAACACCCCGTTCGTGGCAATGAGCCAGGCGGTGGGGCAGGACGCCTTGCGGGATGTGACAGAGCGATTCGGCTTCGGCCAACAACTACAGATCCCCCTCCGGGTGACCCCCAGTTCCTTCCCGACCGACATGGATTCGGCCCAGCTGGGTCTCGCGTCGATCGGTCAATACGACGTCAGGGCTACACCCTTGCAAATGAACATGGTGGCCATGGGCATCGCCAACGACGGGGTGATCATGAAACCGAACCTGGTCAAGCAGGTCATTGCACCGGACCTCAGTGTCATCAGCCAGCCCAAACCGGAGGAGTTCAGCACGGCAACGTCGAAGGACGTCGCCAACCAGGTCACTGAACTGATGCGGGGTCCGCTCGAGGGCGGTACCGCCTACAAGGCGAAGATCCCCGGGCTGGACATCGCGGCGAAGACCGGCACGGCGCAATTGGGTGACGGTACCAACCGGGTCAATTCATGGATCACCGGCTTCGCCCCCGCGGATGACCCGCAGGTGGCTGTCACCATAGTTATTGAGAAGACTGATTACGCGACCGGCCACAACCTGACCAGTCCCAACCTGAAGAAGATCCTAGAGGCGGTGTTCAACAAGTGAGGCCTACATCGGGTATCACGCTGGGCGGTCGGTTCCAGTTGACCGATCGGATAGCCATCGGCGGCATGGGGGAGGTCTGGAAGGCACGAGACCAGATCCTCGGACGCATCGTGGCCATCAAGATCCTCAAGGAGGAATACACCGGTGACCCCGGGTTCCTCCAGCGCTTCCGCGCCGAGGCACGTCACACGGCCCTGTTGAACCACATTGGCATTGCCAACGTGTTCGACTACGGCGAAGAGGGCGGATCCGCCTATCTGGTGATGGAACTGGTCCCCGGCCAGCCGCTTTCGGCGATCATCGAGCGCGAAAAGGTCATGTCGCCAGATCGGACACTGTCGATCATCGCCCAAACGGCGCGCGCCCTGGCCGCCGCACACGCCCAGGGCCTGGTCCACCGTGACGTCAAGCCGGGAAACCTCCTGATCCTGCCGGACGGCAGGGTCAAGATCACCGACTTCGGCATCGCACGCATCGCCGACCAGGTCCCGTTGACAGCCACCGGACAAGTCATGGGTACGGCCCAGTACCTGGCACCCGAACAGGCGACCGGCCAGCAGGCGACTGGCTCTTCCGACATCTACTCGCTGGGCGTCATCGGCTACGAATGCCTCGCAGGCCGTCGTCCGTTTACCGGTGAATCTCAGATTGCGATTGCCCTCGCCCAGGTCAACGACAACCCGCCGCCGCTGGATGAGTCCATCCCGGCAAACCACCGAGCGCTCATCATGTCGATGCTCGCCAAGGACCCCGCGGCCCGACCCGCAACCGCCACCAAACTTGCGGAAGCGGCCGACGCCATCCGCGCAGGAAACATCGATGCGGCGCGCGCTGCCGTGCCTGGCATCATCCCGTTCCTGGATGCTGGACCCGGCGAGGCCACCCAGGCAGTACCGATGGCCGACACCCCTACCCGTGCCAACCCGCGGGCCGCGTCCGCGGTTGCAGCGGAGCCCACTACCAGTGCGCTACCTACCGTGGCTGGGCCCTCCACCACCGTCCAGGGCGCCACCGCAGGAGGTGCGGCAGCAGCTGGAGCTGTAGCCGGCGCCAGTGCCGCCAACGCGTCGAACCGCCACGGCGAAGACTTCAATTCAGTCCTCGGCGCCAGTAAGGACTGGGATCCGGACGACGATTCCACCGCAGCTGCGGCCGGAGGTTCGGGTGGATCAGGGGGCAAGCCTCCGCGCCAGTCGGGGGGCAGTCCGTGGAAGTGGCCGTTGATTGCGCTGCTCATCCTTGTCGTCCTGGCCCTGCTCGCTGTGTGGCTGGTCCCACTGTTCACGGGCAACAGCGCGGGGAACGACACCCCCGCGGCAACGTCTTCTTCCTCGTCGGCTTCCACGTCGGAGTCCCCGTCGTCGTCTTCCAGCTCGATGACATCCGCTTCATCCAGCGCGATTTCCTCGCGCACCAGTGAGCCCGCCTCGTCTTCCGCACAGACGGTCGAGGTCAATGCCAACGAATACCTGGGCAAACAGCTCGAGGTGGCGCGGGGCGCGTTGCTGGCAAAGGGTCTCAAGGTTTCCGTGGAAGGCGCCGAGAGCGACAAGCCGGAGAACACCGTCATCAGGGTCGAGCCGACCGGTACCCTCAATCGCGGCGACGTCGTCCGGCTTACCTACGCGGTAGCTCCCTCCCCCAGCTCCAGCGCCGAATCAAGCAGCTCCACGCCGAGCAGCGAGCCAGCGAGCTCGACCAAATCTGCGCCGGCGACCCGCACAACCAGTTCCAGCGCGCCCGAGTCCACGAAGAAGGAATCCGCTCCACTGCCGACAACCCCGATCACGACGGCACCCCAGGCACCCGATGCCGCGGGTTCGAAGCCGACCCCGTAACCGATAAGACCCCAAGTACACCCCCAGGGTGCGCAGAGGAAATACGTGACTGAATCCCGAATCCTGAACTCCCGCTACGACGTCGGCGACCTCATCGGTCGCGGCGGCATGGCGGATGTTTACCACGCCCGGGACATCAGGCTCGGGCGTGAGGTCGCGATCAAGCTTCTGCGCCGTGACTTGGCGCGCGACCCGGTTTTCCAGACCCGTTTCCGCCGCGAAGCCCAGGCAGTGGCCGGGTTGAACCACCCCTCGATCGTCGCCGTCTACGACACGGGTGAGGAAGAATCCGAGGGTGCTGCCGACCACGAGGTCAAGGTCCCCTACATCGTCATGGAGTACGTCAAGGGAAAGACGTTGCGCGACCTGCTCAAAGCAGGTGAACTGACGGCCGAGTCCTCGATCCGGTACACCGTGGGCGTGCTGGGGGCCCTGCAATACAGCCACCTCAAGGGCATTGTGCATCGCGATATCAAGCCCTCCAACGTCATGGTCACCGGCGATGACCAGGTAAAGGTCATGGATTTCGGCATCGCCCGTGCCTTGGCTGATTCCGCGGCAACCATGACGCAGACCCAGGCCGTCGTCGGCACGGCTCAGTATTTCTCGCCTGAGCAGGCCAGAGGTGAGAGCGTTGACGCCCGCAGTGACCTGTACTCGGCGGGTTGCCTGCTCTACGAACTGCTGACCGGCCGCCCGCCGTTCACGGGGGACAGCCCCGTTTCCGTCGCCTACCAGCACGTGAGCGAAGAAGCTGCCGCCCCCAGTGTCCACAATGCTGAGCTCGGGCCGAAGATCGATGAAGTGATTGCCACCGCGTTGGCCAAGGACCGCGAAAACCGGTACCAGGATGCCGCAGCATTCGCTGTCGCCCTGAAGGCCGCACAGGAAGACCGCCCGATACCTGAGGACCGCGGTGACGCCACCGAGGCCCTCGCGGTGATGCCGATGTCCACCCAGGCCATGGTGGCCACAGATGCGCCCACCCGCGCACTCTCCACTAGCCGAGCAGCAGCGGGGGATCGCAATTCGGCGAATGCCGAAGGACAGCACACGACGACGATGTCTGCCGTGGCCGACTCGAATCCGGGGACTGGGCAACAACCTCCGATTGGTGACTCATATGCCGGGTCTTCCTTGTTCGACGACGATTCCCGGCGCCGGGACGCCGCTGAGGATGCCGAGCGGTACCGCACCTCGCGTCGTCGTGCCTGGATCACCGTTTTCTCCGTCCTGGCCGTCGTCGTGCTGGCAGCTGGCGCCTGGCTTTTCTGGAACTGGAGCCAGCAGGAACAGGCACGAAACGCCACAGTTGCCGTCCCGGATGTCGCCAATCTGTCGTTGACCGCCGCTCAAAACGAAATCTACGGTTCGGATTTGGTCCCCATCACCGAGGAGGTCTACGACCCCAAGGTGGAGGCCGGCTCCGTCGTGGGCACCGACCCCAAAGCCGGATCCCAGGCACGCCGGCAGTCGGAAGTACACCTCCTGGTCTCCAAGGGCCCCGAACAGGTGACGCTGCCCAAGGACCTGGCCGGACAGTCGGAAGCCACGGTTCGCAGCACTCTGGAAGCTCTGGGGCTGCAGGTATCTAATGATGTGAAGCGCGAGAATACTGCGACCGTTGAATTGGGTAGCCTCATCAGTACCAATCCGCAGCTCGGCGAGAAGGTCAAGGCCGGAACTTCCATTGAGCTGACCATCTCCACCGGAAAGGTCACGGTCCCTTCGGTCATGGACTTGACCGAGGACAAGGCCCGAGACGTCCTGACAGACAAGGCGGTGGGTCTGAACCTGTCCGTGGAAACGGAGCAGAACACGGTCCTCGAACCCGGAACCATCACCCAACAGGTTCCGGAGGCCGGTCAGGACATCGACCAGGGCGGCACGGTGACCATCACCGTCGTCGAGGAACCCCCAGCATCCTCATCCCCCTCGGAAGGATCCACCGATCCGTCGGCTGACCCGTCCGCTGATCCGTCGGAATCCCCGTCAACAAATCCGTCGGGTGGCACGTCCGAATCCGCCCAGCCTACGGACAACTCTTCGAAATCCGCCATACCGACCAAACACGGCAAGGGCTCCGGACGGGGAAAACCAACGGATCCAGGCAAGCCGTCGAAGTAGGCCTCCGAACGGGCCCGGCGTAGGCAGCGGGCCTTGGTTCAGTCGCTGATCAGGGGGCTGAGTGTCGCAGTCCGGGCGGCGGCACCGATGAGGCCCAGGGACTCAAGCCAGTTTCCGAGCATGTGGTACCCCGCCTCGGTCAGCACCGACTCCGGGTGGAACTGCACGCCCCACAGGGGAGCCTCGCGGTGGGCCAGGCCCATGACGACGCCGCCCTCGGTCTCGGCGATGATCTCCAACTCGTCAGGGATCGACGACCGGACTGCCGCCAGCGAGTGGTAGCGGGTTGCCGTGAACGGGTTGTTGATGTCGTGAAACAGCGGATGCGAACCGTGGTGGACCAGCGAGGTCTTGCCATGCATCAATTCCTCGGCGTGGGTCACGACCCCGCCATAGGCTTCCGCCAACGCCTGATGGCCCAGGCAGACCCCGAGCATGGGCTTAGATTGTTCCCCGCACCAGCGGATCAGGTCGATGCAGACGCCTGAATCAGCGGGCGTTCCCGGTCCTGGGGAGACCAGGACGCCGTCACGTACGGAGGCAAGCTCCATGGCCTCCTCGAGGCTCACGTCGTCGTTGCGCACCACGGTGGTCTCCGCTCCGAGTTCGCGCAGGTAGCCGACCAGCGTATAGACAAAGCTGTCGTAGTTGTCGATCACCAGGATCCGCGTGGGGGCGGTCATATCTACTGCACCAGACCAATCGTCGATTCGGCCCATGGGCTGTACTGACTGGCCCAGGGAAACACGTACTCCATGAGCACCAGTATGACGAGCACAGCCAGCAATGCGGAAATCAACAGACGGACCCAGAACGGGCCGGGCAGCTTGCCGAACAGCCATGCGTACACGGTGCGGCTCCTTCGAAGACTTGATGGCGGATGGGGCGCGGAACGTTGGCGAAGCTCAGCCGGCCCCGGAAGCCCGCCTGACGGTATCGGCGATTGCGGCCGGCGGACCGGCTTCGGGCGGTCGCCAGGATTCGAGCTCGGCGTAGGCGATGATGCGCATCCTCGTGGTGAAGGGAGGATCACAACTGGTCAACGTCAGCAGGGACTCAGCGGCCCGTTGGTCCGGTTGGTGGGGGACGGGGAGCAGGACGCCGGTCTCGGAGGGATCGACGATCTCCGTGTCTCGGTAGCGATAGGTGTAGTACCCCTCCCGCGTCTGGACGTAGAGACGGTCACCCGCGGTGAGCTTGTCGATGTTCCAGAACACCTGGCCGTGCGTCTGACGATGTGCCGCCACCGCAAAGTTTCCCGCCTCACCGGGCAGCTGCGTTCCAGGGTAATGACCGATGCCCAGGTGATCGAGCACGTCGCTTCCGACACCCTCGGAAATAGGGCGCCCGTAATCGTCCCCAAACCGCGGGACGTAAAGCATCCCGAACGTCTGCGATCCGTGGAGGCTCGCCGCCGGCGGGACACCGTACTTTTCCCGATCGCCGATGGCCGTCGGTGACGTGGAGTGGCCCGCCGACCAGGCTCCGGCCCCGGGGAATTGCTGGAGGGTCTGGTGGGCCAGGTCGTTTTGGGTCCGGTCCGCATCGATGTTCGTCCACCACAGTTCCCAGGCGACGAAAAGCAGCAGGACCACCCCTACGGTGATCATCAATTCGCCCACGATTCCTACGCCGGCTTTCAGGCGACCGCTGGGTCGATTCGACGGTCGCGAGGTCGCTGGCGCGGAATGCACGGGGCCTCCTGACGGGGTACCGGTAGAATGGCGGGACGGGGGAAGCCGTGGCACCACGGTGCCGGCTTCCAGCCATCAGAGTATCGCCCGGGTCCGGCACCAAACGAGTGTGACCCGCATAAGGTCAGGAGAACCAGTGCCCGAGTCGAGAACCCGCCGCAAGTCCCGAAGGGCGGCGGAAGCCGCCAACAAGTACGGCGCCGACAAGCCGCTTCCCGTCTGGTACAAGCCCGTGATGTTCGGGCTGATGATCCTGGGTTTGCTGTGGATCATCACCTACTACATTTCCCAGTCCATGCTTCCGATCGCCGCCGCCGGAGGGTGGAACATCGTCATCGGATTCGGCGTCGCCATGATCGGCTTCTTCATGACGACCCGGTGGCACTGAGCCCTACTCGACGAATTTCAGGCCGACGACACAGCCGACCAGAAGCGTCAGCAACAGGATCTTGGCCCAGCTGATCGACTCCCCGTCCACGGCCATCCCGTAGATGACCGTAAGGGAAGCGCCGATGCCCACCCACACGGCGTAGGCTGTTCCCGTTGATATGTCCTTCATGGCATATGCCAATCCGGACATGCTCACAATAAGCCCCGCGGCAAAGACGATGCTGGGAACCAACTTCGAGAACCCCTCGGTTTTCCCCAAGGCGATAGCCCACACTGCTTCAAACATGCCCGAGACAACTAGTACGATCCATGCCATCACCGATCACCGATTCCTTTCGGTGGCCGTCTTGTCGCAGTCCGGGTACGGCTCCCTCGTCCGGTCGGAGCGGTGCGCTCCTGCCCGGGCAGATTAGCACACGGCGACTCCCGCCCCTCCGAAAGATGACATGCTGGTAGGGACGAAAGGACGACATGCCATCCACCACCGATCCCCGTACCGCCACCCGTTTGTCACCCCAGCGGCTCTACGGTTTTCTGGCCACTGCAGAGATGTTCACCTGGGGCCTGCTGATCGTGGGCATGGTGCTCAAGTACAGCCATGTCAGTGATGCTTTTGTCCCGGTCTTCGGGTCCATCCACGGCTTGACGTTCCTCAGCTACTGCGTGGTGACGTGCTTTGTCTGGGTGAACCAGAAGTGGAGCTTCGGCCGTGGCGTCCTGGGCCTCGTCTCCTCGATCATCCCGTTCTGCACGCTGCCCTTCGAGCGTTCCACGCAACGAGCCGGCCTGCTGGATGGCCCGTGGCGGCTGGTGGCCGGCGGCGATGAGCCCCACGGATTCATCGAAGGCGTTCAAGCATGGTGCCTGCGCCATCCCATCCCCGCCGCGCTCATTGCCCTGGTCGCCATCGTCGTGGTGTTCACCATCCTGCTCATCCTCGGCCCACCAGTCCCCCGCGGCTAACCAGGGTCAACGCGCGGTCCCCGTGAGGATCCGCTGCTCCGCGCAGCCGTCAGAACGGCTTCGGTGACCCGCGCCAAAGCCGGTGAGTCCAGCTTCCATCGCTGCCAGTAGAGCCTGACGTCCCGCACCCATTCCTTATCCAGCCCCACCAGGGTCCCATCTCCCGGGTTCTGGGCCTCGGGGATCATGCCCCATCCAAGGCCCTCAACCACGGCACGAACGAATTGTGGGAATAGCAAGTTGATTTGGCCCCGGGTTCGCCGTTTGATTTGGCCCCACCCGGGTGTTGTTGGCTAGTTGGTTTGGACGAGTTTCTGCTGGGTGCTCTTCAGCCGGTAGGACTCAGTTCCGGTGTTGATGATGTGGCCCCGGAACGTGAGCCGGTCCACCACTGCGGCGGCGAGCCGAGGGTCGGTGAAGGTCTGGCCCCATTCACTGAACGGCGCGTTGGAAGCGCAGGCTATGGACGCCCGTTCTTCCCTTGCGGTGATGATCTGGAAGAGCAGATCGGCACCACGGTCATCGAGGCTGATGTAGCCGACCTCGTCCAGGCAAAGCAGGTCGAGCCGGGCGTATTTGCCCACCAGCCGCGAGAGCGTCTTGGCATCGGCCGCCTCGATGAGCTCGTTGACCAGTGCCGCGGTGCTGATATAACGCACGCGCCGCCCCTGCTCCGCGGCGGCGGTCCCCAGGCCGATGAGCAGGTGCGTCTTCCCGGTCCCGGAGTCACCCAGCAGCACCAGCGGCTCCCCGGCATCGATCCAGGCCCCGGAGGCCAGATGCGTGAGCGTGGCCGCCGGGAGGTCGGGGATCTGGGCCAGGTCCAGGTCCTCGAGCCTTTTGGGGCGGGGGAACTTGGCCTCCTTGATCCGCCGGGCCCTCGCCCGGTCCGCCCGTTCGTCGCACTCATGGGTGAGGACCTCGGCGAGGTAGGCCTGGTGGCTCAGGCGCTGCCGGGCCGCCTCGGCAGCCATGGGAGCTGCGACCTTTGCCGCCGAGGACAGATACAGGCTCTTGCACGCAGCACCGATCGCCGCCTCGGCGCCCTGCTCGCTGAGCGTGCCGAGGCTGCCCTGGTGTCCTTGCCCGCTCATCGGGCACCAGCTCCGGCGAGGAGGGTGTCATACCCGTGCAGTGAAGGGACCTTGCGCTCGGGTAGGTGCCCGATGCGCCCGATCACCTCGGCCGGCAACACTGCCGGTGGCCCGGCCGCAGCGCCGGCCGAACGCGCCCTGACCGCGAGCCGATCGGTATCGAAGTCCCCTGCCGCCACGGCGTGCTCCATGGCTTCCGTGATCCCCGCTGGTTCCAAGGTCCTGGCCAGCAGCAGGACCTCGATCAGCGCCTTGGTGCCGGCCTTGTCACCGAGCCGGGCACGAGCCTTGTCCCAGAACCGCTGGTGCACCGGGGTGAACGCCCCCGAGGCCCGGGCGGCATCCAGTGCGGTGGCCCCGGCGAGGGCGCCGGGCTTGCGGGTGAGGACCTCGAGGTAGTGGTCCAGCTCCAGCACGTGCACGAATTTGTGCACCGCGCGCACGTGGGCCGCGACCCGGGATCCCTCGGCGAACACCTCGATCTTGTCGGCGCCGATGCGCACCGAGACCCGCCGGCCGGCATACCGTGCAGGGACGGAGTAGTAGCACTGGCGCACGCAGATCAGGGCCTTGTGGTTGGCCTTGCACGAGGCCGTGGTCCCGGCGTCGAAGACATCCACGGGCAACGGGTGCAGCATCGGCGCCTCCTCGGCGGCGGCGGCCCCGACGGTGATGGGGCGGCCGGTGATGACCCGATGTTGATCCTTCTGATCGCATCCGGCCATGAACTCGTTCAGCTCCGCGATCGAGGCGAACTCCGGCACCGGGGAGAGCCAGCGGCGGCGAAACCGGCCGACTTCGCCCTCGACCCCGCCCTTCTCGTGGGCGCCGTCGATCCCGGGCAGGCAGAAGAACGAGTCGAACCCGTAGTGGGAGCGCATCGCGATGAACCGCTCGTTCTCCAACCGCTCCCTACCCAGCACCACCTTGATCACCGCGGGTTTGAGGTTGTCGTACCGGATCATCTTCGACGGCACCCCACCCAGACAGGCAAGTGCGATGTTGTGTCCATCCAGGAAGGACTCCTGGGCCTGGTTCGCATAGGCGACATGGATGGCCCGGCCCGAGTGGGATAGGCGCATCACGAACATGAACAGCTTCATCAGCACCCCGCCGATCACGGCCTGGAACTCGCCGAAGTCGACCTCTGCTTCACCACCAGGGGCATGGATCTGGGGCACCGCGACGTCAACCGGGCCGCCACCGATATCCCGGCGGATCCGCGCCACCGCGTGGGCGACCGTTGACTCGGCTACGACGGCCCCGTGTTCATCGACCAGCCGCTGCCAGACGCGGCGGGCGGTATGGCGTTGCTTGCGCGGGGCCGCTCGGTCCGCTTCCAGCCAAGCCCGGATCGTGTCCTCCCACGGCCCGAGCTTCGGTGCGGTGCGCACCGGAACCTTCCGGGCCGGTGGGACCGCGTCAGCCAACGCCGCACGCACCGTGCGCCGATGCACGCCATGGGCCTTCGCCAGCTGTCTGATCGACATCTCTTTGTCCCTCGCATCCCGACGGATACGCTCGAATTGCTCCACTCTCGATCTCACTTTCAGCCCGGAACCTTCCCTCGTCTTGGTCGACAAGGGGAACGCTACGGGCGGGTCGAGGGTGGAGCCATATCAAGCGGCGAAAAGTGCCCTAAGTGGGGCCAAATCAGAGTGCCATACCCAGAATTGGGTCGAATCCGGGACGTGGTGGGCAGGCGGGGTGGCACGACGCCCGGTCGCCTCGCGCACCAACGACCGCTGCAGCTGGTCCGCCCTGTCGAAGTTGACCATGGGCGCCCGCGCCAGCCCGTCGACGGGATCCCCAGAGAACCATCGCTGCGCAAAATCGGGCGAGGCCATGGCCACGTACCGTTGCGTGCCCAACAACTGGGTACTGCTTCCCTGCACGGCCCGGCCATCGGTCGTCACCGCCGCCATGGCCCGGCCGGAC
This sequence comes from Arthrobacter rhombi, assembly GCF_039526245.1. Lineage (NCBI taxonomy): Bacteria > Bacillati > Actinomycetota > Actinomycetes > Micrococcales > Micrococcaceae > Arthrobacter > Arthrobacter rhombi. The sequence goes on from NZ_BAAAIV010000025.1 coordinate 73,512, forward strand.
CGCAACAGTTCGGCCGACGCCGACTCGTCTTCCCGCAGGATCTCGATCTCCAGCTCATCATCGCCCGCCAAGTCCCGGAAGGCCGAGGGAAACCACGTCGCCAACGAGTCTGCATTCACGACCACCGGGACCACTGCCCGACGGCCCCCTGAGGGCCCCGCCAGTTCGGCCACGGCCTCGGCAGCCAGCAGGTCCAGCTGACGGGCCAGGCGCAGCAGCACCATGCCCGCAGTCGTCGGAACCACGGGCTTGCTTCGACGCACGACGACGGTGCCCACCTGGGTCTCGAGTGCCTTGATCCGCTGGCTCACCGCCGAGGGTGTCACGTGCAGTCGGGCCGCTGCGGCATCAAAGGTTCCGGCATCGATGACGGCAGCGAATGCCCGAAGCTGTTCGGCGGGGAAGTCCATGTTAAGAGACCCTAATGTACCGATAGAATAATTAGCTGGCATGGACCATGTATCCGCCCTACCGTTGATCCGTGCTGACTTTCCCTCCCTTCCTGGCCGGCCTGGGCTCCGGCCTCTCGCTCATCGTCGCCATCGGCGCACAAAATGCCTTCGTCCTGAGGCAGGGGATTCGTCGGGAACATGTTCTCGGCGTCGTGGTACTTTGCGCGCTCTCGGACGCGCTGCTCATCTTCGCCGGCGTCGCCGGCGTCGGCGCAGTGATCGCCACCGCCCCATGGGTCCTGACAGTGGCCCGGTGGGCCGGGGCTCTCTTCCTCGTGGTCTACGCAGCCTTGGCACTGAAACGGGCGATCCGGCCTGCTTCACTCCGCGCGGAAGGATCCGCTGGCGGATCACGCACCGGCGCACTGGCCACGGCGGCCGCCTTGACCTGGTTGAATCCACACGTCTACCTGGACACCATGGTCCTGCTCGGCACCATTGCCAACGCCCAGGGTGATCCCGGTCGATGGATTTTCGGCGCCGGGGCGGTACTGGGCAGTTTCCTCTGGTTTCCGCTGCTGGGCTTCGCAGCCCGGATGCTCGCAGGATTCTTTGCCAAACCTGGCTCCTGGCGGATCCTGGACTCCCTCGTGGCGGCCGTCATGCTGCTGGTCGCAGCCGGACTCCTGGCGGGATCCTGAGACGCCCTAATCCAGCCGTCGTTGGTACACCGAGCTGGTGCGCACCCGGGAGAAACCGGCCCGCTCATAGATCCGCCCGGCACCCGTCGGGCTTTCCGAGTCCACCGTGAGGTCAACCATGAGGTATCCCGCGTCGGACGCCGCCAGCACAACGCTCTCCAACAGCGCCAGACCGAGGCCCCGCCGGCGTGCGCGCCGCCGGGTCCCCACCAGGCTGACATAGAGCTCTCCCTTGACCCACTCGCCACATAGGGCATATGCGTCAACCCGGTCGGCAGGGGCCAGACTCGCATCAGTACTGAGAGCCACCCGACTCAATGCTGGACGGAAGCTCCGCACCGCCAGTTGGTCGGCCCACCGTTCTTCCGACCGGGGCACCGACCCCCAGTGATCGGCAAAGGCTTCGTTGTGGGCGCGACGTACTGCTTCGCCCAGTCCGGCGGTGAAGGGTTCGATGCGGACACCGTCCGGCAACTCGGCGGGGGACTGCGGCGAAGACTCCCTCCGGGGAAGTTCTACTCGCATGTCGGTGAAAAAACGCACGGGGACATACCCCCGCGCGACCGCTAACCGTTCGGCGCTTGAGCCTTCCGCACCGGTCCAGAGATCTGCTGTCACCGGGACACCCGGGTGACGCTCCTGCGCCAGCTCTCGCGCCCGCGGTTCCAGACGGTTCATGATTTCCCGCCCCACGCCGCACCCGCGGTAATCCGGGTGGACCCCGCCCCCAATGGACGCCTTCGCCACTCCATCGCGCAAGGCGTCACCGACGCGGAGTTGCCCAAACCCCACCAACAGTTGGTCGTCCCACACACTGACGCTGTCCCGCTGCGGATCGAACCCCGGTTCCTCGAGCTCCTCAGCGAGGTCCTCGGGCTCGTAGAACTCCTCGGTTCCGTCCACGCTGGCCAACAAGTTGGTTAGTTCGCTCCACGGCCCAACGGTGGCGGCTGATAGTGACGCGTAGCGAAAGATCATGGTTTCTCCTGAAGAAAGCAGACAAGGGGCAGGTGGATCTCGTCCGGCCAACCTATCGTCGGATGACGCGCATGTCATGAATTCCTGCGGGGATCCCCCTCAAACCCCTGCTGATGGCGTGTCCTTCCATCATGGCGCGGTCCTCGTGCACATGCTGTGAACATAGTTATCCACAGCTGGGGATAGAGCTGTGCGTAACTATGTTCGATTCTCCCGCCCTGACACCGATGCATGCCCTTTAGTGGGTGCAAATTACATGGATGTAAGTTATTAACAGTGTGGACAACTGCTGTGGATAGCCGTGCGATGTTCGAATTTCGGCGAGAACTCGCGGAATTTCCTTCGAACACCCTCGGAACCACCGAGCGGGTAGGCCTCGGGAGTTTCCTGCACAGGTTGTGCACGATAGTTATCCACAGGTGTGGATTTTCGTGTGAATATTCAAGCGCATCTACCGTGATTTCGGTGGTGATCCGGGCGTAGACCGGGATCTGTGCTGACTTGGAACCATGAATTACACGGGTGTGAGTTATTAACAGTGTGGATAACTCCTGTGGATACCCGGATGGCGACAGACAAAAAGGTGGGTAGCGGACATCGTCCACTACCCACCCCGCGCGGTGGTTCCCTCTCGTCAGAGCATCGCGCTCGGCATCAGGCCAGAAACGGATAGGCGGCGTGAATGGGGGCCCATCCCCACCAGGTCAGCGCGCCGAGTATGGCAACCACTGCACAGACACCGGCCCATTGCACCAGTGCCCTGTTCTTTCCTCGGGGTGCGAGGACCAGAACCGCTGCGAGTGCCCCTCCCGTGACCAATCCACCAACATGCGCCTGCCACGCGATGTTGGCTCCGGGAAGAAAACCGATCACGAGGTTGATGCCGATGATCACCAACACCGGGACGAGGTTTCCACCATGGGCCTTGGTCACCACCAGGAAAGCGCCAAACAAGCCGAAGACTGCCCCTGAAGCTCCAACCACGGCAACATTCGGCTGCGCCAGCAGCAGGACCCCGACAGAACCGCCGATACCGGCCAAGAGATACAGGATCGCAAACTTCACATGACCCAAGGCGGGCTCCAGGACCCGGCCAAGAATGTACAACGCATACATGTTGAACGCGATGTGCATGATGAATCCCGTGGAGTGCAGGAACAAGGAAGTAACCATGCGCCAGGGCTCACTGCCTGTGTAGAGCCCGGCATAGAGCAGCTGGTCTGTGAGCCCCGGGATCAGGTATTGGCCGCCGTAGACCACAACGCAGAGCGCAATGACCACGTATGTAACGAGCGGGCGTCCGGACGTGATCCGGGAACCGACCACAGTGCGCGGTTGGCGACGTTGGGAGTTCATTTCCGATACGCAGTCCACACACTGGACCCCAACGGCCGCGGTGCGCTGGCACTCTGGGCAAGCTGGGCGGCCACAGCGCTGACAACGCACGTACGACGGACGGTCGGGGTGGCGCGGGCAGGTCGGCACCTGCATATGTGGTTCCTGCTGGGATTGGCCGAAGGCCATGTCATACTCCTGGGTCATGGTCCGGTGTGGAAGCAGAAAGGGCGGACGCCCTCGGTTCCGGAGAACCGACGGCCGTCCGCCCTCGCCGCGCAAGGATGGTCCTTGCGAGGTAGTTGGGGGTCAGAGCGACTCGACGTCGATGCTCGAAATGACGACGTCCTCGAGGGGCTTGTCGCGGCCGTCGGTTGCGACATTGTTCAACGCAGAGACAATTTCCTTCGACTTCTCGTCCGTGACGTCGCCGAAGATGGTGTGCTTGCCCTGCAGCCACGTGGTGGGGATCGTGGTGATGAAGAACTGGGATCCGTTCGTGCCACGGCCCATTTGCAGACCAGCGTTGGCCATGGCCAACTTGTAGGGCTCGGTGAAGTCGAGATCAGGGTTGATCTCGTCGTCAAAGCGGTATCCGGGACCGCCGACTCCCTGTCCGAGCGGGTCTCCACCCTGGATCATGAAGTCGGAGATGATGCGGTGGAAGATGGTTCCGTTGTACAACGGCGTACCCGTCTTCTCCTCGCCGGACTCCGGGTGGGTCCATGCCTGTTCGCCAGTCGCCAGACCGACAAAGTTCTTGACCGTCTTCGGCGCATGGTTGCCGAACAGGTTGACCACGATGTCGCCGTGGTTGGTGTGGATGGTGGCCTTGTGCGTGGGGATTGCAGTCATGCGCCCATTCTTCCACCTCGCACAACTCCGGGGCGGGCCCCCGGGCCGTGCGGACTACGCGGACAGTGAACAACGAGCCGCCACCGTAACGTGTCTCACATCGCGAATGGCTCGGGCACAATACAGCGCGTAGGCTAGGCGTGGATACTCCAACTACTTGGGAGGAACGTGTGAAGAAGAAGAAGCGAATTGCCCGCGATCTAAGTGGAACCGTAAACGCTAGAGTCGATACGGCCCGCGATTGGGCGGCTCCGCATGTCGATGCAGCCAAGAATTGGGCCGTGCCCCGCCTCGAAAGGGGTCTGGAAACGGCTTCCCCGCGAATCCAGGAAGGCCTGCACCGCGCAGCCTCCGAGATTGCCGGGGGCGTCGCCAAGGTGACTCCAAAGATCCAAGACGGCCTGGACAAGGTAGCTCCGCGAATCTCGCAGGTCGTCGACGACGCCTCCCCGCGACTGCAGGAAACGCTCGATAGGGCGGCGCCCGCCCTGCAACATGCCCGCGATGTCGTCGTAAATGACTACATCCCGCAGGCAAGTGCCCGGCTCGGTTCGGCAGCCGATTACGCTGCCCGCCGTCTGGACGGCGTCCAGGTATCCCCACAGGTCGAGAAGGCAGTCGCCAAGGTATCTGGCGACAAGAAGGCCGTGAAGCGTGCCCAGCAGGCCGCGGTCTCGGCTGCCAAGGAGGCCAGCAAGCAGCTGAAGCGGGAGAAAGCCCGCCAAGGCCGCAAGCGCGGTTTCCTGGTCTTCGGCATCATCGCAGCAGTTGTGACGGCCGGCGTCGCCGCATGGCGCGCTTCAAAGCCAGTCGAGGACCCCTGGAAGACCCCCGTCGAGCCGGCGCCGGTGCCCAAGCCGGAGACGAAGGTCGACGACGTACGTGCACACATCGCCGCCGCCGAGTCGGAGGCAGCTGCCCCGGCGCCGGTCTCCGCAGACCCGGAACTGCGGTCGCCGGAGGCCGCAGATACGAGCCTCGCACAGGAAACCCCGAAGCCGGGCCCCCGTCGTCGTGCCGACGATACGGATGCCAACTAGGCGCTAAACAGGCCTAATACATCTGCAGAATACGTGTAGGGCGGTGATCCGAAAGGATCACCGCCCTTTCCTTATCCTCTACCGAGTCGAATCGCCCAAAACACTCGGCCTCACGAATCGGTTCTTTTGCCCAAGCAGGACGGACGCCAGCCCGCAAAGGATCAGCGCGAGGCCAAGGTACGTCCCAAGAGGAGGCGTTTGGCCGAGGAACATACCCGCCAAGATTGCGGCTCCCGGGATTTCGAGCAGAATGATCATCGAGACAACCAGCGGACCAAGAGCCACCACCAGATGGTTGAAAATCGTATGGCCCAGCAATTGTGAAACGACGGTCAATGCGACGATGCCGACCCATCCGGCCATCGGGAATCCGGTGATGGGATCTCCAGCGAACCACACCATGACCAGCAAACTCATGGCAGTCATCGCGTAGCACAGCGCGGTGTAGCTGCTGGTGTCCATCGTCGCCCGAGCTTTGCTGCCGGCGAGCGTGTAGGCGCCGGCCAGCGCTCCTCCCGCCAGCGCCAGCACGTCGCCCATCAGGGCGCTGGGGGACCGTCCCATGTCGAACCCGGTAATCAGGACTGCGCCAACCAGCGCCAGGCCCATGCCACCGAGCACCAGGGGACCGATGGAGACACCACGCAGACGTTGATAGCCGGCTATCCAGGCAGACTGCATACATACCAGCGCCGTCGCCGCGGCCACCGTGGTCATCCGCACGGAAACCATGAAACAGGCGAAGTGGAGGGCCAGGGCGATCGATGCCGTGACGCAGTACCGCCATTCTCCCAAGGTAGGCCAACGGGCCCTTTTGCGCGTTCCGACGACAGCACCGACCCCCATAGCGGCAGCCCCCAGCCCGTTCCTCCAGAACGCCATCGCCAGTGGCGGAACGCTTGGCGTCGCGGCGACGATGGGGCCCGAAGCTGATACCCCGAGGACGCCCACGAGTGCCAGCAGGAAGATCATGTACTGACTCTATGTCTGCCGACACGCGCCCATGGACACGCAGCGGATACGACAAAGTCCCGAACCATTGGTCCGGGACTTTGTACTTTTCGGGTGGAGGTAAGGGGACTCGAACCCCTAACCCCCTGCTTGCAAAGCAGGTGCGCTACCAATTGCGCCATACCCCCGTATTGAGGATCAGTCGAGGCGATCCGTGGATGCCTTCCACACGGATTTCTCCGACTCAGAGGCCTTCCACCTACGATAAGCGACGAACGACACAGCGGCTACGGCTGCTACCAGCAATTTCCGCATGTGTTACCCGATCTACCGTGAAGGTGGAGGGATTCCGTGGGCGTACCAGGACTTGAACCTGGGACCTCTTCGTTATCAGCGAAGCGCTCTAACCGCCTGAGCTATACGCCCTCAGTGTCCCTTCAGGACGAGATATGACTTTACCCGACCGTCTGGTGGGAAACCAAATCGGCTCCCCAAGATGTGGTCTGAACCACTTCCCGGAGAGCCGACAAGGTGAACATCTAGTCGTCCGTCAGGGTGACTCCGATGCCACCGACGAGGGTCGACGAGATGTTGTACAGCACGGCCGCGAGCATCGACAGGGCTGTCAGCAAGACAACGTTGACGACCGCGATGATCGTAGCGAAGGAGGCAACTTGTCCGAGGGAAATCAGTTCCTTCAAATTGAAGCCCGACTCCGTGCCGATGATCTCGGCCAGCAGATCGTTCACCCGATCGAAGATGCCCGTCAGGTCAAGGACGGTCCACAGGACGACGGCGGCAACGACAGTCACGATGCCCAGTGCAACGGACAGCAGGAACGCCATTTTCAGCACGGACCACGGGTCAACTTTGCTGACCAGCAGGCGCGCCTTGCGGACTTTGGCCTTCGGTGCAGGGCGGACCAGTTGTTGGGGTCGCTGTCCCGGCCGTTGTTGGCCCTGGCCTTTGCCCTGCGGCGATCCCGCGGCAGGACGCTGCGCCGGAGCGGCAGGACGTCCCTGTCCACTCGGTTTCTGGCGCGGTGCCGCAGGGCGGGGATTATTCGGGGTGCTCACGCATTACCTCCGTCAGTATCGGTCTCGTCAGGGGCCGGAACGGCGTCCACGTCAACGGTGGAAACCACTTCGGATCCGCCATCAGCGGGCGATTCGGCCACTGCCGGTGCGCCTTCCTGAGAATCATCAGAATCCAACGGTACTGCATCACCGTCTTCATCAGTTCCCAGCCCACGCTCAGTATTCTTAGCCACGGCGATGATCCGGTCCTTCTTGTCCGGTTTGGCGAAGATGACCCCCATCGTGTCACGCCCCTTGGCCGGAACCTGGGTGACCTGGGACCGTACGACCTTGCCACCCTGCATGACGACGAGTACTTCGTCGTTTTCCTGCACGATGAGTGCCCCGGCAAGGTTTCCGCGTTCATCCGCGAGTTTGGCAACCTTGATACCGATGCCCCCTCGTGACTGCACCCGGTATTCATCGGCGGAGGTCCGCTTGGCGTAACCGCCTTCGGTGACGATAAACACGTAGGAATCCTCGCCCACGACCTCTGCGGCCAACAGTTCGTCGTCCTGGCGGAACTTCATTCCGGTAACACCAGACGTATTTCGTCCCATCGGGCGCAGCGCCTCGTCTGTGGCCGTGAATCGCACCGACTGTCCCTTGCGAGAAACCAACATCATATCGTCTGTCTCGGATACCAGCTGGGCGGAAACGAGTTCATCACCGTCGCGCAGGTTGAGTGCGATAACACCCGCCGAACGGTTGGTGTCGTAATCAGTCAAGCGGGTCTTCTTGACCAACCCGCGGCGTGTTGCCAGGACCAGGTAGGGTGCCTGTTCGTAATCACGGAGATCCAGGACCTGCGCAATGTGCTCGTCCGGCTGGAAGGCCATCAGGTTGGCGACATGCTGGCCCTTTGCGTCGCGACCTCCCTCGGCCAATTCATAGCACTTGGCCCGGTAGACGCGTCCGTGGTTGGTGAAGAAGAGCAGCCAGTTATGGGTGGTGGTGACGAAGAAGTGTTCAACGACGTCATCTCCCCGCAGTTGGGCGCCGCGGATGCCCTTGCCCCCACGATTTTGTGACCGGTAGTTATCGCTGCGCGTGCGCTTGACGTATCCACCCCGGGTGATGGTGACGACCATTTCCTCTTCGGGAATGAGGTCTTCCATCGACATGTCCCCGTCAAAGCCGGCAACAATCTGTGTCCTGCGGTCATCGCCATGACGCTGGACAATGTCGGCAAGTTCCTCGGAGATGATCTGCCGCTGACGCACTGGATCGGCCAGAATGGACTTGTACTCTGCGATTTCCGTTTCGAGCTTGGCATGCTGGTCTTGGATCTTTTGGCGTTCCAAGGCCGCGAGACGACGAAGCTGCATGTCCAAGATGGCCTGGGCCTGCAGGTCATCGATGTCCAGCAAATCCTTCAGGCCATTACGTGCATCCTCGACAGTCGGCGACCGACGGATGAGCGCGATGACTTCGTCCAGTGCATCAAGTGCCTTGAGGAGGCCCCGCAGGATATGGGCCTGCTCTTCTGCCTTGCGTAGCCGGAACTGCGTACGCCGCACGATGACGTCGACCTGGTGCGTGACCCAGTGCCGAATGAAGGCGTCCAGGGAAAGCGTGCGCGGCACACCGTCGACGATTGCCAGCATGTTGGCCGAGAAATTGCTCTGCAGCTCAGTGTGCTTATAGAGGTTGTTCAGCACCACCTTGGCGACGGCATCACGCTTGAGCACGATGACCAGCCGCTGTCCCGTTCGTCCGGACGTCTCGTCACGCAGGTCGGCAATGCCCTGCATCTTGCCGTCTTTGACCAGCTCCGCAATCTTGATGGACAAATTGTCGGGGTTGGCCTGGTACGGCAATTCGGTGACGACGAGGCACGTGCGGCCCTGCAGCTCCTCGACATTGACCACGGCGCGCATGGTGACGGATCCCCGACCCGTACGGTACGCATCCTCGATGCCGCGACGTCCCAGAATGAGCGCGCCGGTTGGGAAGTCCGGTCCCTTGATGTGTTGCAGCAGCTCCTCAAGGAGCTCTTCCTTGGTGGCCGTCGGGTTTTCCAGGTACCACTGGACTCCCGAGGCGACTTCCCGCAGGTTGTGTGGGGGGATATTCGTCGCCATGCCGACGGCAATGCCCGATGAACCATTTACCAACAGGTTCGGGAACCGTGCAGGCAGAATGGTCGGTTCTTGATTCTTGCCATCGTAGTTGTCCTGGAAGTCGACGGTTTCTTCGTCGATGTCCCTGACCATTTCCATAGCCAGCGGGGCCATTTTGGTTTCCGTATAACGAGGGGCCGCCGCCCCATCGTTTCCAGGAGAGCCGAAGTTTCCTTGTCCCAGGGCCAGCGGGTAGCGCATGGTCCAGTCCTGGATCAGGCGCACAAGCGCATCATAGATCGCGGAGTCCCCGTGGGGGTGGTACTGCCCCATGACTTCACCCACGACGCGGGCGCATTTATTGTAGGAGCGCTCAGGACGGTAGCCGCCGTCGAACATCGCGTAGAGCACGCGGCGGTGTACCGGCTTCAGTCCATCACGGACGTCTGGCAGTGCACGGCCAACGATGACGGCCATGGCGTAGTCCAGATAGGAGCGCTGCATTTCGGTCTGCAGGTCAATCGGCTCGATCTTGTCGATCGTTGTCGCTGCCATCGGCTGCTCCGGGAGAACGTCTTCTCCGTTCTCCGGATCGTGGGGGTTTTCTGGCGTTTCGTCGCTCATCGGGTTTTTCCTCTACTCAAAGCTGCTGGGAACGGAAGGGGCGGTATCACTCAGATGTCGAGGAAACGCACGTCCTTGGCGTTCTGCTGGATGAAGTTGCGGCGGGATTCAACGTCCTCGCCCATCAGCACAGCGAATATCTGGTCAGCTGCGGCCGCGTCCTCCATGGTGATCTGGCGCAGCGTACGGCGGTCGGGATCCATCGTCGTGTCCCACAGCTCCGAATAGTCCATTTCGCCCAGCCCCTTGTAGCGCTGGATGCCGTTGTCCTTCGGCAGGCGCTTGTTGGACGCAGCACCGGCAGTCAGCGCCGCGTCGCGTTCGGCGTCCGAGAATACATAGTCGTGCGCCGAGTTGGACCACTTGATCCGGTACAACGGGGGCTGCGCCAAGTAAACGTAGCCGTTTTCAATCAAAGGACGCATGTACCGGAAAAGCAGTGTCAGCAGCAATGTGGTGATGTGCTGACCGTCAACGTCAGCATCGGCCATGAGGACGATCTTGTGGTAGCGGAGTTTAGCTAGGTCGAATTCCTCGCCGATTCCGGTCCCGAAGGCAGTAATCATCGACTGGACTTCGGCGTTACCCAAAGCCCGGTCCAGACGTGCCCGCTCCACGTTGAGGATCTTTCCACGCAAGGGAAGGATCGCTTGCGTTCGTGGGTCACGCCCTCGCTTCGCGGATCCTCCGGCGGAATCACCCTCCACGATGTAGACCTCGCACTCAGCGGGGTTCTTCGAGGAGCAATCCGAGAGCTTGCCCGGCATCCCGAATGACTCCAACGGTGACTTCCGTCGTGCATTATCGCGTGCCTTGCGTGCAGCCAACCGGGCTTGTGCGGCAAAAAGCGACTTCCGGATGATGTCCTTGGCCGTCACGGGGTTCCGCTCAAGCCAATCTCCGAGTTCCTCGTTGACAACTCCCTGGACGAATCCCTTGGCCATCGAGTTGCCCAGTTTGGTCTTCGTTTGCCCCTCGAACTGGGGTTCGCCCAATTTGATGGAAATGACTGCCGTCAGGCCCTCACGGATGTCATCGCCGGTGAGGTTGTCATCCTTGTCCTTGAGGATGCCCTTTTCCTTGGCATACCGATTGATCAAGGACGTCATCGCCGCACGGAAGCCTTCTTCGTGGGTTCCGCCCTCATGGGTGTTGATGGTGTTGGCGTAAGTGTGAACCGATTCCGAATAAGCAGTGGTCCACTGCATCGCAATCTCGACGGAGATCATGCGCTCGGGGTCCTCACTCTCGAACGCGATCACATCGGGATGCACCAGGTCGACCTTCTTGGAGGCATTGAGGTACTTCACATAATCGAGCAGTCCGTCTTTGTAGCAATAGTCGACGAAGCGGTGCTTGGGTTCAGCTGCCTCGTCGGCCCGTTCCTCACTGGAGTTTTCCGCGATCTCATCCGCAGAATCATCCAGAGTGCGCTCATCAGTCAGAGTGATACGGAGACCCTTGTTCAGGAAGGCCATCTGCTGGAAGCGGGCACGGAGCGTTTCAAAATCGAACTCGACAGTGTCGAAGATCTCCGGGTCCGGGTAAAAGGTCTGCATCGTTCCGGTTTCCGATGTTTCCTCGCCCTTGACCAGGTCAGTCTGCGGCTTTCCCCCATCGCCGAACGACATCCGGTAGACATGGCCCTGCTGACGGATCTCCGTGTCCACTCTGCGAGACAGTGCGTTGACAACCGAAATCCCGACACCGTGAAGACCACCGGAAACGGCATAGGCACCGCCACCAAATTTGCCGCCCGCGTGAAGGATGGTCATCACGACCTCCACGGTCGGCTTTCCCTCGGTCGGATGGATATCGACAGGAATTCCGCGCCCGTTGTCCTGGACCCGGACCCCGCCATCTTCGCGGAGCGCCACGCTGATGGTGTCGCAGTACCCTGCCAAAGCCTCGTCAACGGAGTTGTCGACCACCTCATACACCAGATGGTGGAGACCGCGGGGGCCGGTTGAACCGATGTACATGCCGGGGCGCTTACGAACGGCTTCGAGGCCCTCCAGCACGGTGATGTCGTTGGCCCCATAGGCGTGTTCCACTCGGTGGGAATTCTCTTTCGCCTTCTGCTCCTCAACCGGTGCCGCTGCCGGATCTTGAACGGAAGCGGTCTCCTGTGGGGCTCCGGAGTTTTCTTCCTCGGGGGTGGTGTTCTCAGTATCCACAGGCGGTGCAGGCTCCTTGTGCATTCTCGGCGGATACCGATCAGATTGACCGGTCATCCATGAAACGATGCCCCGGCTCTCACCGGGCGGGCACCGTATCTCCAATTCTACCGCGAATCCTCAGATTGGTGGGGCAAATCGGCTCCCAATTGCCTCTCATTGGGAAAATAACCGGCCTAGAACGCGCTCCGTGGGCACCGGCTGATCCCCTATGTGCCGACGGGCCCAGCAGAGCGCCTGCAGGCGGTTCCCTGTCGGTAACTTCGTTGGGTGGTGAAAACGCCGCTACACGAGTGACCGTCGCGAGCCCCAAACGTCCGCAGGTTAACCGTAAGTGTCCCGTGGCCCTCGGCCGGCTACGCGCCGCATGCCCTTCTTCCAGCTGGGAGCGGACGGACCCAGGACCTGGATGGTGGTGACTACTCCAGGACCCAACTTCTCATCGAAGGTCTTCAGCAGGCTATGGCTCAGCAGACGCACCTGTGTCGCCCATGCCGTGGAATCACAGCGCACAACGACGGTAGTGTCGTCAAAACTTTCCGCCGTGCAGTGGGCACTGATTTGGGGTCCCACCAGCTCAGTCCATCGGGACATGACCGAGCCCACGGCAACGGGGGAAGTCCATCCCCGATCGCGTACCATCCGCCCAAAAACTGTTCCAATTCCCTGCGGATCACGTCCGTCATCGTACGAGGGGCCAGCCGAGGAGCGGCGTCTTACCTCCCTGGCTTGAGCGCTGCGCTCGCCCGCCCGCCGCGCCCTCGCGGCGTCGATTCGGACTTCTCCTCGTGCGATCGCTGACTGCCGCATCCGATTAAGCATGGCGCGGGCCGCATCGAATTCGTTCGATTCCCGATGCGGCTCGTCCTGCTCTTCACTCATGCCGACACCGTACCGGGGCCGACGGTGAGAATCCTTCCATTGAGCTCGTGGGGTACGTCCTCGACAACTGCCGCTGTCACAATCACCTGCTCGGCGTCAGCTACTACCGCAGCCAACTTTTTTCGGCGGGAGACATCGAGTTCCGCGAACACATCGTCGAGGATAAGAACCGGTTTGGCCCCCGGGCGCGAATCGTCCGCACAGAGTGCTCGGTACACGGCCAAGCGCAATGCCAGTGCCAACGACCACGTCTCCCCGTGGGAGGCGTAGCCCTTCGCAGGCGCGCCCCCCAGCCCGAGAAATAATTCGTCCCGATGTGGCCCGACGAGCGTCAATCCGCGATCCAGTTCCTTCTTTCGTTGGAGAACAAGCGTTTTGAGAAAGGCCGTCCGCATTTCTTCGAAGTCCAGATCTTGTAGACGCTCCCGCGGGATCCCGGAACTCTCGGTTCGCGGCTCGGGCGGCTGCTCGTCTTCACCCATCTCGTCACCAACCGTCGACATGTATTGCACTGTCGCCGGCTTCGACCCGTCTGTCAGCCCTGCATAAGCGTTGGCAATCTCCCCTTGCACGGCGGCAAGGACGTCGAGGCGCCCACGCAGCAACTTTGCTCCGGCCGTCGCAAGATGTTCGTCCCATACGGACAGAGTTGCCTCGTGCGAGGACGAAAGTCGTCCGGTCGCCCGTGCTGACTTCAACAACGCGTTTCGCTGCTTCAAAACCCGGTCGTAGTCAGATCGGGTCGCCGCGTGGTGGGGCTGCAATGCAACGAGGACCTCATCAAGATAGCGCCGTCGTTCCGACGGGTCCCCTTTAACAAGAGCCAGGTCTTCTGGTGCAAAAAGAACTGTTCGGAGGATTCCTAGGATCTCACGTGCCCGTACTGGATTGGCGCGGTTTATCCGTGCACGGTTCGCCTTGCCGGCAGTGATCTCGAGTTCAAGACCAACCGCTTGGTCGGCCCGATGGACACGGGCCCTGACGAGAGCCTGCTCTGCGCCAAAATGGATCAGGGGTGCGTCATTGGAAACCCGATGCGACGCCAGCGAGGCCAGATATCCCAGCGCCTCGGCAATATTCGTTTTACCGACACCGTTGGGTCCGGCGAATACGGTTGTTCCCGGCGCCAGCTCAAGATCTACCTGCCGATAAGATCGAAAATCGGTAAGAGATACATGCGATATGTACAACTGTGAGTAATCCCGGCTACTCGCTCGGCCGGCGCACCGCATGCCCGCCGAACTGATTACGCAATGCTGCGACCATTTTCATCGCTGGAGCATCATCCTGGCGCGAGGCGAAGCGTGCGAATACGGAAGCGGTGATTGCGGGTGCAGGAACCGCATTGGCAATTGCTTCTTCGACGGTCCACCGTCCTTCGCCAGAATCTTCGACGTAGCCGGCCACCGCGCTTAGTTCCGGGTCTTCTTTCAGGGCCTTTACGAGCAGGTCGAGTAGCCACGACCGAATAACGGTTCCTTCTTGCCAGGCACCAAAAGTTCCCGGTACATCTTTGATGATTCCCTTAGCAGCGAGCAGTTCGTACCCTTCGGCATACGACTGCATGATGCCGTACTCAATACCGTTGTGAACCATTTTTGCGTAGTGTCCAGCACCGATTTCCCCGACGTGGACAAAGCTTTGTGCGCGGTCTCCTTCAGGGCGCAGGGCGTCGAATACCGGTAGGAGTTCCTCGATATCAGCGTCTGCGCCGCCGGCCATCAACCCATATCCGTTTTCCAAGCCCCAGACGCCTCCTGAAACGCCACAGTCAACAAATCGAATTCCGCTCTTGGCCAGGTCGTTTCCGTGCCGGATGTCATCGCTGAAGCGTGTGTTGCCACCATCGATCAGGAGGTCGCCGTTTCCCAGTTTCCCAGCAAGTTCCGACACGACTGCATCGGTAATCGGCCCCGCTGGAACCATGATCCAAATGATCTTCCGGTCCGGGAGCGCCGTGAGGAGGTCGTCCACCGATCCAACGTCGGAAACCTCAGGATTGCGGTCATATCCTGTGACCTCAATACCGCCTTGGCGCAGTCGGGCGCGCATGTTGTCGCCCATTTTGCCGAGACCGATCAATCCGATATGCATGGTTTCTCCTACTGTTGGCGGGTCCCTGCTCCTGAAATCATGTCAGTTGGGCAATCGAACGGGCATGACCAAGTAACGGTAATCATCCTCGTCATTTCCGTCCAGGGCCTTTTGTGCCGTCATCATCGCTGGTTTCGGTGCCGTGGTAAACGAGAAGCGCACGAAATCACTGCTGAACGCATTCAAGCCTTCAGAAAGATAGGCAGGGTTGAATGCGACCGTGATTTCCTCACCATCGAGTTGCGCCTCAATGGCTTCCTCGGCTTGGGCATCTTCGCCGGTGCCTGCATCCAAGGCCAACTGGGAACTGGTAAACGTCAAGCGAACCGGCGTATTACGTTCAGCCACGACGGCAACGCGACGGACTGCCTCAACGAGGTCGTGTGTGCGGACTGTCGCATGGATTGGCGTGTTTTCAGGGAACAATGAACGAATTTTGGGGTAGTCACCGTCGACGAGAAGCGAGGTGGTCCGGCGGCTACCGCTTTCGAAACCGATCAGGTCACTGTTTTCTCCGAGCGCGATGCTCAGCTCTCCGGCGCCGCCCAATGTTTTGGCCACTTCACTCAATGTCTTGGCCTTGACCAGAGCAGAGGTCGAGATACCGGGGGTCGTCGGCTTCCAGTGAACTTCGCGCATTGCCAGTCGGTAGCGATCGGTTGCCAAGAAAGTGATGAGGTCGTCTTCAATCTCCATCTTGACGCCCGTGAGGATCGGCAAGGTGTCGTCCTTGGACGCGGCAACGATGACTTGGCTAACCGCTTCCGAGAAGGCGGCGCCGTCGACAGTTCCAGCAATTTCCGGCAATACAGGAAGGTCCGGGTAATCAGCGACGGGCATGGTTGCCAAGTGGAACCGGCTCCGGCCACAGGTGACGGTGACTTTCGCTGCTTCCGTCTCGATGGTCACGTTGGACTGCGGCAGACTGCGGCAGATTTCAGCCAGTAGCTTTCCGGAAACGAGGATTGTGCCCTGCGTGGTCACGTCAGCTGCGATCTCAAGATGTGCGGAGATTTCGTAGTCGAACCCGGCTAGTGAAACCACAGAATCGCCAGCAGTGATCAGAATTCCGGAGAGGACTGGGGAGGGCGGCCGCTGTGATAGCGAACGGGCGGTCCAGGACACGGCATCTGCCAGGACGTCCCTTTCGACACTGAACTTCACGTAGTGATCCGCCTTTCACAGCTTTTGGTGACAACTTTCCGGTGCAAGCTTAGCCCGACTGCTGAAGTCGGGGATACCGAACGGTGCTTTGAACGCAGTCAGGGGGATGGCGATCGGTACAGGGAACTTGTTATCTGGAATCTTCTAGAAATTGGGATTCGTAGTGTTAATAACTGCTGTGGATACTGTGGATAACCGCGGTTGGCGATATGTTCCGGGGTTTTTGGCCTGTGTACAACCTGTGCGCTCGGCCCCGGTCAATCCGCACAGGGCAGTGGAGAACTTTTTTGGTCATTTTGGGGATCCACAGGCCTATGGGGACTTATCCGCAGGAAAGCTTGGTCATCCACTTAACTATCCACAGCTTTATCCACAGGCGTGTATATCCGCGTGATTCCGGGCTATTTAGCCTTCGCGCTGCTGTTGTTTGATTCTGTTGGTGAGCTCAGTCACCTGGTTGAATATGGCTCGGCGTTCGGCCATCAACTCTCGAATTTTCCTGTCAGCGTGTATCACCGTGGTGTGGTCGCGTCCTCCGAGCACCGCCCCGATTTTCGGCAGCGACATGTCAGTGAGTTCGCGAAGCAGATACATCGCGATTTGCCGGGCAGTTACGAGGGTCCGCGTCCGCGACTTGCTGTTCAATTCCTCGATGCTCAGGTTGAAGTAGTCCGCGGTCTGGGCGATTATGGCTGCCGGCGTGATCTCCTGGGCACCTTCGTCCGTAATGAGGTCCTTCAGCACTTGCTCCGCCAGCGTGAGGTCGACTGTTTGGTTATTCAAGGAAGCGAATGCAGTAACCCGAATCAATGCACCTTCGAGTTCACGAATATTTGTCGAGATCTTGGAAGCGATGTACTCCATGACATCGTCTGGCGCTGATAGACCCTCGGCGGTGGCCTTCTTACGCAGGATGGCTATGCGCGTCTCCAGTTCTGGCGGCTGAATGTCAGTTAGGAGGCCCCATTCGAAGCGAGATCTCATTCGGTCCTCAAAGCCTGCCAATTGTTTTGGAGGAAGATCCGAGGTGATGACCACCTGCTTGTTGTGGTTGTGCAAGGCATTGAACGTGTGGAAGAACTCTTCCTGTGTTGCGTCTTTGTTCGCCAAGAATTGAATGTCGTCGATCAGGAGGATGTCGACATTGCGGTAAGTCTGCTTGAAACTTGCACCCTCGTCGTCACGGATCGAGTTAATGAAGTCGTTGGTGAACTCCTCGGAGTTGACGTACCGGACACGTATCCCGTTGTAGAGATGGCGGGCGTAGTGGCCAATTGCGTGTAGAAGGTGCGTTTTTCCCAGTCCAGAATCGCCATATATGAACAGCGGGTTATATGCCTTGGCGGGCGCTTCTGCGACGGCTACTGCGGCAGCATGGGCGAACCTGTTGGAAGATCCGATCACAAAGGTGTCGAAGATGTACTTGGGATTGAGGCGTCCGAACTCTTGGGAATTCGAAGGTGGAGACGGCTGCGGTCGATTGTCGCTGATTCGTTCCTTCGGCACCGGGGCGGGCTCGGGTTGGGCGGGCTCGGGTTCAGATTCCGGGACCAGATCGGCGTCGATACTGAAGGCACAAAGAATGTCGTCCTGGAAAACTTGTCGAAGCGCCGTATCGAGGGAATTCTTGAGCTGGGTTTGCAGAACTTCACGAGTTAGTTCATTGGGGACCGCCAGCAGCAAGGTGGTGCCGATCAGACCGAGCGGCCTGGCGAGGACGACGAAGCCACGCTGGCGGGGGGTGACCCGGTCGTCTTGCTCGAGTATGCGCACTACCTGGCGCCAAGCGCTACCGACACTGTTTGTTTCGTCCGTGCTCACTGCCGACTCCCCCTTCAAGGTCTCATCGTTCGGCGTCAAGGTCCGCTGGTCCGCGCCGTACGAAAAACGACCAACGGTTATTGATTCTAGCCGTCATCCACAATGTTATTCACAGTCCGTGGATAACCCGGACTGGCTCATAGCCTCGTGAGAATCTCTCTGAAAATTCCTTTGAAGCCCGCCACGAGCGCTAAAAAGGGCAACGACACGACTACCTGTATTGGAGGATTTCCTTGCAGGTTGTCCACAACTGTGGATTAATGTCTATCGAGTTATTCACAGGCTTCAATCACCAGCTTTGCGTACAAGCGGGTGTGCCGGTTTGACCTGCCTCCTGCATGTCACCTATCGTTGTTTAGTCCTGTGTGTGTGCTTTGGGCACCGTGAGTGGAACTGCTAAGGCTAGTTCGATCTTGCAAAACCCCGATGTGCCACATGAAATACGAGCGTCAGCCTGTTCTTCCCCCTTGTAGCAACGGGTTAAGGCGCATCCTTTGATCGTCTTGGAGTTACTACTGTGAGCAAGCGGACTTTTCAGCCGAATAACCGCCGTCGTGCCAAGAAGCACGGCTTCCGTCTTCGTATGCGCACCCGTGCGGGTCGCGCCATCCTTTCAGCTCGTCGGTCCAAGGGCCGCACCGAGCTTTCTGCATAACAGCGAGCAAATCTCGCGGACTGCGCGGTGTTGACGTGAACATGGCCTCCGGCACCGCCGGGTACTGACCATGTTGTCTAAGAAACATCGTTTGCGTTCCGCTGCAGGATTCTCCGCCACCGTACGTTCCGGCGCCCGTTCTGGGCGCCGGAACGTCGTGCTATATGCGGTCGTCCGTCCTGGGGAGTCCTCGACGGGCAACTCAAGGTATGGATTTATCGTCTCCAAGGCCGTTGGGAACGCTGCGGTCCGGAATCTCGTTAAACGGAGACTAAGGGCGATCGCTGCGGAACATCTGGCCAACATGGACACCGGTTACGACATAGTACTGAGGGCTCTTCCCGCCTCAGCGGACGCGTCGTGGTCTGAGCTGTCCGCAGACACCCTCCGCGGACTCGATAAGGCCTGCACTCAGGCAGCGAGGAAGGCCGCTTCGTCCGGGCGAAAGGGATCCTGCGATGCATGAGGTTAAGAAGACGGGCTGGCCAGGTCTGTTGGTGCGCCGCGTAATCGATATCCCGCGTATCCTCCTGATTGGAGTGATCGTGGGATACCGAAAGGGCATCTCTCCGCTGTACGGCGATGTCTGCCGGTACTTTCCCAGCTGTTCAGCCTATGGGCTAGAAGCGGTAACGGTACATGGTGCGGTCAAAGGCAGCGGACTCGCTGCCTGGAGGGTGCTCCGCTGCAACCCTTGGAGCCATGGGGGCATCGACCATGTACCCGCAGGGCGACGGATTTGGCCAGAAGGCAAAGCCCCCAAGATCATGGTGTTGAATCATCCGCCGATTCCCGCCGACGACGATGCCGCGCACGTGGCACGAGGAGCATAACCGGTAATGAACTTCCTAGACACAATCCTGTGGCCTTTCACGCAGGTAGTCTCGTGGATCCTTCGGGCTTTCCACGCAGTCTTCACTTTCGTGGGTATGGACCCGGATTCAGGATGGACCTGGACGCTGTCCATCATCTTCTTGGTGCTGCTCATCCGTACGGCGCTTATCCCCGTGTTCGTGAAGCAGATCAAGGCCCAACGGGCCATGCAGGTACTGCAGCCAGATCTTAGGAAGCTCCAAGCAAAGTACAAGGGCAAGAAGGACCAGCTCTCCCAGCAGGCCATGATTGCGGAGCAGCGGGAACTCTTCAAGAAGCACAAGACGAACCCGCTGGCGTCCTGCCTGCCGATTCTCGTGCAGATGCCATTCTTCTTCGCGCTCTTCCGAGTATTGAACAATGCCTCCAGGGCGAGTGCCGAGGGTCACTCGGTAGGCGCATTGTCGGTGGAACACGTACGGAGCTTCGACGCCTCGACCATCTTCGGTGCCGGCCTCTCGGAGACCTTCCTGGGGACCATCAATTCTGGCGCCCCGAAGATTGCTGTCATCATCACTGCCATTGTCATGATCGTCGCGATGTCAGCGAGCCAGTTCATCACCCAGCGACAGATCATGACGAAGAACATGACCAAGGAAGCCCTTGAGGGGCCTTTCATGCAGCAGCAGAAGATGATGATGTACATCCTTCCGCTGGTTTTCGGCATTGGTGGCATCAACTTCCCCATTGGTGTTCTCATCTATTGGACAGCGACCAACGTTTGGACACTTGGACAGCAGTTCTACGTGATCCGGAACAACCCGACTCCTGGGTCACAGGCGGAACGTGAACTGAATGCAAGGCGTGCGGCCAAGGGGCTGCCTCCGGTAGGCCACAAGAAGAACGAGGAAGTGGCTGAACCCGAGGTCATTGAACCCAAGGGCCAACGCGAGCAGCCACAGCGTAAGAACAGGAAGAGGAAGTAAACGATGAGTGCCGTCGACGGGAATGCCAATGAGACTGAGCAGGTTCCAGACAGCCTGGTAGCACAGGGGCCGGAGTCCGCGTCCTCTCCCTCCCCTGACGGTGTCAGCCGTGTCGAGGAAGAGGGAGATATCGCTGCAGATTACCTCGAGGAACTTCTTGATATCGCCGATCTCGACGGTGATATTGATATTGAAATCCGTAGTGGGCGGACCTACATTTCTATTGTCAGCGAAGGCGATGACGCATCCGCCCTGAAAGAGCTTCTTGGGGCAGACGGCGAAGGATTGGAAGCACTGCAGGAACTGGCACGTCTGGCAGTCCTTTCCGCGACCGGGAATCGTTCTCGGCTTGTTCTCGATATCGCCGGATATCGGAACGGGCGTGCAGGTGAGCTCAGGAAGTTAGCCGAGGCGGCTGTTTCCACGATCAAGGCCGATGGTGGCGTAGTGGCTCTGGAACCGATGAGTGCCTACGAGCGTAAGCTCGTCCACGACACTGTCGCTGATCTTGGCCTGCACAGCGAGTCCGAAGGTGAAGGCAGCCGACGGCACATCGTCGTTTCAGGCGTCAGCTCCTAGTTTCCATTTCGTCCAGAGCCGTACTAACCAGCAGCCAGAACCGGGAGCAATGTGAGTCAGGTAGTCCTGCCGACCGAAGCAGAGAGCAAAGCCGCCGAAGTAGTATTCGGTCCACGGCTCTCCTTGGCTACTCGCTACGTAGACCATTTGGCGACCTCTGGCATGGAACGAGGACTGCTTGGGCCACGTGAGGTCCCGCGGTTATGGAGCCGTCACGTACTGAACTGCGCCGTCGTAGCCGACCTCATTCCGGAAGGCGCAGACGTGGCCGATGTTGGGAGCGGAGCCGGCCTGCCTGGACTTACCTTTGCCATTGCTCGACCGGATCTGATGCTGACCCTAATCGAACCGTTGGAGCGGCGCTGCATTTGGTTGAATGAAGTCGTTGATGATCTTGAACTCGACAATGTGACGATCTACCGCTCTCGGGCCGAGCAGGCTGTCGAGCACGTCAATGCGGATGTTGTGACAGCACGGGCGGTTTCGGCCCTGGGAAACCTGGCGCGGCTAACGATTCCCTTGTTGCACGGGCACGGAGAAGTCTTGGCGATCAAGGGACGGAGTGCTGCAGAAGAAGTGCAGAAGGCATCGAAGGTCCTTCGAAAATTGGGCGCTCAACATACGAAGGTCGTGACTACGGGGCAGGATATTCTGTCTGAGCCGACGACAGTCGTACGGATCAGTGTGGGCGTGTCTAGCTAAACGGTAGGCTGTACGGGTGACGATCGCCGTCACCGACGTTGTCAGGAGCATGTGGACGTGAAGAGGAAAATGATCCCTTTTACGGATTGTCCTGTCACGTATCCTGGTAGGCAGCATTTGTCGCTTTCAAATCAGCCTAAAGAAGTTGATCTCGCCGTTTCACGTGAAACACCCTGGCACCACCCAGATGTCGGCGCAGGGATCGTATTTTTCTGGAGGACGACACCATCGAGCACCAAGAAGAAGTTCAGTCTGAAGCGAAGGCACCGGTCCGGGACATGATGGACAGCATAGATGAAAGCACCCCATTGGCGAGTCAGCTTGCGAACGAGAACAGGCGTCGCGAACGGCTAGACGGAAGGTCGTTGCCGAAACCGGAGACGACTCGATTCCTCACCGTTAGCAACCAAAAGGGTGGTGTCGGTAAGACGACAACCACAGTGAACATTGCGGCGGCTTTGGCCAAGGCCGGAATGAATGTCGTCGTGGTGGACATCGACCCTCAGGGGAACGCTTCTACTGCGCTGGGGATCGAGCACCATGCAGAAGTCGAGAGCATCTACGACGTGCTGATCAACGACGTGCCTTTGGCCGATGTGCTGGCACCGTGTCCACAATTCGAAAACCTTCTAGTGGCTCCGGCGACGATCCACCTTGCCGGCGCCGAAATCGAACTGGTATCCCTCGTTGCTCGTGAACAACGTCTCCGCAGGGCTTTGGACGTTTATCGGGCGACTCGGGAGGAACTCGGCCAAGAGAGAATTGACTATGTATTCATTGATTGCCCTCCCAGCCTGGGCTTGCTGACAGTTAACGCATTCGTGGCTGCCCGTGAGGTCCTGATTCCCATTCAGTGTGAGTACTACGCACTGGAAGGTCTCAGTCAACTTCTCAGCAATATTGAGCTTATTCAGAAACATCTGAACTCTGAATTAGTTGTTTCCACCATTCTGCTGACTATGTACGACGGACGTACCAATTTGGCCTCACAGGTCGCTGCTGAAGTCCGAGAACACTTTCCGGATCAAGTACTTGGTGCCCTGATTCCGCGCTCTGTGAGGATCTCTGAGGCGCCAAGTTACCAACAGACCGTCGTGACCTACGATCCCAGCTCCACGGGTGCTCTTTCCTACCTTGAGGCGGCCGCGGAGATAGCGGAACGCGGCTAGCCTGCCACCCAGAACGGTGTGGTTGCCAGTAGACTCTTGACTGAGGTAATTGCGCCATCAATGGCGGAGTGGTGAGGTTGAGAGGACGGACGATGGCAGAGAAGCGGCGTGGACTAGGGCGAGGCCTTGGTGCTCTCATTTCCGGAAGCCCGGTTTCAGAGGATGAGGGCGTTTTGGGGGCCGCTGATACAACCCCGGAGATTTCTTCGACAGAAGATTCCAAGGGCAAGGAGTCCATTTCCCAGGGGCCATCCACAACTTCCTCGGGTGCAGCCGATGTTTCACGTGAAACGGACGTTCGGCCCGCTACCTCGAAGGTTTCACGTGAAACGACGAATGCGAAGGATTCCGCGAAGAGAGCTTCGCGCATAGCGTCGGATTCTGAGGGATCAGTTGGTGGTGCCGAGCACTCTCCGGCGCAATCAAGGGTCACGCCGGCCACCCCCTCAGCGAAGGCCGTTCGTTCGACTGGCAAGGAACAGGCTCGAAAGTCCCGCCCGGTAGATATGTTCTTTTCGCCAGGTAGTACAGAGTCATCGGCTTCTGTCTCTGGTGCGGACACTTCAAGCGCGAAGAAATCAACTGCCAACAGTCGAAACAGGCGCGTCGCGGTCCCTGATGTCCTCGGACAGGTTATGCAGCAGAAGGATGAGCGCGGTGTGCCCGATGCGCCGAACACGGATACCGAGCTACAGAATGCGTCGTTGCCGGCTGCTGCAGCCCCGACGATGAATGAAAATGCCACCGCATCGGATGCTGTTTCACGTGAAACGTTGATAGCGGTCCCCGGGGCAACGTTTGCCGAGATCGCGGTCGGAGATATTCATCCCAACCGTAAGCAACCGCGGACATCATTCGATGAAGATGACATGGCAGAGCTCGTTCACTCGATTCGCGAAGTGGGACTGCTTCAACCCATTGTTGTTCGTCCGTCGGGCGAAGAGAACGAGGAGAAGTATGAACTCGTCATGGGCGAGCGTCGGTGGCGCGCGGTTCAGGCTGCAGGGCTCTCACAAATTCCTGCGATTATCCGAAATACGTCGAATACGGATCTGCTAAGGGACGCGCTCCTTGAGAATCTGCATCGGTCCCAACTCAATCCCCTGGAGGAAGCTGCGGCCTACCAGCAACTTATGCAGGAATTCGAGTGCACTCAAGAAGAGCTCTCCGACCGAATAGGACGTTCACGACCGCAAATTTCGAACACTATTCGTCTGATGAAGCTGCCTGCGCTGGTGCAGCGTCGGGTTGCAGCTGGCGTCTTGTCTGCGGGTCACGCGAGGGCGCTCCTTGGATTGTCAGACAATGCGGAGATGGAGCGCGTTGCCCAGCGGATAGTGAACGAAGGTTTGTCCGTCAGGGCTACTGAGGAGCTCGTCGCGATGAGCGATGGGCTTAGGCGCCCCACGAAAGAGAAGACGCCTAGATCGACCGCACGGCACGAGCGACTGGACTACTTGGCCAATTCGTTGTCTGATCACTTGGATACAAACGTTAAGATTACTCTTGGCGCAAAGAAGGGTCGCGTCAGTATCGAATTTGGCAGCGTGGATGATCTGAACAGAATCATGAGCGTCATTTCGCCGACCCCAGAGAAGTAGACCGTTCTATCGTCTATGTTCCACGTGGAACATTGACGAACGATCCCACGGGAGTTTCCCAAGCTTCGGATATACCTCTCGTTTTTGTGGCGTTCGAAGACTTGGCATATAGCTCCTACCGCGCTCCCGGATATGTTTGGTTCAAGCGTGCTGTGGAACGGATCGTGAGCTGCTTCCCCCTGGAAACCCCTCGGCAAGTACAATCCCGCTGCCCCGTGTTCATGGCTATCCAGGCCATCTCGACACGATCAGGACGGTCGAGGCGACCTTCTTGATTCGGTTATTGCGCGACTCGTAGGCTCAAGGCAATCCGCCAGACAGGCTAAGAATTCGTGGCGCAGCCTCCGAGACCGCATGGTTTCACGTGAAACTCTTCTCCTACAGTTCCGGGTCACGCCACGGATAATTGTAAAGAGCACCCGGAATCGACCTGCATATGTCTAGTCGTTGCTTCAAGTCGAGGGAATGATATTGGAGGGTGTCCTGGGACCAGCGCTTGCAAACTGGCAGACTTCATCAGCATCTCCCCGAAGAGAGCACGTATCATGAGGACGGTTCACAGGGGCG
This sequence comes from Arthrobacter rhombi, assembly GCF_039526245.1. Lineage (NCBI taxonomy): Bacteria > Bacillati > Actinomycetota > Actinomycetes > Micrococcales > Micrococcaceae > Arthrobacter > Arthrobacter rhombi. Next base: position 98,737 of record NZ_BAAAIV010000025.1, read on the forward strand.
AGTTCTTGACGATGGCGTGCGGTACTTGCGTGGATCGCCTACCGCCTTAAGCGGCGAATGCCAGTTTTCGATTTGGGACGAGCGTCATGTGATGTCCACATTTGATGTGAGAATATGCAAGGCATGGCATGGAGGCCAGTAGAACGTCTCCATGCATTGATGCCGCGGACCTGCCGAGACCTGTCAGCGTATGTTGCGTGGGCCTCTGGCGCGGGCAAGGGCGCCGTCGCACCAGAACAGGGTTTCAAGGGGAAAACAAGCAATTGCAGTTGGTTAGTAACCACGTGGGGTTCACACACAGAATTCAGCTGCGTATCGGGGGCCTGGAGCGTGAAGTGGGTGTCCGCCTCAGTGCCCCTCAGCGGGGGAAGTCCTCGTAATCGCCCTGCAATCCATATGGTGACCGTGGGGAAGTACTTGGTATTGGTGAGTCGGAAGTCGAGTCCCTCGGGCTCTCAGGGAACGGTACAGCGCGTCTGGGGCAAGCAAAAAGGAGGGGCCGTAACCGTCTGACGACGGCTACGGCCCCTCCTACCCTGTACTGGCCGCTGTGCGGCGATCCTGGGTTTTCTGTGTCAGAGGTAGGCTGCGAACTCTTGTTCCAGAGCCTGCTTCGGCTTCGCTCCGATGGACGTGGCTACGTGATCTCCATTTTGGAAGACGTAAACCGCGGGGATGCTGGTGATGCCGTATTTGGCAGCGATGCCCGGGTTCTCGTCGACGTTGACTTTCACCACGTCGATCTTCTCGGAGTGCTCTGCGGCAATCTGATCCAGAATTGGGGACAGCATGCGGCACGGCCCGCACCATTCTGCCCAGAAATCCACGATCACGGGCTTGGAGGAATCCAGCACGTCAGCTTGGAAAGAGCTGTCTGTAACGTCCTTTGCCTGGCTCATGTTCATTCTCCCTTTCTTGAGGAAATTAGTTGGATACGGCAGTGCTGTTGTCGGCCGGCACCGTCAGGTTCGAGAGGTAGTGTTCGACGTCGAGTGCGGCAACGCAGCCGGAGCCGGCAGCCGTGACTGCTTGGCGGTACGTCGGGTCGATGACGTCGCCGGCCGCGAAGACACCGTCCAAGTTCGTCTTTGAGGTACGTCCCTGCACGGCTATGGTGCCCTCAGACGTCAGGTCCAACTGGTCTTTCACCAGATCTGTCCTTGGGTCATTTCCGATCGCCACGAATACGCCGGTGACCGGCAGTTCGGATGTGGTGCCATCAATCAGGTTCACCAGCTGAAGGCCAGAAACCTTGTCCGTACCCACCACGTCGTCAACGGCCGTATTCCAGATGAATTCGATCTTGGGGTGTGCCAGTGCACGGTCTGCCATGATCTTGGAAGCTCGAAGTTCCTCGCGACGGTGAACCACGGTCACCTTCGAAGCGAATTTGGTCAGGAAGAGCGCTTCTTCCATGGCGGAGTCACCGCCGCCAATCACGGCGATTTCCTGCTCGCGGAAGAAGAACCCATCACACGTGGCGCACCAAGAGACGCCATGACCGGAGAGGCGCTTTTCGTTGGGCAATCCAAGTTCCCGGTAGGCGGAACCCGTGGAAACGATGACTGCACGGGCCTTGTACTCGGTCCCGTCGGCGAGTATTACGTTCTTCACATCGCCGGACAGGTCGACCGAAGCGACGTCCTCGTATTGGATCTCAGCACCAAAACGTTCGGCCTGGGCCTGCATGTTGTCCATCAGATCGGGCCCGAGGATTCCTTCGCGGAAGCCGGGGAAGTTCTCCACGTCCGTCGTGTTCATCAATTCGCCGCCGGCAGTGACGGATCCTGCAATGACGAGGGGTGCCAGATTGGCCCGAGCCGTGTACACGGCTGCCGTATACCCCGCGGGCCCCGAACCGATGATGATGACATCGCGGATGGCATCTGATGTTTCTGTGGCCACGCTGTGTGTACCTCCGGGTTTGGTCCGTGCTGGGAGTCGGCTTCCGGCACGGAAATGTTGGTCATCTCTTGCCCTGCACAACGGTGTCGTGCTGGTCGGTATTCCCGGTGGGGTGTCAGGACACCTTGATCTCGGAAATCTGGAGTCCATAGGGACGTGAACTATTCGACGTTGAGGCGAGCCGCGGCAATTCCGTCACGTTGATGAACACGTACTTGCCCTTCACGCCCTTGCTGCCGTCTCCTGAAACAGGAACTGTAACCGTCGGCCCCGTGAAGGATCCGGATGCCACCTCTTGGGCTGAGCCCAGATCTTCGCTATCGCCGACATTGACTTGGAAGGAACCGCCGGTTGCATTGAGGCCGGTCAGCTGGACCTCGGAAACGGTAGCTTCGTCCTTCAGCTTCGCCACCAGCACCATGTTGGAGGCGAACCCGCCGAATTCCGGAGTCGTGTATGAGTAGGACCTGTACATGCTTCCCTGGCTGCCATCGATGGCCTTCGCCAAGGTTGAGTCGGTTTCGGCATTGAGAGCCTGGTTCCCCGGCACCAAGCGCGTGAGATCCGCGATTTCCGGAGCTGCGGTCGGCGCGTTCGAGTCGGACTCCGACGCGCCGGAGGAATTGGCTCCTGCCTCCGAGTTCGTTCCCTGGGCGGAATCCCCAGCGACCGGGGCGGTATTGTTCTTGCCCAAGGTGTTGAATGCGAAGACGACGCCGACCACGAGGACCACGACGAGTAGCGCCCCGACCAGGATTCGGGTCATCTTCCCCGCACCGGCAGACTCTTCGTTGTCGGAGTCGTCGTCGGCATATTCCGGTTCGCTGGGCGCGGCAGAGTAATTGCGTGCAGCTGCCGGGAAAACCGAAGCCGGTCGTTCGTAGGGCGCTTCTTGGACTGGCTCCGCCGAGTGCTCGGAAACCTCGGAGCCGGCCGCCGTCACCGCTGCGGGGCCCACGATGTCGCCGTTTGCGGTATCCACCTCAAGCTGCGATCCACCGCTGGGGGCAGTTTCATCGTCGGCGGCACCCCAGTGGGTCACCGCTTCCGTGCCCCGCGCCTCCTCGGAGTCTGCTCGCGTAACGGGGTGGGCAGTGGTTGTCGGGGTCTTTGGTGGTACTTGGGGCCGTTCCGGGATGCCCGGGGCGGCTGCGGTGGCCGGGTTGGCGGCCTGGCCATCCGGCTCCCCGGCATCCTGAGACGAAGCAGCAGAGGCGGCCCCAGCGGCTGCCACCGCGGACCCGGCGCCCGCCGCGCCCGCGACCGCAGCGTCGTCGTCCTTTTTGCCTCGTCCAAAGCGGTTGGTCAGTCCGGTGAGGCGCTTGGCCACGCGCCCGCCGACATTGCGCTCCTCGTTGGCCTCCAGCTCCTCCCAGTACTCGTCCTCGTCCTCATAGACTTCGGGCTCGGCGCTACGGGTCACGCCGAAGATCTCCGATCCGAGCGTGTCGGTGTAGAAGGGCTCGACGAACGGGGCATCGCGCTGGATGACGAGATCAAGCAGGTCGGCTGGGCTGGCCGTGTTGGTGATGAGGTAGGTGCTGCCATCGGAAATACCCAAGTCCAGGACCTGCATCGATCCGTACCGTTCACCCGTGGCGATCTCACGGGCACTGGTGGCTACCTGGCTGGCGTTTTCTGGAGCGGCAACGAGGATGCTCACCGAGCGGTTCAGTACCTGATCCATCCCGCCCAAGACGGCGTCGCCGTCGGCGGAGGTCAAAACCAGTTCGGTGACCTTGTAACGGCCTCCCAGGATGGTTCCGACATCGATGGGCTGCGACACTATTGACTCCCGGGATTGATGGTGGGTACCTGGGCACCCTCGTGCTTTGCTGTGTCCATGCTACCGGTGACCGTGCCCGCGCCGTATGTCATCGGCCCCTATCGGCGCAACCTTTTGCCCAAGTCCGGGATGCGGCGAGCGAGCGGTCCGATGAAATTCTGCAGTTCGGGAACGCGGGCCGCCTTGAGCAGGAGGAGGAAGACGACGGCCATGACGCTGCCCACGACCGCAATGGTCACCAGGGCCGCGATGATCGACTGCCAGGCAAAACCGTTCGTGAACCCGCCCATCGCCCAGAGCACGACCATTCCGGCGGCACCGGAGAGCACCGAGAACCATCCGATGCGGATGTAGCTGTCGAGGACTTCGCGTATTCCGTAGTCACCGTAGCGACGGACGACGAGGACATGGGCCAGGACCGCGGAGGCGATGTTGGTGACCCCGAACAGCAAGGCGATTCCCAGGGCGATCTTCGTCGCCGGCAGGGCGGCCGCCAGCCCATACGCCAGGACGACGCCGATGACGGCGATCGCGGTTTGGATCACCATCGGGGTCCGGGTGTCCTCCTCGGCAAAGAACACGCGGATCAGGAAGAAATGGACGCTCTTGAAGGGCAATCCCAGCGCCGTCAGCAACAGCAATTGGCCAATCGCCGCACCGGCAATGGCCGCGTTCGGCCCGGAACCGGCAAACAGGCGTCCCAGCTGTCCGGCCAGGACGATGAAGGCCACGGTCGCGAACACGACGGGGATTGCCGTCGTCCGCAGCCCGAGGGAGAGGGTGGGGGCCACCTTTTCGGGTTTGCCGTCGGCAAAGGCGCGCGAGAGCTCGTTGAACAGCACAGTGGCCAGGGACAGGGCGAAGATGGAATGGGGTAGCACCGTGACCAGCTGCATCGCATTCAGTGCCTGCTCGCCGGGTATTGCTGCGGCTTCGGCGGATGGAAGCGAGTCGCGGGCGCCCACTGTGCTGGAGACCAGCCGTGCGTACACCAGTGAAGCGACGTTGCCCACGGTCATGGAGACCAGGGTCCAGGCGGCCAGCTTGCCGACGTGGCGTAGGCCCATGCCGCGCCAATTGAACTTGGGGCGAATGCGTAGCCCGGACCGCGCCAGCGGGACGAACAAGACAATCGCCTGGATGGCGATGCCCAGCGTCGAACCGCCGGCAAGCCAGATGGTCTGTGCCGTCGTCCAGTTGCCCACCGTATGGGGATTGCTGCCGTTGGCCCCAAAAGAGGCCATGAACAGGAGGATGACCACGATCTGCACGACGTTGTTCGCCACCGGCGCCCACATGTACGAGCCGAAACGGCCATGGGCGTTCAGGGCCTGGCCGACCACTGCGTAGACACCGTAGAAGAAGACCTGGGGCAGACACCAGTAGGCGAAGGTCGTCCCCAATTCGATGGCCGCCGGAGACCAGCCCTTGGTCAACACCGTGATGATCGGCCCGGCCCCCAGGGTCAACAGGACCGTGAACGCGCCCATCACCACGATCGTCAGCGTGATGAGCCGACTGGTGTAGTCAGATCCCTTGTCCGCCGCCCGGGAGGCCTTGATCAGCTGCGGGACGAGGACGACATTGAAGATGCCGCCGGCCAACAACATGAAGATGATGTTGGGGATGACATTGGCTTTTTCGAAGATGTCGGCGACGTTGGCGTTGGAGCCGATGGCCACGGCCAGCAGCGCGGTACGCACGAAGCCCAGGACCCGGGACACCATGGTGCCGGATGCCATGAGGGCATACGCCTTCGCGTGCGAACCACTTTTCTGGTCCGTGGCGGTCTCAGTTGCCATGCTGCGGGAGGACTTCGCGGGCCAACTCCGCGATGCGACGTTCGTTGGGGAAGGAGAGTTTCCTACCCAGGTCCGCGATCGGGATCCAGGCGACATCGACTGCTTCATGGTCGGGGTCGTTTTCGATGGTCAGTTCGCCGCCGGTGGCTTCGAGCAGGAAGTGGTGGACCGTCTTGTGTACCCGGTAGTTCGACACGGTGAACCAGTAGTCGATGCTGCCCAGCGGTGCGAGGATCCGGCCGGCGATCCCGGTTTCCTCGTCGACTTCGCGGACGGCTGCCTCTTCGTTGGTTTCCTCGCCCTCTGGATGTCCCTTGGGCAGGCACCATTCGAGACGTCCGCCACGGTTGTACCGGGCGATGATGGCGACGGGGAGCTGCGGCAGCGAGGTATCAACGATCACGCCACCGGAGGAAACTTCCTCGACAGTGGGCAATGCGTGATGGCCCGGCTGCGCAGACGCCATGGAGGCGTTCAGCGGAGTGCGCTTCGGAGCGCGGGGAACTGGATGGGCCATGGAAGCCACTCTATCCATCTTTGGTGTGCACATGCGTCCGCCCCGCACATGACGCGCGTCAGGCGGGGGCGGAAAAATCTGACAAGCTTAATGCACTATGCAGCAGTTACCCGCGCCAACCGCCCTCAGGGCCCTCCTCCCCGCCGTCGTCTTCGAGATCGCCGACCGTTTCACGGCAGCCGGCCATGAGCTCTCCCTCGTGGGTGGGCCCGTCCGCGACCTGTTCCTGGGCCGCGTGTCGCCGGATCTTGATTTCACCACCGACGCGGATCCGGACCAGACGCTGGCCGCGGTGGCGGGCTGGGCGGATGCCACCTGGGAGGTCGGCCGGGCGTTCGGGACCATTGCCCTGCGTCGCGGGGAACACACCATCGAGGTCACCACCTACCGGGCCGACGCCTATGACCCGGAGTCGCGCAAGCCCGCTGTCGCCTTTGGCACCTCGTTGGAGGAGGACCTTCGGCGCCGTGATTTCACGATGAACTCCATGGCCTTGCGGCTGCCGCAGCTCGAGCTGGTCGACCCCTATGGGGGGTTTGGCGATCTGGAAAAGGGCATGATCCGCACGCCCGGCACCCCGACGGCTTCCTTTTCCGATGACCCCCTGCGGATGATGCGCGCCGCCCGATTCGCCTCCCAGCTCGGCGTCACGGTCGCCCCGGAGGTCGAACAGGCGATGACCGAGATGGCGGGGCGAATTGAGATCATCTCCGCGGAACGCGTCCGTGACGAACTGGTGAAGCTGATCCTGGGCGCTGAGCCGCGCGTCGGGGTCGATCTGCTCGTGTCCACCGGCTTGGCCGACCGCGTACTGCCTGAGGTCTCCGCCCTGCGCCTGGAAGTCGACGAGCACCATCGGCACAAGGACGTCTACCAGCATTCGCTGCAGGTGCTGGAGCAGGCGGCGGCGTTGGAGACCGGACCGGACGGGGAGGTGCCCGGCCCCGATTTCGTCTTGCGCTTCGCCGCCCTGCTGCACGACATCGGCAAACCGGCCACCCGGAGGTTCGAAGCCAACGGGGCAGTGAGCTTCCGCCATCACGACGCGGTCGGCGCCAAGCTGGCCAAGAAGCGCATGCGGGCCCTGCGGTTCGACAACGACACCATCAAGGCCGTGGCCCGCCTGGTCGAACTGCACATGCGCTTCTACGGTTATGGCGACGCGGGCTGGACCGACTCCGCGGTGCGCCGCTACGTCACGGACGCCGGGCCGGTCCTGGAGCGGCTGCTGCGGCTGACCCGCTCCGACGTGACCACCCGTAACCGCCGCAAGGCCGACCACCTGGCGTTCGCCTGCGATGACCTGGAACGACGGATCGCGGAGCTCGCCGAACAAGAGGAAATGCAGTCCATGCGGCCGGATCTCGACGGTGGGCAGATCATGAAGCTGCTGGGGATCGCGCCGGGGCCGGCCGTGGGCCGCGCCTATAAGTTCCTCCTGGAATTGCGGTTGGACCAGGGGCAGCTGGGGCCCGAGGCAGCGTCAGCTGCCCTGCTCCAGTGGTGGGCAGGACAAGACCACGACGACGCCGGTGCTCCCGGCCGGCGCGATGCGGCACGAGCCGCCACCGAACCCACTGACGAGTTGGAGGACCCCCGATGAGTGAATTGCCCCGCCTGTGGCTGGTGCGCCACGGTGAAACCGAATGGTCGCGAAGCGGCCAGTACACCGGACTGACTGATCTGCCGTTGACCCCGCACGGGGAAGACCAGGCCAGGAAGGCCGGGGAGACGTTGACGGCTATCCGAGCGGCGGGGACGGAATTCTCCCTGGTCATGACCAGCCCACTGCACCGGGCGCGGCACACCGCCGAGCTGGCCGGTTTTCCGGACGCGGAACCCGTGGCGGACGCCCACGAGTGGGACTACGGCGATTATGAGGGCATCCGGTCGGCCGACATCCGCGCGAAGGACCCCGGCTACCTGATCTGGGACCAGGGGGTTCCCGGGGGAGAATCGATCGAACAGGTCGGCGCACGCGCGGAGCATATCGTCCAGCGGGTCCGCACTGAACTGGCCGGCGGGGGCAACGCCATTCTCTTCTCCCACGGCCACTTCAGCCGCATCCTTGCGGCCACCTGGCTCGGACTCGACGCGCGTCAGGGACGCCACTTCCTGCTCGGGACTGCCGAGGTCTGCCGCCTGGGCTGGGATAAGAAGACCCCCGCGGTGGAGGCCTGGGGGCTGTAGCCGACCGGCCCGGCACGGCGTGTCGGGCCCGGCGCACCGTGCGTCGACGGGAATTTTGAAGATTTTCCGGCCCAGGACTAGCGCCACGGTCCGACCTGGGCTAGTTTTAAACCTGTGATTGAGACATCTCAATGAGAACGTTTCGATCCGCGGACCTATTAGCCGCCGGTTTGCCGGCCTGTTCACCGAAGGAGGTGGGAATGGTGATGATCATCCAGAACACGAATGCAGTGGCTACCACTGCGCACGTTGGCGGATTCCGTGATCGTGCCTCTGTCCCCGCCTCCGGAACGGCGAACCGCTAGAAACCAGCGCCGCTGTTCCAGACCTCCCCATCCCGAGGTTTTCGAACGAAAGAACAGCGATGTCCGCGCAATCCAGCAACACCCGCTCCTCTGGCCTCCGTTCCGCCGAGCTCTTCCTCACCGGCCCCGACGTCTTGCGCGCCCGGCCCCAGGTCCATGAGCCGGTCGTCCGGGCGTCATCCCACCCCGATGTGCACCGGGGAGGTGAATGACATGCAAAAGAAGCGCAGCAAGCTCAACAGCTCGCCATGGTTGACCACCCGGTACAACCCGCAGCCGAAGAACCGCTACGAATCCCAGCTCCCCCCGGAAATGCTTTTCCGTCTGCGGTAGTCAGGTACGCCGCCGGTCCCACCGGCCAGATCAGCGACCGACCACCAGGAGGAAAACCATGATTGACCGATCCGGTCCCACCGCAAAGCCCGCCGGCTTCACCGGCGGGCTTTGCCGCTTAAACCGGTCGGCACGATCCCGGGACGACGGCGGTGCATCGCTGGTAGCTTGGGGTTGACCGGCGCAACAACGTGGTTCGCCGTGAGACATCGGCCGATGGCCGGAAGGGCCAGTGGGCAGATGACCAGCAGCAATGGACAGCAAGACGACGTCGGGACCATGAATGACCTGGTCATATCGCAACGCGCGACGTTGAAGCCGATCGAGGCCATCGCCGCCACGGCAGGAATCCCCGCAGAAGCGCTGGAACACTATGGCCGCTACAAGGCCAAGATCAACCTGAAGGACCTCCCGGCCGCCAGTGGAACCCCCGGCCGCGTGGTGCTGGTCAGCGGGATGTCGCCGACGCCCGCCGGTGAGGGGAAATCGACGGTCACCGTCGGCCTGGGCGATGCCCTGGCGGCGACGGGCACACGGACCATGATCGCGTTGCGTGAACCCTCGCTGGGTCCCATCTTCGGGATGAAGGGCGGGGCAGCCGGCGGCGGGTACTCGCAGGTCCTGCCGATGGAGGACATCAACACCCACTTCACCGGCGACTTCCACGCCATCACCAGTGCCAACAACCTGCTGATGGCCCTGGTCGACAACCACATCCAACAGGGCAACGAGCTGGGCATCGACCCGCGGCGCGTGACCTTCAAACGTGTCATGGACATCAATGACCGCGCGCTGCGCAGCATCGTCATCGGCCTGGGCGGGCCGACTGAGGGGACTCCGCGGCAGGACGGGTTCGACATCACGGTCGCCTCGGAGGTCATGGCCGTGTTCTGCCTCGCCACCGATCTTCCGGATCTGCGGGAGCGGTTGGGCCGGATGACCATCGGATACACCTTTGACCGCCGTCCGGTGACCGTGGCCGACCTCGGCGTCCAGGGGGCGCTGACGCTGCTGCTCAAGGACGCGATCAAGCCCAACCTCGTACAGACCATTGCCGGAACCCCGGCCCTGGTGCATGGGGGGCCCTTCGCCAACATCGCACACGGCTGCAATTCGGCCATTGCCACCAACACCGGGCGGCGCCTGGCCGACATCGTGGTCACGGAAGCCGGTTTCGGCGCCGACCTCGGGGCCGAGAAGTTCATGGACATCAAGGCGCGCTATGCGCACTGCCCACCCTCCGCCGTCGTGCTGGTGGCCACGATCCGGGCGCTGAAGATGCACGGCGGCGTCCCCAAGGACGGGCTGGGACCGGAGAACGTGGACGCGGTGCGCGCGGGATTGCCGAACCTGGCACGGCATGTGCGCAACATCGGGAGATTCGGGCTCTCGCCGGTGGTGGCGATCAACAAGTTCGGCGGGGACACCGACGCGGAACTGGATGTGGTCCTGCAATGGTGCGCGTCCGAGGGGGTCCAGGCGGCAGTGGCCGACGTGTGGGCGCAGGGCGGGGCCGGGGCCACCGAATTGGCGGCGCAGGTGCTCGACGCCGTTCAGCGGGGTGCCGGGTTCCACCAGCTGTACGACCTGGAGCTGCCCGTCGAGGAGAAGATCCGCAAGATCGTGCAGGAGATCTACGGTGGTGCGGACGTGGAGTTCTCCGCAGCTGCGCGCAAACGGTTGGTGGAAATCGTCGAGAACGGCTGGGATGACCTGCCCGTCTGCATGGCCAAGACCCAGTACTCGTTTTCCGACGATGCCACCCTGCTGGGCGCTCCGGAGGGGTTCACGCTGCAGGTGCGCGATCTCATCCCGAAGACCGGGGCCGGTTTCATCGTGGCGCTGACCGGGGCGGTCATGACCATGCCCGGGCTGCCCAAGGTCCCCGCGGCCATGCGGATGGACGTGGACGCCGACGGGAACGCCGTGGGGCTGTTCTGAAAACGACGACGGCGGCCCACCCGTGGGGGCGGGCCGCCGTCTGCCGGTGGGCGGCGGCTCTTAGCGCTCGAGGTCTCCGCGGATGAACGCCTCGACGTTCTCGTGGGCTGCCTCGTCGTTGAACTGCTGCGGCGGGGACTTCATGAAGTAGGACGAGGCCGAGAGCAGCGGGCCGCCGATGCCACGGTCCAGGGCGATCTTCGCGGCGCGGATGGCGTCGATGATCACGCCTGCTGAGTTCGGCGAGTCCCAGACCTCGAGCTTGTACTCCAGGGAGACCGGGGCGTCGCCGAAGTTGCGGCCCTCGAGGCGGACGAAGGCCCACTTGCGGTCATCGAGCCAGGCGACGTAGTCCGACGGTCCGATGTGCACATCGTCGGCGCTGAGCTTCGCCGAGGTGTTGGAGGTGACGGCCTGCGTCTTGGAGACCTTCTTGGACTCCAGGCGGTCGCGCTCGAGCATGTTCTTGAAGTCCATGTTGCCGCCGACGTTGAGCTGGTAGGTGCGGTCCAGCGTGACGCCGCGGTCCTCGAACAGCTTCGCCATGACGCGGTGCGTGATGGTCGCGCCGATCTGGCTCTTGATGTCGTCTCCGACGATCGGGACGCCGGCGGCGGTGAACTTGTCGGCCCATTCCTGGGTTCCGGCGATGAAGACCGGCAGGGCGTTGACGAACGCGACGTGGGCGTCGATGGCGCACTGGGCGTAGAACTTCGCTGCCTGCTCCGAGCCGACCGGCAGGTAGCAGACGAGCACGTCGGCGCGGGATTCCTTCAGTGCCGCGACGATGTCCACCGGGTCGGCCGCGGATTCGGTGATGGTCTCGCGGTAGTACTTGCCCAGTCCGTCGAGCGTGTGGCCGCGCTGGACGGTGATCCCGGTGGTCGGGACCTCGGCGATCTTGATGGTGTTGTTCTCGCTGGCGGTGATGGCCTCGGCGAGGTCCAGGCCGACCTTCTTGTCGTCGACGTCGAAGGCCGCGACGAACTCGACGTCATTGACGTGGTACTGGCCGAACTCCACGTGCATCAGGCCGGGAATCTTGGTTTTTGCGTCCGCATCCTTGTAGTACTCCACGCCCTGGATGAGCGACGTCGCGCAGTTTCCCACGCCAATGATTGCGACCCGAATGGGGTTTCCCGACACAGTGTCTCCTACAGCAGAAAGTTTCTTGGGCGGCCAAGGGCCATAAAGAGTCTAAGTGACGCGCGGCCCGTGGTATTCCCCGGGCCCGACCGGAGACGTCCGGGCGGGGGTCAGGGGCGCAGTGTGCGGATCAGGCGCAGGGCCGGTGCGGGCAAGGCGGTGCGCAGCCGATTGCGCACCGCGAGCCCGCGGGCCGTGGCCACCGCAGCGGGTGAGGTGGACAGCCGTCCGGCACGGCCCAGCTCGGCCAGGCGGAGCAGGCGGGCCGTGGTTTCCGGGGTGGGCGGGTGGAAATAGTGGTCCTGCAGCCACTCGGGATCCGGGTGCCTGACCGTGAGAGCCTCGACATCGGCCAGGGTCCCGATCAGGCCGCTGCCGGCGAAAACCCCGTTGTACAGTTCCGGTCCGACCCCGAAGTCACCCAGCACGATCGCCGGCAGCCCGCGGTCCACGGCTTCGAGCACTGCGGTGGAGGAGACAGTCACCATCAGGGTGCCCGGCTGCAGCACGGCGTTCATCGACCCCGTGACGAATCGGACGTCACCGGCGTCCACGCGTCCCCGGGCCACCAGGTCATCCCAGAGGCGGTCGTAGGGGAATTCCTCGCGGTGGGTCTGTGGTTCGCCGGCCTTGGCGCGCAGTTTCACGATGACCTCGACGGCTGGGTGGGCGCTGCGGGTTCGGGCCAATGCCTGGAGCACCTGCTCGCGTTCGGTGCGCCCGACCGGGAACTTGGCCTGCGCCGCAAAGACCACCGTGTGCACGGCCGTCTCATCTGGGGTGGGCTCGCCGACCGAACCCAGGAACGGCAGCCGGGCGGTGAGCACTGCCTGCGGACTGCCCAACGTGTTGAGCACATCGGCGAAATCACGGGCCTCGGCGTGGCTGTGCGCGAGGAAGGCGTCGCCCAGTGCACGGAAGCGCATGGCCTTCTCGGTCGCCGGGTAGGCGACGCCGGGCAGTGCCGAAACCAGCGCAGTGGTGCGTCCGCTGGACGCGTCGTCCGGGTTCCGGGTGGACGAGGAAGCCCGCCGGAAGGGGGCTCCGACCTGGCGTCGCAGGCGGGACAGGGCCCGGACCAGCGGTCGCTGCACCCGGTCCAGATGGCTTGCCGCGGCGCGGTGGAAGACCTCCTGGACCACGGGCCCGGTGGCTGCTGCCAGCACCACGTCGGCACCGTCGAGCAGCGGGCCGAGGGAACGCACGGGCAGCACCTGGACCGGTGGCCCGTCCGCCAGGAACGACCCGGCCACGGCGGTCTGGCGCTGTTCGGCAGTGGGAAGGATCGGGGTGCGCGCCAGGACCACCCGGCGGTCCCACTCGGGGCCCAGGGCGTCCAGGGTGGCGCAGGCGAACTTGAAGTACGAGTCGCTGTCGGCCACGGCGAGGATACGCGGTCGGGCCGGCGCGGCGGGGTCCGTTGCGGGGGTGGAGCCGGTCGTGGAGCCGGGGGTGCGCACCTCCGCAGTGGGCAGGTGCGCGTTCACGAGGTGGGGTCCTCCAGTGAACTGCTCAGGTGCGTGCGCAGCCCGGGGGACGCTGCGTCGGTCCACCACTGCTCAGCGACCGGTTGGCCGATGATCCGCACCCGGTTCGGACCCAGCAGCAACCGCAGGGAGGGCAGGACGGTGGAGGGCAGGGCGCGGACACTCTGGCCGTGGCGCAGGCCGCGCAGCCGCATCTCCACGGGAATCGTGTTGGGGTGCACCGTGATCAGGGGGTGCCCGGCCAGCCGGTCCAGGAAGGAGGATTCCTCGCGACGGTGCGGGAAGTACCCGATCGGCCCATCCTCGGTCTGCCCGATCACCCAGTCCAGGTAGGGCTGCTCCTGGATGAGGCCGTCGGCGGCCATGGCCGATCCGACGACGATGGTGGGTTCGAAGAACTGCTCCTCGACGGGCTGGGTGCTCAGCCATTCGAACCGGTGGTGTTCCAGATGCCCGCCCAGACCCCGGAAGGCCTCCTCGACGTCGCGCTGGATCGGCAGGGCGGTCAGGGCCATGAGCCGGCCCTGGCGGGCGAGCGAACGCAGCCGGTACCAGGCAGCCAGCCCCAGGGCGGTGCGGGCCGCGCTGCGGGGTGCCCGCGGCCGGACCAAGGGCATCGGCCGGTCACTGGTCAGGGTGCCCAGCAGTTTCACCGTGGCCAGGCCGTCGTCGATGATGACCACTTCGTCGGCCCGGATGGGGCCCATGAGTTCGCGCTGGATGCGACCGGAGAACGCGTCGCCGGTCACCCAGCGGTTGACGCCCCGGCTCCGGGCCGGTGGCACCTGCAGACCCGATTCCCCGAACCTGACGCCCAGCGGGGCCTGGCCCATGAGGGTACGCATCGTGGTGTCCATGCCGGCGGTGCCTCCCCGCGGGTGGATCGTGGTCCGCTGGCCCAGCAATCCGGCGCCGTGCGCCTCGATGGCGCTGAGCATCTGCAGGGGGGACTCCACCCACACCTGGGCAGTGCCGAAACGGGGACGCTGGACCTGGGGAACCAGGCGCGTCCTGCGTGGACGGGAAGTCATCGTCGGGGCGTGCATGTCTCAGGAACGGCCAACTCGGGATGCCCCCTGGATGAAACGGCGGGGAATGCGCCGCAACGTGCGTCGGAGGGGCCGGTGTAGGGGCGCGGGCAGGTGCCGCTTCAGCCGCAGGGCGAATCCCCAGGCGCCGGACCGGGGCGGCAGGCCGCCGGGCAGGTCCAGCCGCGTCAGGCGGCGGCGCTTGAAATATTCCGCGTAGCGCAAGTAATCGGTGTCCAGGAAACGGCGGACCGTTTCCTCCTCCCCGGCCAGACGCAGTGGCTGCATGCAGTATCCGACGGCGGTGACCAGCTGGGTCAGGGCGCCGTCCCGTCCGGCGGGATCCTCCGCGGGAAGCGGGAGGCCACGCCGGAACAGGGAGTCGATCAGCGTGACCGGGATGCGGTTCGAGTTCTCGTAGGGGGCCAGCCGGTCCAGCATCATCTCGGTCCCGACCGCGGCGCAGTCGATGCCGAACAAGGCGCGGATGGACAGCAAGGCGGTGGAGAAGCAGCTGATGACGACGTCGGGGCGCACGATGGCCACGGCCACCTCTGCCAGCACGGGATCGCGCAGCTCGATGAACTCCATGCCGAGTTCGACGGCGTCGTGTTCCATCTGGCGACCGGAGGCCGGTCCCGCCGAGGGATGGGGTTTGAAGACGATCCGGGTGGCGCCACGACGATGTGCCTCGTGCACCATCTCGCGGTGCAGGACACTTTCCTCCTCGTCGTCCACGAGTCCCAGATGGGCCAGGTACTGGCCGAGGATCATGGCCGTCGAGGAGCCCCGCGCGCCGGCTGGGCCTGCGTCGGGAACGGAGGCGGAGAGCGGGTTCGAACGGGCGAGGGTGTCGATGACGTCGGCCAGCGGCTGGGTGGGGACCGGGACCAGCCGGGGCGCGAACTCGCGCAACAGCAGGGGCTCCAGTCCGGGAACCAGTTCGACGTACAGCAGCCCGTCCAGCCGTTGGCGCAGGGCCGGTGGCAGCAGGTTCCGGGTGGGTCCATAGGACATGAGCCCGTCGGAGTGGACCATGAAGGGTGCATCGTGGAAGATCCGCAGGATCGCCCGCGTGGGGTTGACCTGGACGGAGTCCACGAACAACTGCAGGGGCTCGTCGCCCAGGCCGAAGTAGCTGCGCAGCAGCCGTTCCCAGAGGTACAGCTCCTCCTCCCGGGGGTTGAACTGCGCCGGACGGCGGGGGAAGAGCAGCTCTCCGAGATCCGCGACGCGGTCGAACCTGCGGGCCAGGTCGGCAAATCCCGGGGCGTCCTGGAGACGGCCCGTCAGTTCGGGCTGCTGGGACCCGTCGATCAGCACCAGGACGCGTTCGCCGTCGGTGGCCGGAAGTGCGTCGGCGTCGACCATGGCGGCCAGCGAGGCGACCTGGAACAAGGTGGAAGCCGTGAGCAGCTGGATCATCGGGCTCCTTCCAGGACGGTGGTGGATCGGGTGGGGAGATGGTGTGGGGGCCGCAGGGGTAGCAGCACCCGCCGGCGCTTGGCGTCGAGTGCCGTGAAGGCGTCGGCCAGCATCGGCTCGGGCAGGGTTGCCATCGTATCGGTGATGACCTGCTCCAGTTCCGCCTTGACGTCCGGCGTCATCTGGTTGCTGCGGGAGAGATGGTGGCAGGAGACCGCCATGAACTGGCGGATCACCTTGGGCCAGAACCTTTCGGCCTCGGGATCGGCAGCAACCACCTCGAAGGAGAGGGCGAAGGCCCGGGCGAAGTCGAGTTGGCGCCGATCGTAGATCTGGGTCAGGGACGTCGCCACTCCCCGCCGGTACATGATGCCCAGCGAACTGAGCACCGCGTAGGAGCTGGCCTGCAGGTGCAGCTTCCAGATCCAGGGGCGGTCCTCGGCAGTGAACAGGCCGTCCGGGAAATGCAGCATCCCGGCGTCGGCCAGGCGGCGGTGGAAGACGCCGGCCCAGGCGAAGGGGTAGTCGATCATGGTGGTTTCCGTGTGCGGGAGGACCGACTGGCGCGGGTCGAGTGCCGTGTTGCGCCGGGCTTGCGGGGCCCGGTGGATCACCCTCCGGCCCTTGGTCACCCGGACGTGGTCGACGCGGACGAAGTCCACTTCGAGGCGGTTCAACTCGGCCAGGCAGTACGCCAGGTGTCCTGGCGCCAACCAGTCGTCCCCGTCCAGGAACGCGATGGCAGCTCCGGTGGCCTGGTCCAGCCCTTGGTTGCGGGCCGTCGCCAGGCCCCGCGCCTCGTCGTTGCGCAGCGTCTTCAGCCCGGGAAGCCGGTCGGCAAATGCCCTGACCAGCTCCCCGGTGCCGTCGCTCGATCCGTCGTCGACGAAGATCACCTCCAGTGCCCGCGGATCATCGAACTGGTTCAGGAGACTCGTCATCGTGTCGCGGATGAATGGAGCCTGGTCCTTCGCCGGAATGATGATGCTGAGCAAGGGGGTGTTCATGGGTGGTCCTTCGTGGCTAGGAGTCGATGCGGCGCAGGCGGGACAGCGGTGCCAGCTCGCCCGGGAAGACCTTCTTCACGCCGTCGCCCATGGCGTCCTGCAGGATGCGGATGTCACGGATGAGGGACTCGAAGCCCTTCGGCTCCAGCGAGGAGGCCTGGTCGGAGCCCCACATGGTGCGGTCCAGGGTGATGTGGCGCTCGACGGTGACGGCGCCCAGGGCGACGGCTGCCAGCGAGATCTGCAGGCCGCGCTCGTGGCCCGAGTAGCCGACCGGGACGCCGTAGCGTTCCTGCAGCGTCGGGATCATGCGCAGGTTGGCCTCTTCGGGGGGCAGCGGGTAGGTCGAGGTCGCGTGCATCAGGACCAGGTTGTCGGTGCCCAGGGTCTCGACTGCCGTGTCGATCTGCTCGATCGTGGACATGCCGGTGGAGAGGATGATCGGCTTGCCGGTTTCGCGCAGGGCGCGGAGCAGCTCGAGGTCCGTCACGGACGCGGAGGCCACCTTGTGGGTCGCGGCGCCCTGCTCCTCCATGAACTCGACCGAGGGCACGTCCCACGGCGAAGCGAAGGCTTCCAGGCCCTGGCTGCGGGCGTAGGAGATGATGTCGCGGTACTGCTCGGCGCCGAATTCGACCTTGTAGCGGTAGTCCAGGTAGGTCATCTCGCCCCAGGGGGTGGAGCGGATCTTGTCGCGCATGTCCTTCGGGGTGGAGATCTCCGGGGTGCGCTTCTGGAACTTCACGGCGTTGGCGCCGGCGGCAGCGGAGATGTCGATGAGCTGCTTGGCCACGTCGACGTCGCCGTTGTGGTTGATGCCGATCTCGCCGATGACGTAGACGGGCTGGCCGGTGCCGACCTGGGCGTCACCGATCTTCACGGGGGTTGCCTGCTTGATGGCTTCGGTGGTCATGAGGGGGTCCCTTTCGTTGGGGTTGGGTTCAGGGGGTAGTGGCCAGCAGCGGGGACGCCACCGGTCGATTCTGGGTTTCGAGGATGCGTTCGCAGACCTCGCGGACGGCGCCGTGGCCGCCGGGTTTGTGGAGGACGATGCGTGCCGCGGCCAGGGCCTCGGGACGCGCATCGGCCACGGCAATCGGCCATCCGACCGTGTCCATGGCCCCGACGTCGTTTACGTCGTTGCCGACGTAGGCGACGCGTGCCGGGTCCAGGCCCTGCTCGGTCATCCAGGCCGTGAGGCGGGCCGCCTTGTCCTGGACACCGTGGAGGACCTGGACGCCGAGCTTGGCGGCGCGGGCGGCGACCACGGTGTTGGTTTCGGTGGAGAGGATCAGCACCGGCACACCTGCCCGGCGCAACCGGGCCACACCCATGCCGTCGGAGCGGGAGACCGTGACGAATTCGCTGCCGTCCTGCGCCACCAGGGCCAGGTCGTTGGTGTGGACACCGTCGAAGTCGGTGACCAGGGCGTCGGCGTCGATGCCCAGCACCGGCAGGGTCTCCGGCCCTGCCTCGCGACGCAGCGCCTGGGCGGAGACGACGGCGAGGTCATCGAACGAATCGACCTCGGGGGCGTCCGCCGGCGGCACGATCTGGAACTTCAGGGTGCCGAAGAAGCGGTGGTCGGCGGTGCGGAAGCCCGCGGTGCGCATCGCGTAGAAGGCGCCCGTCTCGCGGTATTGCGGCTCGCGGTCCTGCCGGCGCGGACGGTAGGTGGCGCTGTGGCCGACGGCCTCCACCGTGCCTTCCGGTGCTGCCCACAGGAACGAATGGTCCTCGGTGACGCTGAAGCACACGTCCGCCTGCCCGTCCAGGACCGCGCGGATGGCGGCCTCCAGGTGGGCCGGGTTGATGAAGGGCGAGGTGCACTGCAGGAGCACGACGACGTCGGGCTGGGTCTCCAGGGTGCCCAGGACATGCTGCACCGCGGATTCGCTGGTGGCCGTATCGGAGGCCAGGGTGGCGGGGCGGTCGATGACGCGGGCGCCGTGGGCGTGGGCCTCGTTGCGGATCTGCGAGTGGTCGGTGCTCACGACCACGTCGGTGACCGAGGGGGCGGCCCAGGCGGCGTCGACACCGCGGGCCAGCAGCGAGCTGCCGCCGACCGGCCGCAGGTTCTTCAGGGGGATGCCCTTCGAACCACCGCGGGCGGGGATGACCACCAGCACGCGGGGACTCTGTGTCGTTTTCATTCATTTGACAGTAGGGAGCCGATGTAACCGGGGACCCACCTGCGGGTTAACGGCGGGTGATGCGTGCGGGACCATTCGGTGCCCGGGATGCTGCCCCGGGGCCGGATAGGCTGATTCCCATGAGCGAGAAGCCTCAGGACCCGCCCCGGCACCTCACCGGCAAGCACGCGCCCGCCGGCCCCCGGCGTGGCCCGCTGCGCATCACGGTGCCCAGCCGCAATGACCCGCTGCTCCGCCGTCTCACCGAGGTGATCGGCGGACCCCTGGGGCGATTCACCGCACCGGGCCGGGTGGACCCCGGATTCCTGACCGTCGAGCGGGTGCTGGTGGCCCTCACCCTCGTGGCCGCCATCGTGGCCGTGCTGGCGAAGAACATGTGCCGGACCCTCGGCTGGGGTGGCTCCAACGCCTACATCTGGGCCTGCTATTCGGATTGGTCGGCACTGTTCCACGCCCGCGGGTTCGACACGAATGCCTTCGCCCCCTTCGCCGACGGGGCCCAGTTCGAGTACCCCGTGCTCATGTCGGCGGTCGCCTCGTTCGCCGCGCTGCTGGTGGTTCCCGGGGACTACAACCGGACCCTGGCCTTCTTCGACGTGAACCTGCTGATGGTGGTCATCCTGTGGTTCATCATCGTCATCGCCACGGCACGCTCGGCCGGCCGGCGGCCCTGGGATGCTGCCCTGGTGGCGTTGGCTCCGGGGATCATCCTCGCCTCGACGATCAACTGGGACATGTGGGCGGTGATGTTCCTGGCGTTGGCCCTGTTGGCCTTCGCCCGCGACCGGCCCGTCCTGGCGGGGATCCTCATCGGGCTGGGCGCCTCGATGAAGGTCTATCCGATCCTGTTCCTGGGCGTGGTCCTCGTCCTGGCGCTGCGCACGGGGCGTTGGCGGCCGCTGCTGCACGTCGGCGCGGGTACCGCAGGGGCCTGGCTGGCGGTGAACCTGCCGTTCATGATCACGAACTACGCCTCGTGGAGCTACTTCCTGGAGTTCACCCGCGACCGGGGCGCCGGCCTGTCCTCCCTGTGGCACGCCTGGAACCTCGCGGCCGGCGTGCTGCCCGGAGCCCCCGAATTCACCCCGGACGTCATCAATGCCGCCGGGTTCTGGCTGTTCGCCGCCAGCTGCGCCGGGATCTGCGCGCTGGGACTGTTTGCCCCCCGGCGGCCCCGCGTCGCCTCGCTGCTGTTCCTGGTGGTGGCCGCCTTCGTGCTGTTCAACAAGGTCTATTCCCCGCAATTCGTCGTCTGGCTCGTCCCGTTGGCGGCCCTGGCCTGGCCGCGGTGGCGTGATTTCCTGGTCTGGCAGCTCGTGGAGGCCCTGCACTTCTGGGCCATCTGGATGTACCTGTATTCGGGAAGCACCGACGTCAAGGCGCAGAACACCTTCCCCGAGGCGTTCTACGTGCTGGCCGTCGTCGCGCACATGATCGCCACCGGCTACCTGATGTTCCGGGTGGCGCGCAGCGCCTGGGATCCGGACACCGACCCGGTCCGCCGCGTCGGGCAGGACGATCCGCAGGCTGGACCCTACGCCGGTACCGAGCGCGATCCGCTGCCACGGTTCAGCTGGATCGGCCGCCCGGTCGGCGGTGGCCACCGCGCCCTGGCGGGCCGGAAGGGCGATATCCACCGAACGGTTGAACCGCCCTCCACCGAGGCGACCTAGGCTGGGGCGCATGGAGGAAACGACGACGACGGCGGCCCCGGCTTCCGGGGAGCACGCCGGCACGAGCGCCGGTGATGTGGTGCTGCGCGTGCTGCGGGTGTCGTTGCACGTGGGGTTCGCGCTGCTGCTCGCCGTGGGCGTCGTGCGGGTGCTGGTCACCGACACGTCGGAGGCAGTACGCATCTGTTCGGTGGCCCTGGCCGGGGTGCTGGCCGCCGTCTACCTGCTGGGCACGCTCTGGGAGAACCGGCATGCCCGCGGACTGGCGCCGGATCCCAGCCGCTTCGCGCGCGCCTGGCTGCTCATCGTCGTCGTGCTCTGGTTGGCGTTGATGTGGCTGCATCCGGACTTCAGCTGGATCGCCTTCCCGCTGTTCTTCCTGCAATTGCACCTGTTGCGGACCCGGGTGGCGCTGGTCGCCATCATCGGGTCGACCCTGGTGGTGGTCGCCGCCCAGGGGTCCCACTCCGGGAGCGTGTCGGTCGCCGCAGTCCTCGGGCCGCTGTTCGGCGCTGCGTTCGCAGTGGTCATGGGGTTCGCCTACCGGGCCCTGTACAGCGAGGGCGTCAACCAACGCCGCGCCCTGGACGAACTGCGCCGCACCCGCGCCGCGCTGGCCGGGGAACAACATCGCGCCGGGGTGCTGGCCGAACGCGAACGGCTAGCCCGCGACATCCACGACACGCTCGCCCAGGGGTTCTCCAGCATCGTGCTGGTCTCCCGCTCGGCCCGCGCGGCACTCGACGCCGGCGACACGGACCTGGCCGCCCAACGCCTGGACACGGTGGCCGCCACCGCCTCGGAGAACCTGGGCGAGGCGCGCGACTTCGTCCGGGGGCTCTCCGCCGGAAACCTGGAAGCGGCGGCCGGCGCCCTGGCGGGCCGCTTCGCCCGGCTCTGCGCGGCGACCGAACGCACCGCGCGGGCTTCCGGGGCGGAGCTGGAATGCCGTTTCCGCGAGGACGGAGAACCACTGGCCGTGCCCACCGACGTCTCCGGGGCCCTGCTGCGCACCGCCCAGTCCTGCCTGGCCAACGTGCTGGCCCACGCCGGCGCCACCCGGGCGGTCCTCAGCCTGGGCTACCTGGCCGGGGAGGTCACCCTCGATGTGTACGACGACGGTGCCGGATTCGATCCCACGGCGCTGCCCACCGAGGCCAGGCCCGACGGGACGGGGTTCGGGCTGCTGGGCCTGCGGGCGCGGATCGGCGCCCTGGGTGGCAGCGTCGACGTCGAGTCGGCGCCCGGCGAGGGCACTGTCGTGGCCGTGCGGATCCCACTACCAACGGAGGATGGACATGGATGAGCTGAACCTGCTGCTGGTGGACGACCACCCGGTGGTCCGGGCGGGCCTGAAGGCGGTGCTGACCGAACAGGGAGGGCTGCATGTGGTCGCCGAGGCGGCCGACGGGGCGGCGGCGATCGCCCAGCTGCACCGCCTGCAGACGCTGGGCGAACGCGTCGACGTGGTGCTGATGGACCTGCAGATGGACGGGATGGACGGCGTCGAGGCCACCGGGCGGATCCGTGCCGCCGGCGGCCCGCCGGTGCTGATCCTCACCACCTATGACTCCGACACCGACATCCGGGCGGCCCTGGAGTCCGGCGCCGCGGGGTACCTGCTCAAGGACGCCCCGCTGGACCGGTTGACGGCCGCCGTCGGCGATGCCGCCCGGGGGCGCAGGGTCCTCTCCGATGAGGTGGCGGCGCGCATCGACCCCGCGGGACGCAACGCGGCCACCGAACTGAGCCCCCGCGAGCTCGAACTCGTGGGCCTGCTGGCCCGGGGGCTGGTCAACCGGGAGATTGCCCGCGAATTGTTCATCTCCGAATCGACGGTGAAGACCCACCTCATCCACATCTACGCCAAGCTCGGGGTCGACACCCGGACGGCGGCCATCGACCGCGCCCGCTCGCTGCGCCTCATCCGCTAGGTGAGCCGGCGTCGTCCTGAAGTCGTACGACGCCGGTGGTGAAGATCATCCGTTGGGGCGGCGACACGGGCAGTGGCGGTCCGTAGCGTGGAAGGCATGATCCAGGCAACCTCTCTCGCCAAGAACTACGGCTCCAAACGCGCGGTGGACGACGTGTCCTTCACCGTCCAACCCGGGAAGGTCACCGGGTTCCTGGGGCCGAACGGCGCCGGCAAATCCACCACCATGCGCATGATCATGGGGCTCGACCGCCCCAGCTCCGGCGAGGTGACGGTGAACGGCAAACGCTACGCCGAGCACCGCGCACCGATCCGTGAGGTCGGCGCCCTGCTGGAGGCCAAGGCCGTGCACAAGTCGCGCTCGGCCCGCAACCACCTCCGCGTGCTGGCCGCCACCCACGGCATCCCCAACAGCCGGGTCGACGAGGTCATCGAGACCACCGGCCTGGGGCCGGTGGCCCGCAAGAAGGTCGGCGGCTTCTCCCTCGGCATGGGCCAGCGCCTCGGCATCGCCGCGGCACTGCTGGGCGACCCGCACACGTTGATCCTCGACGAACCCGTCAACGGGCTGGACCCCGAGGGCGTGCTGTGGGTCCGCAACATGGCCAAGGGCCTCGCCGCCGAGGGGCGCACGGTCTTCCTCTCCTCGCACCTGATGAGCGAGATGTCGCAGACCGCCGACCACCTGATCGTCATCGGCCGCGGACGACTGCTGGCCGACGCCCCGATGGCCGACGTCCTCTCCGGTGCCGGTGCAGCCCGCACCCGCGTGCGCACCGATTCCCCGGAGGAACTGGTCAGGTCGCTGGCTGCACCGGAGGTCTCCATCACGACGACGGGGCCGGACACCCTGGAAATCCAGGGTGCCGCACCGCGGGACATCGCCCAGCGGGCCCTCGACGCCCGGGTCCTGGTCTTCGAGCTGACCCCGCTGCAGGCCTCCCTCGAGGACGTCTACATGGACATGACCCGCGACGAGGTCGAATACCACTCCGGTCCCGTGGCCGGCGCCGAAGCACCCCTTGAATCCGGAAGGCGGGCCAGCAAATGAGCACCGATATCCAGCAGGCAACCACGCCCCAACGTCCGCGCACCACCAGCGGCAAGGGGACGTCCTTCGGGCGGGCCCTGGGCGCCGAATACCGCAAGTTCTCCACGGTCCCCTCCTCGATCATCCTGGTGCTGACGACCCTGGTGGTCATGGTCGGCATCGGCGCGCTCGGCGCGTGGATCATCGGTTCGACCCAGGACATGATGGCCGACAACCCTGAAGCTGCAGCGGCGATGGGCGACCAATCGGAACTGGTCGACACGATCGCGCCCTCGGGCATCATGCTGGCCCAGCTCATCATCGGGGCCCTGGGCGTGCTGGTGATGAGCTCCGAATTCACCACGGGCATGGCCCGGGCGACGTTCGCCGCCATTCCGAAGCGGTTCCCCGTCGTGTTGGCCAAGGCGGCACTCGTCGCCCTCATGGCGATCGTGGTCACCGTGGTCTCGACCCTGATCTCCGCCGTCGTGATCATGCCGATCCTCTCCAGCTATTCGATGCACCAGGACTTCGGCTCCGAGACGTTCCAACGCAATCTGTGGTTCGGGGCAGCCTACGTGGCAGTCATCGCGCTGCTGGGGATGGCCCTGGGCGGACTGCTGCGCAACTCGGCCGGCGCCATCGTCACCCTGGTCGCGCTCATCTTCGTGCTGCCGACCGTGTTCCAGTTCCTGACGAACGACTTCTTCACCAACGTGAAGCGGTTCCTGCCGGACTCGGCGTACAACAACCTGATCAGCGCCACCGTGCCGGACGGCGGACTGGAGCACTGGCAGGCCGGGCTGACCCTGGGCCTGTGGGCGGTCATCCCGCTGCTGGCCACCCTGTTCGTGATCCAGCGTCGCGACGTCTAGACACGAACCCTGGCCCGCCGTCCACCCGGACGGCGGGCCCCTCCCAACCACCGCGGGTGGTGGCGGAACGAACGGCCGCCGCCACCCGCGGTTCGTGTCCCCGGGGTGCGCGGGGAACTGAAAGATAAGCTGGAACCATGAGCACAGATCCGCAGGGGGAGGGCCCGGAGACGCCGGCGCCGACCTTTGCCGAGCTCACCGAAAAGCGCAGGGGACCGGTCCGGCGCTTCATGCGTTCGCACCGCACCCTGGTGGATGTGCTGCTGGCCCTGGCCTACTTCCTCGCCTCGAGTCCTTCCGCGCTGGAATCGGCGACCAACGGGAGGGGCGCGCCGTGGGCCGGGGTCATCGTCATCTCGCTCCTGCTGACCCTGCGGCGCCGTTGGCCCATGGTGGTCCTGGGACTCGTCTTCCTCTGCGAGACCGGGATGCAGCTGTTCGACCCCTACTTCTCGGCCACCTCGCTCGCGGTCTGGCTGGTGTTGTATACGACCGCCACGTTATATGCCAGCAAGCGCATGTTCATGATGGCCGGTCTGATCAGCGCCATGCAGCTGCTGGTGCAGTTCGTCGTCGTGCTGCCGGCGGCCCGGGCCCCCGAAGCGGTGGGGCGCTACCTGCTCGCCGAGGTCCCGGAGGTGAACACCTTCATCTGGATGATGGCCTCGCTGACCGTGCTCTCGAATTTCGCCGTCGTCGGGATCGGAGCCGCCGTGCGCAACAACCGGCTCCACGACGCCGAGCTGGCCAACTGGGGTGGGCGGGTCCAACGCCTGGCCCAGGTGGCCGAACGCAACCGGATCGCCCGCGAGATGCACGACGTCGTCGCGCACTCGCTCTCGGTGATGATCGCCCTCTCCGACGGCGCCCAGGTCGCCATGCAACGTGACCCCGGCAAGGCGGCGGGCGTGCTCGGCGAACTCTCCTCGACCGGCCGCAGCGCCCTGGCCGACATGCGGCGGGTGATCGGGGTGCTGCGCGATGGCAGCGACGCGCCCCTGGCGCCCCAGCCCGCATCCTCCTCGCTGGCCGAGTTGCTCGAGGGCTTCCGGGTCGCCGGGTTGCCGCTGCAGGTCACCCACACCGGACCGTCACTGCCCGGGGATGCCGCCTTCCAGCTCACGGTCTACCGGATCGTGCAGGAATCGTTGACCAACGTGCTGCGCTATGGGAGGGCAGTGACCCGGGTCGAGGTCGGGATCTCCCGCGACGAGGACACCGTGAGGATCAAGATCACCGACAACGGCCAGCTCACCGGGGCCACGCGCGACGCGATCGGCAGCGGGCAGGGCATCCGGGGCATGGGCGAACGTGCCGCCATCTACGGGGGGTCGGTGTACGCCGGCCCCGGCCCGCGCGGCGGATGGGTCGTCCATGCGATCCTCGCCGTGCCGGAACAGGCAGCAAAAAACCAGCTACCCCAGGGGGAAACCACAGCATGAACGACCCAGCACCGGCACCGGAGCACGAACACCAACCCGGGGACCCCATCACCATCCTGCTCGTCGACGACCAGCCGCTGCTGCGCATGGGGTTCCGGCTCATCCTCGAGGGCGAGGACGACCTGACCATCGTCGGGGAGGCCTCCGACGGGGAAGAGGGAGTGGCCCTGGCCATCGAATCCACCCCCGACGTCGTGCTCATGGATGTGCGCATGCCCAAGATGGATGGCATCGAGGCCACGCGTCGCATCGCCGAGGCGGTGCCGTGCGCGAAGATCATCATCCTGACCACGTTCGACCTGGACGAATACGCGTTCGCCGGCCTGCAGGCCGGTGCCTCCGCCTTCCTGCTCAAGGACGTTGCGCCCGCGGAACTGGTCAACGCCGTCCGGCTCGTCGCCAGCGGCGACGCGGTCGTGGCCCCACGGATCACCGCCCGCCTGCTCGAAACCTACGTCCGTCGACCCGGCGCGACGTCAGGCGCGGCCGGATCCGGCCCGGGCGGGGCACCCGCCCCGGCACCGGCGTCGTCCCCGGTGACCACCGAACGGGACCCCCTCCTGCAGGATCTGACCCCCCGGGAACTGGAGGTCCTCGGGGCGATGTCCGAGGGTCTCTCCAACGCCGAGATCGCCCACCGGTTCTTCCTCTCCGAGGCCACGGTCAAGACCCACGTACGCCGGATCCTGACCAAATTGCACCTGCGCGACCGCGTGCAGGCCGTGGTCTACGCCTATGAGACCGGCCTGGTGGTGCCCAGCCAGGGGCTGGACTACTAGGGGCATCATGAACATCGAATTCCTGCGCAATCCCTGGTTCCTGCTGGCCGTGGTGCTCATCGCCTCCGGTGCGTTCCTGGCGGTGGTGCTGCACCAGACACTGGCCGGTCCGGTCCTGATGGGGCTGGGTGTGGTGGCCGTCGCATTTGCCGTTTACCGCCACGGCGGGTGGAATGGCAGAAGCCGCGGCTGATCCGCGGACCCTGGACGCACACACGAGGATGGGCATGAGCACGCCGACAGCACGCGAATTCACCAACGACCTGGGCAGCTTCGTGGCGGCATCGCCCTCCAGCTTCCACGCAGCCGCAGAGGTCGCCCGCCGGCTGGATGCCGCGGGATTCACCGCCCAAGCGGAGGCCGACGCATGGGATGCCACGCCGGGCGGGCACTACATCGTGCGTGACGGCGCGGTGATCGCCTGGCATGTCCCGGCCGGCACGACGGCGACCACCGGTTTCCACATCCTCGGTTCACACACCGATTCGCCCGGCTTCAAGCTCAAGCCGAAACCGACCACCGGCCGCGAGGGTTGGCTGCAGGCCGGGGTGGAGGTCTACGGGGGGCCACTGCTGAACTCCTGGCTGGACCGCGAACTCATCCTCTCCGGCCGCCTGGTCACCGACGACGGCTCCGAACACCTGGCACGCACCGGGCCCCTGCTGCGCATCCCGCAGCTGGCCATCCACCTGGACCGGGCGGTCAACGACGGACTGACCCTGGACAAGCAGCAGCACCTGCACCCGGTCTGGGGTCTGGGCGACCCCTCCGAGGCGGACCTGCTCGCCCTCCTCGCCGAGGACGCCGGCATCGACCCGGAGCGGATCACCGGGTACGACATCGTCACCACCATCGCCCAGGAGCCGGAGGTCTTCGGCGCCCACGGGGAATTCCTCGCCTCCGCCCGCCTGGACAACCTCTCCTCGGTCCACGCGTCGCTGGCGGCGCTCATCGCCCACGCCCAACGCGACTCCCAGGGCGGGACCAGGAACGACGACGGGGCACGCCATATCGCGGTCATGGCCGCCTTCGACCACGAAGAGGTCGGGTCCGCGTCCCGCTCCGGAGCCTGCGGGCCGTTCCTGCAGGACGTGCTCGAACGCATCGTGGACGCCGCCGGCGGTGGCGTCCAGGAGCGGGCCCGCGCCTTTGCGGCATCGGTTTGCGTCTCGGCAGACGCCGGCCATGCGGTGCACCCGAACTACCCCGAACGCCACGACCCCGCCAACCGCCCCGTCCTCGGCGGCGGCCCGCTGCTGAAGATCAACGCCAACCAGCGCTACACCACCGACGCCGTCGGTGCCGGGCTCTGGGCACGGCTGTGTGTCGCGGCGGACGTCCCCTACCAGGAGTTCGTCTCCAACAACGTCATGCCCTGCGGCTCCACCATCGGGCCCCTGACGGCGACGCGCCTGGGGATCCGCACCGTGGACGTGGGGATCGCCCTGCTCTCGATGCATTCCGCCCGGGAGATGTGTGCCGTGGAGGACCCGCTGCGCCTGGCCCGGGTTGCCGAGGCCTTCTTCGCCGTCTGAGGTCCGGCCGCCGCGCCCGCGGCGGCCTGCACAGGGGATGGCCGCGTGACATCCACCCGCCCGTAACCGTCGATTCACCTGGACGTGGTGTGCTCTCGGGCATGAGTTCGCAGCAGGTCACACCCCGTAAGTTCCTCCCCGAAGTCCAGGCCCTGCGCGCCCTGGCCGTCCTGGTCGTCGTCGCGTACCACCTGGAACCACGGGTGCTCCCCGGCGGCTTCGTGGGGGTCGACGTGTTCTTCGTGATCTCGGGTTTCCTGATCACCGGCCACCTGGTGCGCGAAGCCCGACGGGAAGGACGCATCAGCCTGCCCGGATTCTGGGCCGGACGGGTGCGGCGCATCCTGCCGGCAGCACTGGTGGCCATCGCCGCCGTCGTCGTCGCCACGTTGGCCTTCGCCCCGGTCACGCAGTGGGGGACCATCGGCCAACAGGCGCTGGCCTCGGTGTTCTCGGTGCAGAACTGGGTGTTGGCGGCCGACTCGGTGGACTACCTCGCGGCGGAAAATCCGCCCACCGCGCTGCAGCACTTCTGGTCCCTGGGCGTCGAGGAACAGTTCTACCTGCTGTGGCCGCTGCTGGTGGTCGCGGCACTGCTGCTGGGCCGTGGCGCGATCCGCGGGGGCCGCAGGTTGTCGGGCACCCGGAACCTGCGCCCTACCCTGTTGACGTTCTTCGGGGTCGTCACCGGCGCCTCCCTGGCCTACAGCATCTGGTTGACCGCCGCCGGGGACCCCGCAGCGTACTTCGTGACCCCCACCCGCATGTGGGAGCTGGGAATCGGCGGGCTGCTGGCCGTCGTCATGGCCGGGCGGGCGGACGGTGCGCCCCAACGGGTGCCCCGCGCCCTCGCCTCGCCCGGGATGCGCTCGCTGCTGGTCCTGGCCGGGTTGGCGGCCATCGGCTACGCCGTGATCAGGTACGACGGCGGGACCCCCTTCCCGGGCTACTCCGCAGCACTTCCTGTCCTGGGCACCGCCGCTGTCATCCTGGCCGGGCGGACGTCCGGCCCGCTGAGCATGAACTGGCTCAGCGACCACCCCGCGATCCAGTGGGTGGGCAACGCCTCCTATTCGCTGTATTTGTGGCACTGGCCGATCCTCACGTTCTTCATCCTGATCGGAGACAAGGAGCCCCGCCCGCTGGAAAGCCTCGGGCTGCTGGGGCTCAGCCTGGTCGCGGCCTGGCTGAGCTACCGGTTCATCGAAACCCCGGCCAGGACGTGGCGGCCGTTGGCGACCAGCAATGTCCGCGCACTGGCAGTCGGTGCGGCCGCCGTCGTGTTGGCGGCGGTCCTCGCCCTGGTTCCCACCGTGGGCCAGCAGCAGGTGGTCGCGGCGGAGAACGGACAGATCCAACAACTCAAGAACTCTCCTCCCGAGGGTTTCGGTGCGGCTTCCATTGCCACCGGGGCGGCGTTTGCGACGACGAACCACCAGATCGTTCCCACACCCTCCTCGGCCCACACGGATTACGCCGATCTGGGCAGCTGCGTGTCCAGTGGGGCCTCACACCTGTCCCACACCTGTGAATTCGGCGCGACGAAACAAGATGCGAAATTCACCATCGCCCTGGTCGGGGACTCGCATGCGACCCAGTGGTGGCAGGCACTGGAGCCGATGGCCAAGAAGCACAACTGGAGGATCGTCACCCACCTGAAGAACTCCTGCCCCTTCACCGGGGCGGTCCGCACGGCCCAGAAGAAGGGCTTCATCGATTGCGTTGACGCGAACAAGGACCGGCTCGACGACCTGGTCACCAGCAAGGACATCGACGCGGTGTTCATCGCCGCGTGGACCGGCGCCCCCTTCAAGGGCGGATCCGAAGCGGCGACCCAAGGGGCCGTGGACTATTGGAGCAAGGTGCAGGACTCGGGCAAGCAGGTCGTCCTGGTCCGGGATTCACCGAACCCGAGCCAGGATCCGCTGGCGCGCGACTGCGTGGCCAAACACGCAGATGAGCTACGCCAGTGCGGCAAGGACAGGGAAGAAGCGCTGTCCAACGACGACTGGATCGCCGCAGCCCAGGCCAAGGATCCGCGCTTGGACCTCCTGGACTTCACCGACCAGTTCTGCACGAAGAAGCTCTGCCCCGCAGTGGTGGGCAACGTCCTGGTCTACCGCGACCAGAACCACATCTCGGACACCTACATGGCCACCATCGCCCCCACCTTCGAGGAACGGATGTCCCGGGCGCTGCGCGGGAACGGCCTGGCCGAACAGGCGGGACTGGACCACTAACCGGCCTGACACCGGGGAGCCAGTCCACAGCTGCCCGCTGCCCCTCCTCTGGCTGCACGTTGCCGGTTAGGGTTGGTGAACTGGCATCGGGTAGGATGGCTCAGGCTGTTTGTGTCGTTTCTGATCCCTGAAGCGACCGCAGCCAACGCACAGACCCTCCTGTTACGGAAAGACCGTGACCGTTTAGCCCAAAGGAGGTGGGTTCACATGCGTGCATACGAACTGATGGTACTGATCGACCCCGAGGTCGACGAACGTACCGTGGAACCGACTCTCGGCAAGTTCCTTGATGTCGTCCGCAACGACGGTGGCACCGTCGACAACGTTGATATCTGGGGCCGCCGCCGGTTGGCCTACGAAATCAAGAAGAAGGCAGAAGCCATCTACGCGGTGGTTACCTTCACCGCTACCCCGGCCACTTCCGCGGAACTTGACCGCCAGCTGTCGCTCAATGAGACGATCCTGCGCACCAAGATCACCCGTCCGGAAGACCAGAAGGTCGCAGCAGAGTAGTCTGCCGCGATCATTCGTAGAAACCGACTCTAGGAGGCACCATGGCAGGCGAAACCGTCATCACGGTCATCGGAAATCTCACCGCTGATCCGGAACTGCGTTTCACCCCGTCGGGCTCGGCGGTGGCGAACTTCACCATCGCCTCGACCCCTCGGACCTTCGACCGCCAGACCAACGAGTGGAAGGACGGCGAAACGCTGTTCCTCCGTGCGTCGGTGTGGCGTGAGGCTGCCGAGAATGTCGCCGAAACGCTGACCAAGGGCATGCGAGTCATCGCCCAGGGTCGGCTGAAGTCGCGTTCCTTCGAAACCAAGGAAGGCGAGAAGCGCACCGTCATGGAGCTGGAGGCCGACGAAATCGGTCCCTCGCTGCGTTACGCCTCCGCCAAGGTCACCCGCACCCAACGCAACAACTCGGGTGGCGGTGGATTCGGCGGCGGCAATGCCGGAGGCAACTTCGGCGGCGGCGGCGGCAACCAGGGTGGCAACGGTGGATTCGGCGGAGGCAACTCCGGCGGAAACAGCGGCGGCTCCTGGAATGCTCCGGCCGAGGACCCCTGGTCCTCTTCCTCCTCCTCCAATAGCGGGGGATGGGGCAACTCCGGCGGCTCCGACGAACCGCCTTTCTAAAGCACCACCACTTATTCACCATCCCGCAGAAGAATTCTGCGGGCTCCACTAGATAAAGGAGCTCCACGATGGCTAAGGCTGAACTCCGTAAGCCCAAACCAAAGTCCAACCCCTTGAAGGCCGCTGACATCACCGTCATCGACTACAAGGACGTCGCATTGCTGCGCAAGTTCATCTCCGACCGCGGAAAGATCCGTGCCCGTCGCGTGACAGGCGTCTCCGTCCAGGAGCAGCGCAAGATCGCCCAGGCCATCAAGAACGCGCGCGAAGTTGCCCTGCTGCCTTACTCCGGCGCTGGCCGCGGCTAAGGAAGGGATAATCACATGGCAAAGCTCATTCTGACCCACGAAGTTACCGGTCTCGGCACCGCCGGCGAAGTAGTCGAGGTGAAGGACGGTTACGCACGTAACTACCTTCTGCCCCGCGGCTTCGCGCTGACCTGGACCAAGGGTGGCGAAAAGCAGGTCGAGTCCATCAAGGCCGCCCGCACCGCCCGCGCCGTCGCATCCCACGAGGATGCCCAGGCACTGGCCACCAAGCTGGGTTCCCAGCCGGTCAAGATCACCGTCAAGGCGGGCCAGGGCGGACGCCTGTTCGGCACCGTCAAGACCGTTGACATCGCCAACGCAGTCGAGGCCGCAGGCCTTGGCTCGATCGACAAGCGCACGGTGGAAATCCCCGAGCACATCAAGTCGACGGGCAACTACCAGGCGACTGTCCGTCTGCACGAGGACGTCTCCGCGACCATCGACCTGCAGGTCGTTGCCGCGAAGAAGTAGCCACCACGTGTCACCGGTGGCCGCCTAGAGGGCTCGAACCGGAGATCGTGCACCGAGGGACCCCGCGCTGAAAAGCGCGGGGTCCCTCGGTGCGTTAACACGGGAACCGGGGCGGCATGTGCGGACAGGATCGACGACACCTTGCGAAATGTTTCGTCGACCTTTGACGGGCGTGGACCCGCGCGCATAGCGTAGTTAGTGAATCAAGAGCGTCAACATATAAGCCCTGGCTCGTTGGCCGGCAACCCTCTCACGGTAGTGGGGTGCTCCAGGTGATGATTCGGCCGTCTGGGTCCCCGGGCGGCAAGTACCGCACATCCAACGGGGCTCCGGCCCGGGTGATGTGCCCTACGCCGGAGGTAGCACAGATGACACTGTCCACCGATCTTCAGCCCGACGCCCTACGCCAGGCCTTTGCCCAGCACCCCTCGGGTATTGCGGCGCTTTGCGCCATCATCGACGGCGAGCCCCAGGGCATCGTCGCCTCATCGTTCACCGTGGGGGTCTCCATGGACCCGCCGCTGGTGATGTTCGCGGTGCAGAACACCTCGCGCACGTGGCCCCTCGTCCGGGCGGCGGGCCGGATCGGCGTCTCGGTGCTGGGCGAGGCCCACGACGGGGTCTGCCGACAGATTGCCTCGAAGACCGGGGACCGGTTCGCCGGACTGCGCCTCGATTCAACAGACGACGGTGCGCTGTTCCTCCACGAAGCTGCCCTGTGGCTCGATTGCAGCGTCGAACAGGAGATCCCCGCCGGAGACCACCAGGTGGTTCTGTTGCGCGTCCATGGGCACGCCACCCACGACGGAGTGCACGCGCCGTTGGTCTTCCACGGATCGGCCTTCCGTACCTTGAAGGCCGAAGCCTTCGCCTAAAGAGTCCCGGAGCTACTTGCCCCGCAGTGAGTCCACGTACTGCTTGGCTTCGACCAGTCCGATTCCGGTGTCCTGCCTGACCTTTTTGATGGCTGCGATGGGGTTGCCACTGCGCACCAACTGCAGGACCCGTTCATAATCCGGGTTCCCCGGGGCAGCGGTGGCGCCTGCCGGCTCAGGATGCCCGACGCCCGTGCTCTGCCCGGTCCGACCCGGGGAGGTGCTTGCGGCCTTGGCGGCACGCGCGGTGGTCGCGGCCCTGATCTTCTCTGCCTTCTGTGTATCCAGCTGCTGTTGGCGGGCAGCGGTGGCGTTCAGGCGGGCGATATAGCGGTCCGCTTCATTGACCTGACCGCCCGGACGTGTCGTGAAGACCCAGGAGAGAGCGCCAAACACCGCGAGGACCGCGACCACTGTGATGACGAGGACGAGTAGTGTCCCACCGTTGACGTCCAACATGTCCACTCCTGGGGTACTTGCCACCGCGGCACGGTGGACTGGTCTCCATCATGCCACCGCTGGGGCCGGGGTGCGGGTTCAGGGTTGGTGGAGCTCGGTGGTCGCATGGTGGTAACCCGATGCCATGAGCTGGCGGAGCACGTCCGCGTCGACGTCGGCGAGCCGCGTGACGTACAGGCATGAGGCGCCCACCCGGTGGTTGCCGAGCCGGGGCAGCAGATCTACGGCCTCGGGGCCGGCGGTCAGCCCGTAGAGGGAGATCGCTGCCTTGCGGGGGGAAAAGCCGATGGCTGCTGCGTCGCCTTCGCGTCCGGTCGGGTAGCGGTAGTGGTAGCTCCCAAAACCGACAATGCTCGGCCCCCACATCACCGGGGGTTCGCCGCTGGCCTCCTGCATCATCTCCAGGACCCGCAGCCCATCGGTGCGCCGTATGGTGTGCCCGATGGCACCGATGAATTCGAGTGGATCCAGGTCCGTTGGCCGGGTCTTCGCCTCTGACATGGCGACAGTATCGCAGCACCATGAAACGGCTGCAATGCGGGGACACTCCCTGCCGTGGACCCCGGAAGTCAAGTCACCCACAGGGAGCGGCGTGTCTGTGGATAAGAAGCCGCAGCTTGTGGATAACGATGCCCTACACGCTTGTCGGCTGCTTGGCAACCTCAAAGCAGGGCCTGAATGTTGGGTGCAGAAGTTTTTTCACCAGTTTCTATCGACAACCATAATGCCTAGTCAGACTGCGATTGACCAAGATTTTTGAAAGTAATCCACAGGTTCATCCCCAGTCTGTGCACACAACACGCCGCGTCGCCCACAGGTTCTCCACATGCCCTGTGGATAACTCTCTTTGGTTCTGTGGGTATTGGGCATAAGGTGACAGGGTCCCCGGCTCCATCCGGGCCGATCACCCAGTGGGCGCCCGCCCCTCACCGCCCCGTCCGTGAGCCGTTTCCACTGCGATACTGGAGGGACGTCGCGATGCACGCAGCACAGGCATCGCGCTGAGAGGGAAGGAACCACACGTGACGCTCACGCACACCGATTCAGGGTCATCGAATTCATCGGACATGGCCAGGACGCCGCCCCAGGACCTGGTCGCGGAACAGAGTGTGCTCGGCGGCATGATGCTCTCGAAAGACGCCATCGCGGACTGTGTCGAGGTCCTTCGGGGCGTCGACTTCTACCGCCCGGCCCACGAGGCGATCTTCGAGGCGATCATCGACCTCTATGGCCGGGGGGAGCCAGCCGATGCCGTGACGGTCTCGGACCTGCTCACCAAGCGCACCGAGATCTCCCGCGTTGGCGGGCCGGCCTACCTGCACACCCTCATCCAGTCCGTGCCGACGGCCGCCAATGCCGGTTTCTACGCGGAAATCGTCCGCGAGCGTGCGGTCTTGCGCCGACTGGTCGAGGCCGGCACGAAGATCGTCCAGATGGGTTACAGCCAGGACGGCGAAGTGGATGCCATCGTCAACGACGCGCAGGCCCAGATCTATGCGGTGGCCGAACGCCGCACCGCTGAGGACTATGTCCCCCTGCGGGACATCATCGAGGGCACCGTCGATGAGATCGAGTCGGCGGGACAACGTGGCGAGGGAATGATCGGCGTCCCCACCGGTCTCTACGAACTGGACGAACTCACCCAGGGCCTGCACGGCGGACAGATGATCGTCGTCGCGGCCCGACCTGCAGTTGGCAAGTCGGTTTTCGCCTTGGATATCGCCCGGTCCGCCTCGATCAAGAACAACATGACCACCGTGGTCTTCTCCTTGGAAATGGGCCGCAACGAAATCGCCATGCGCCTGCTTTCCGCTGAGGCGAGCATCGGCCTGCAGGACCTGCGCAAGGGCTCCATCAAGGACGAACAGTGGGGCAAGATCGCCACCACCATGGGCCGACTCAATGAGGCGCCGTTGTTCATTGACGACTCGCCCAACATGTCACTGATGGAGATCAGGGCGAAGTGCCGGAGGCTGAAGCAGCGCCATGACCTCAAGCTGGTCGTGCTGGACTATCTGCAGCTGATGAGCTCGGGCAAGCGGGTGGAGTCACGACAGCAAGAGGTTTCCGAGTTCTCACGTGCCCTGAAGCTGCTGGCCAAGGAACTCGATGTCCCCGTGGTCGCGCTGTCGCAGCTCAACCGTGGTTCCGAGCAACGCACCGACAAGAAGCCCATGGTGTCGGACCTGCGTGAATCCGGCTCCATCGAGCAGGACGCCGACCTGGTCATCCTGCTCCACCGCGAGGACATCTACGACAAGGAATCCGCGCGAGCCGGTGAGGCCGACATCATCGTGGCCAAGAACCGTAATGGTCCCACCAAGACGATCGTCGTGGCGTTCCAAGGCCACTACCAGCGGTTCAACAACATGGCCACCGAGGGCGCCGGAGGATTCTGACCCGCAGGCGGGAACTACCCGCCGGCCGCACCGGGCGGCCCGGGAGCGACGGGGCTCGTCCCGCCCAGCGGTGACGTACTCAGCCGCGAGGGCGCATGCGCGCATTCGGCAGTGACGGTGCTGGCAGTGCCTCCTGCTGGTCCGGGGGAAACGGGCCGAAGTGGGGTCGGTGCCCGGGTGCAACCGCTGCAGCTGCGGTGCCCGGATCGCCCAGGGCCTGGCCGGGATCGACCGGAGCGCCGATCTCCTCCTGCCAGGCCCGCCGGTATTCGACGATCTCCTCGTGCGAGCGTCCGACGAAGTTCCACCACATGACAATCTGCTCACCCATCGGGGGCCCGCCGATGAGCAACAGGCGTGCACCGCCGTCGTGTGCTGCGAGGGTCAACGGGCGATCCGCGGGTGGGAGGTAGGCCAGGTGCCCGGCCGGAATCTCCTGGCCATTGAGGAGCAGCGTGCCGGTGTCGAGTAGGACGCCGTGCTCGAAGCCGCCGTCGGGATCAAGGGTGAGCGAGGCGCCCTCGTCCATCAGGATCTCCGCGCCGAGCAGCTGGGTATGGGTGGCCACAGGTGAGGTGCTGCCCAGCAGTGAACCGAGGAAGACACGGGCCGTCCACCCGGTGCCGGACACGGGCTCGGGGCGGTAGTGCTCGAAGCCGGGGGAGGATCCGCGGGTGGCGTCGGGCAGCGCGATCCACAACTGGGCGCCGTGCAGGATGGTGGTTTCCGGGGTGGAGTACTCGGAGTGGCTGATGCCGCTGCCGGCGGTCATGAGGTTCAGCTCCCCGGGCCGGACCACGGCCTGTGCCCCGGTGGAGTCGCGGTGCTCGATCGCGCCGGTGAACAACCAGCTGACGGTCTGCAGACCGGTGTGCGGGTGGCGGGGAACGTTCATGCCGGCCTGGCCGGTGATGTCCTGCGGGCCATAGTGGTCCAGGAAACACCACGTCCCGATGAGGCTGCGGCGGCGCTGGGGCAGGGTGCGGCGCACATTCATCGCCCGGGGCCCGCCCAAGGGCACGTCCCTCGGGACCAGGAGTTCCAGCGGCTCGGGGGTTCCCGTGGTCTCGGGATCCGTGGTGCAGACGACTTCTTCCGGCCGGGCCTCGAGGTTGCTCATGGGCTCAGCCTAGGCCGCGGCCGTCTGCTCGTCACCCTGGGTGCGGCGCATCCACCGGAAGGCGGCGAGCAGCATGAGGACCACCGTGATGGCCCAGGCCGGCGTGGCCACCCAGACGACCACGCGCCCGATGTCCTCGATGACCGGCAGTCCCTGCACGCTGCCGAACGCCATGGAGGAGGTGGCGAGCATGCCCAGCGGGAAGACGATGGACCACAGGGCCGTTTCGTAGCGGAAATGGTGGTGGTGGACGCCATGGCGCCAGATGCCGAAAATGACCAGGAGCGGGATCCACCACAAACCGACCGACCAGAGGATGAAGCCCGCCCCGGTGAGGAAGGCCCGCAGGGCGGCGACTGCCGGGAACGCATCCGGAAGTTCCAGCAGGCTGCTGCACGCCAGCACGGAGATCGCCGTGGCACCCATGAAGATCCAGTAGGTGGGGCTCAGGTCCTCGGGGCGGTTGGCCCGGGTGATCAACCGCAACGTGACCAGCGTCCCGACCAGCAGGTACAGCACCACTCCGATGCTCCACAAGGCCGCGGCCACCGCGGCGTAGGCGGCGCTGTGGTGCACCGCTGCAGCGGAGGCCGCGGCAGCCGACATGGATTGGGTCGCCACGACCCACAGGAACCAGCTGCCGTTGGCATCGGCAAGGACGGGGCGCTCGTGCGGTCGCAGCAGCAGGATGCAGGGGATGAGGTACGTCAGCACCAGCCAGGCGATCCCGGCAACGACGGCGAGCACGAGTCCGGCCGTCGGACGCCCGGTCATGTCGAAGTGCAGGCCCACGACGTTCAGACCGGCAACGAAGCTGAAGAACCCGAAGGTCGCTGCCGGCGAGAAGGCATCGGCAGCAAACCGGCCCGGGGAGGTGATCGCGCGCCAGGCGGTCGCCACCAGGAGGATGGCCAGTGCCGACAGGGCCACCCAGAAGAGGACTTCCGCGGGGAACGGCCGACCGGAAGCCAGCAGCGCGGCCGAAACGATTCCCGTGGCCATCACGAAGGCAAAGCACGACGGCGGCAACCCGGCCACCGCGTCGCGGATCCTCCCGACACCGTCACTGGGGGCCACGACGGGGGTGTGGTGCCGATGCGGCGGTGTGGTGGCGGCGGGCATGTGGCTGTTTCCTTCAGGATGCTGGTGGGTATCCCAGCTTATCGCCGGTCGCCCGGCTCAGCCTCCGGCCACGGACTGGATGACCATGACGCGTGCACCGTCGGGCACCACGGTGTCCAGACCTGCCAGGGCGCGGATGTTCTCGCCGTCGAGGAAGACGTTGACGTACCGGCGCACCGCACCGGTTTCGTCACGGATGCGCCTGCCAAAACGTGGGTGGCCCGCACCGGCCACATCCAGGAAGGCCGCCATGGACGAGCCGGTCGGGTAGTCGATGACGGCGCTGCGGCGGTCTCCCCAGACGGGGGAGAGGGTCCCCGGGATCTCGAGGACAGCTGTGGCCATGGCACTCACTCCACGGACGCTGCACGGACACTGAGGATGTCGGGCAGGCGGTCGGCGACCTGCAGGAACGATTCCCCTTCGTCGTTGCTGGCATAGACCTCGCCGCCGCGGGTGCCGAAGTACAACCCGGCGGTGCCGTCAGGTGCCGGGAGGTCGATATCCGCGGCATCACGCAAAACGACATTGAACTCGTTTTCGGGTAGGCCGGTATGCTGCTCGGTCCAGGTCGATCCCGCGTCGGTGGTCCGGTAGAGGCTGAGTCGACCATCGGGTGGGATGCGCTGGTAGTCGGCCCGCAGGGGAAGCGTCCACGCCGTGTCCGCGACGCGCGGGTGCGCAAGGAAGGTGAACCCGAAGTCCGCGGGAAGCCCCGTGCCGATGTCGACCCAGCGGTCCCCTCCGTCGTCGCTGCGGTAGACGCCCCCATGGTTCTGGGCGTACAACCGTTCGGGGTTTGCCGCATCGGCGGTGATGCGGTGGACGCATTGCCCGAACTCGGGCTCCTCGCCTGGCAGGAAACCGGCGGAGATGCCACGGTTCTTGGCCTCCCACGTCGTTCCGCCATCGCGTGTGCGGTACACCCCTCCGGTGCTCATGGCGATGTGTACCGTCTGGTCATCGACGGGGTTCGGGACAATGGTGTGTGCCGCAGCGCCGCCGAAGCCTTCGCCCCACTCGGGGCGGTGCGGGTGCTCCCACAGGCCGCGGTTCAGTTCGAAGTTCTCTCCGCCATCGGTCGACTTCCAGACGGATATGGGTTCACAGCCGGCCCAGATGACGCCGGGACGATCAGCAGTGTCCGGGCGCAGGTGCCACACGCGTGCCAGCGCGACCCCGGTGTCCTCAGGAAAGGTGATGGCCCCGTGTTCCGGTTCCGACCAGGTGGCGCCGAGGTCGTCGGAATGGACGACAGTTGGGCCCCAATGCCAATCGTTGACGCCAGCGAGGATCCGCGGGGTTGGCCCACGGGTATCGATGGCAACCGAGGGCACTTCGAGATTCAGGAAGTGGGGCTCGCTCAGGGTATAGCTGCGACGGTCGTGGCTCGTGGCGAGCCACAGGCCCTTCTTTGTGCCTATGGCGATGACAGTGGTCATGGGACACAGTGCAACACCCCGTCGCGGGGTGGGCAAGAGTTGTGGCGGAATTGCCGGTGAGGCCCGCGCCGGGGATCCCGGCAGCTCAATACAGAGGGGGACTCCGCTCAGGCTACGTGCGGCGGTGGGAGGCGAGGAGCCGGGACCAGAAGCCACCGGTTCGGGAATCTCCGCGCGGGGGCAGCGCGAAGTCGGGGTCTGCACCGCCGACCGCGTAGAACGGCACGGAGGGGTCGTGGGCCGGATTGTTCGCGGTGGGCCCGTTGCCGGCGCCTGGACGGGGTGCCTTGTCGAGAGTCGTCATGGTGCACATCCTGTCTAGTTATCTCGTATAACGAGAAAACATTATTGAATTATGGAATTCAGTGTGACTCGCGACATGGCGATGCACAAGACCCTGGGCCCCGAATTCCCGAAGCCGGCGAATCCCCGCCCGCCTCTTGACAGGTCTGGTGTGAGGTGGCTTACAGTGTGGGCGGAACAAGAATTCCACGATACAGAAGCATCGAATCAAGTTGGCGGGTCCCGTCGATGGTCAAGGGTGTCAGGCACTGCGGAAGCGCAGCAGCGTGAAGGAGTTGACCCCGATGGACTTGATGGACTTCAACCAGGCGACCGCTCAGCGGGCCTCGGAGGCCATCCGCCCCTGCGTGGACATCGACCGGTGGGTCGACATCGTGGTCGATTCCCGCCCTTATGAAACGGTCGAGGAGCTGCTGGCTACCGCGCATCGTGCCGCGGCACCCTTTGAGGGCCATGAGATCGATGCCGCGCTGTCCCACCACCCCCGCATCGGCGAAAAGGCGGCCGGCCACACCGCCGAGGCCGGCCTGAGCCGCGGCGAGCAAGCGGGGCTCACCGTCGACGCCGGCATTACCGCACGCCTCGCTGCGGCCAACGCCGCGTATGAGAACCGCTTCAACCGCGTCTTCCTCATCCGTGCCGCGGGCAGGAGCTCCGCCGAGATCCTCGCCGAGATCGACAGGCGGATGGAAAACACCCCGGAGCGCGAAGCGCAGGAGGTTGCCACCCAGCTGCGCGAAATTGCCCTGTTGCGCCTGCGGGGCCTGCTCTCGCCCACCTGATCGGCATCGCCGTCGTACCTTGTTCTTCCCCGCGGCACGTGCCGCGCACCACGCCACCACCCCAGGAGCAGCAGATGATTGCATCACAGCATCGCAGCCACATCACCACCCATGTACTCGACACCGGGACCGGGAGGCCCGCCTCCGGTGTCAGGGCCACGCTGGAGGCCAAGACGGCCACCGGCTGGCAGGAACTCGGATCAGGCACCACCGACGGCGATGGCCGGATCGGCGGCCTGGGCCCGACACAGGTTGAAACAGGCCAGTATCGGATCACGTTCGATACCGGCGCCTATTTCGGGTCGAAGGGCACGGAAACCTTCTTCCCCGAGGTCGTGCTCGGCTTCACCGTCGCCGACGCCACCGAGCACTACCACGTGCCTCTGCTCATCAGCCCGTTTGCCTATTCCACCTACCGAGGGAGCTAGAACCATGACCGCCACAGCAGCCGATACCGGCACGACATCGAACCGCGGCACCAAGATCGTGCTGGCCAAGAACCAGTACGGCAAGGCCGAGGTCCGCCTGGT
Organism: Arthrobacter rhombi; assembly: GCF_039526245.1. Lineage (NCBI taxonomy): Bacteria > Bacillati > Actinomycetota > Actinomycetes > Micrococcales > Micrococcaceae > Arthrobacter > Arthrobacter rhombi. Next base: position 140,222 of record NZ_BAAAIV010000025.1, read on the forward strand.
GAAGATCACCCGCGACACCGCGCGCCACCAGATCGAGGATCTCAACGTCACCTCACAGCTACATGGTGACTTCGAGTCAGCCCACACCGAGGGCGACAACGGGCATGTGGTGCCCACTGACACCCAGAAGAACACCGTCTATGGTCTGGCCCGCGACGGCGTGGGTTCGCCCGAGGCGTTCCTGGTCCGCCTGGGCGAGCATTTCACCGGCAGCTTTGAGTGGGTGACCGGGGGCCGCTGGGCGGCCGAGCAGTACACCTGGGACCGCATCGAGGACCACGACCACGCCTTCTCGCGGAACATGAGCGAGGTCCGCACCGCGGTGCTGGAGATCGCCGACGGACGCCAGGAGATCCTGGGCGGGCTCAGTGGCCTGACCGTGCTGAAGTCCACCGGCAGCGAATTCCACGGCTACCCCGTTGACCAGTACACGACGCTGAAGGAAACCACCGAGCGGATCCTGGCCACCGACGTCAACGCCCGCTGGCGCTACGACCCCGACGCCGTGGCCGCGGGGGACCTGGACTACAACGCTGTCTACACCTCCGTGCGCACCCAGCTGCTCCGCGGCTTCGCGAACACGCACTCGCTGGCGCTGCAGCAGACCATGTTCGAAATGGGCCGGCTGGTCCTGGAGGCGCACCCGGAAATCGAGGAGATCCGGATGTCGTTGCCGAACAAGCACCACTTCCTGGTTGACCTGGAGCCGTTCGGGCAGGACAACCCCCATGAGGTGTTCTTCGCCGCCGACCGCCCGTACGGGCTGATCGAGGCGACCATCCAGCGCGAAGGCGTGGCAGCGACCCATCCGATCTGGGAAAACGCGGCCGGCTTCTGCTAGGCAGCACCCCGGGCGCCCGCGCGAGAGCGTGGGCGCCCTTCCCTTCCCTGGCGCCCCCTACTCCTGGGCGCCGGTCAGCGCCTCGGAAATGCGCCGGGTGGCCTCGGTCAGTGCGGGGATCGCGCGCTCGGCCAACGAGTCGTCCACGCGGGTGATCGGGCCGGAAATGGAGACCGCCATCGGGGTCGGGGCGCCGGGAACCGCCATGGCGAAGCACCGGACGCCCACTTCCTGTTCCTCTTCGTCCACGGCGAAGCCGACGCTGCGGATCTTCGTGATCTCGTCGTGGAGGGCCGGCAGCGAGGTGATCGCATTCGGGGTCGGTGCCGGCATGCCTGCCTGCCCGACGAGCCGGTCGATGCGTGCATCGTCCATGACCGAGAGGATGGCCTTGCCGGCTCCCGTGTTGTGCAGCCCGGCCCGGCGCCCGACCTCGGTGAACATGCGCATGCTGTGGGGCGAGGGCGCCTGGCTGACATAGGTGATCATGTCGCCGTCGAGCACCGCCAGGTTGGCCGACTCGCCGAGCTGGTGCACCAGTTGGCGCAGCAGTGGGGAAGCCACCGTGCCGAGCTGGCGGTTGGCCACCTCTCCCAAGCGGATCAGGCGCGGCCCGAGGGCATAGCGGCGGTTCGGCAGCTGGCGGACGTAGCCGATGCCCACCAATGTGCGCAGTAACCGGTGGATCGTCGGCAGGGGCAGGGGCGTCTCCTGGGACAACTCGCTCAGGGTGCACTCCCCACCGGCCCGGGCGATGAGCTCGAGCAGCTCGAAGGCGCGCTCGACGGACTGGACACCGTTGGCGGGTTTGGCAGGCATGGACTCTCCTGGGTCTGGACGACGACGGTGATCGTCGCTGGTGGATGAAGCGGGAATTGCTCGCCACACTACCGGAGTCGGGGAACGCTTTTCCGACAGGCGAGAAGGGTAGGCGAAAAATAGTCCGAATTTCTCGCTCAGAGTGGTTGCGTTTCCATTTTTCAGATAATAATGTCCACTATACGGAAACAAGTTTTCGACGACGGTCCGCCGTTCACCGATCAACAGGAGGAATCGCATGGCGAATCCCAGCCCCGGGTATTCACTGACACTTCGCGTCGAGACCCCGGCGACGTACACGGCCACCAGCGAACTCGCCGCTGCAGTCGGCGCGGCCGGTGCGTCCATCACGGCCCTGGATGTCACCGAATCGAACCACCACTTCCTGGTCGTGGACGTCAGCTGCAACACCAGGGACGCGGCCCACGGCGACCAGGTGCGCACCGCACTGGACGCCCTCGAGAACGTCACGGTCCGCCAAGTCAGCGACCGCACCTTCCTGATGCACCTCGGCACCAAGCTCGAGGTCACGCCCAAGGTCCCGCTGCGCAACCGCGACGACCTCTCCCGCGCCTACACCCCGGGTGTAGCCCGCGTCTGCCAGGCGATCGCCGAGAACCCGGCCGATGCCCGCCGCCTGACCATCAAACGCAACACCATCGCCGTCGTCACCGACGGCTCCGCAGTGCTCGGCTTGGGCAACATCGGTCCGGAGGCAGCACTGCCGGTCATGGAGGGCAAGGCGGCCCTGTTCAAGCAGTTCGCCGACGTCGACGCCTGGCCCGTCTGCCTGGCGACCCAGGACACCGATGCGATCGTGGACATCGTCAAGGCGATCGCCCCCGTCTACGGCGGCGTCAACCTCGAGGACATCGCCGCACCGCGCTGCTTCGAAATCGAGGCGCGCTTGCGCGAGGAACTGGACATCCCCGTCTTCCACGACGACCAGCACGGCACCGCGATCGTGACCCTGGCCGCCCTGGAGAACGCGCTGAAGGTCGTGGACAAGACCCTGGGCCGGGTGCGCATCGTGGTCTCCGGCGTCGGGGCTGCCGGCAACGCGATCGTCCAGCTGCTGCTCGCCCGCGGCGCCACCAACATCATCGCCTGCGGCCGCAACGGCGCCATCTCCCGCACCGACGCCCACACCGAGGGCCACCGCGCCTGGCTGGCGGAGAACACCAACCCCGAGGACTTCAGCGGCACCCTGCACGAGGCCCTGGTCGGCAGCGATGTCTTCATTGGGGTCTCCGCCCCGGGAATCCTCACCGGCGAGCAGGTGGCCACCATGGCCGAGGACGCGATCGTCTTCGCCATGGCCAACCCGGACCCCGAGGTCGACCCGGTCGAGGCCGGACGCCACGCCGCAGTCGTCGCCACCGGCCGCAGCGATTTCCCGAACCAGATCAACAACGTCCTGGCCTTCCCCGGGTTCTTCCGCGGCCTGCTCGACGCCGGAGCCGTGGACATCATCCCGGAGATGCTGGTGGCCGCAGCCGAGGCCATCGCCGCCCGCGTCTCCCCGGAAGAACTGAACCCCGGCTACATCATCCCCAGTGTCTTCGACCCGCACGTCGCCGCCGACGTCGCCGAGGCCGTTGCGACCGCCGCCCGTACCAGCACGAAGTAAGGACCAGCCACCATGAGCATCACCCTGACCCACACGCCCGACGTCGCCGGAGCCGAAGGGATCCTCACCGAGGATGCCCTGGCCTTCATCGAGCAACTGCACCAGCGGTTCACGGGGACCCGTGACGCCCTGCTGGCAGCCCGTGCCTCCAGCCGCCGCGCCGCCTCCGCCAGCGGCACCATGGACTTCCTGCCCGAGACCGCCGACGTGCGCTCCGGTGACTGGAAGGTGGCCGAGGCCCCGGAGAAGCTGCGCGACCGCCGCGTGGAGATCACCGGGCCCGCCAGCCCGGCCAAGATGGCCATCAACGCCCTGAACTCCGGGGCCAAGGTCTGGCTGGCCGATCTCGAGGACGCCTCCACCCCCACCTGGCACAACGTGGTCGACGCCCTGGCCAACCTGGGCGCAGCGGCACGGGGAACGCTCTCGTTCCGTTCCCCCGAAGGCAAGGAATACACGCTGCGTCAGGACGCCCCGCTGGCCACGGTCGTCGTGCGCCCCCGCGGCTGGCACCTCCCCGAGGCCAATGTGCTCATCGACGGCAAGCCGGCCATCGGGGCCCTGATGGACTTCGGCCTGCACTTCTTCCACAATGCGGCCCACCTGGCCGCGTCCGGCGACGGGCCCTTCTACTACCTGCCGAAGATGGAATCCCACCTGGAGGCCCGGCTGTGGAACGACGTGTTCACCTTCGCCCAGAACGAAGTGGGCATTCCCCACGGCACGGTCCGCGCAACAGTGCTCATCGAGACCATCCCGGCAGCGTTCGAGATGGACGAGATCCTCTACGAACTGCGTGATCACGCCTCGGGCCTCAACGCCGGCCGCTGGGACTACCTGTTCAGCATGATCAAGTACTTCCGCGAGGCCGGGCCGAAATTCACCATGCCCGACCGTGCCGACGTGTCCATGACCGCCCCCATGATGCGGGCCTACACCGACCTGCTCGTGGTCACCTGCCATAAGCGCGGCGCCTTCGCCATGGGGGGCATGGCGGCGGTCATCCCCAACCGGCGTGAACCAGAAGTCACCGCCGCGGCCTTCGAGAAGGTCCATGCCGACAAGGCCCGCGAAGCCGGCGACGGATTCGACGGCTCCTGGGTCGCCCACCCCGACCTGGTGGAGGTCTGCGAAGAGGAGTTCACCGCGGTGCTGGGGCAGAAGCCCAACCAGCTGGACCGGCAGCGCCCGGACGTCGACGTCACCTCGGAGATGCTGCTGGACGTCGAGTCGGCCCCCGGCGCCGTCACGGAAGCCGGCGTGCACGCCAACCTCTACGTGGCCGTCGCCTACACCGCGGTATGGCTCTCCGGCAACGGCGCGGTGGCCATCCACAACCTGATGGAGGACGCGGCCACCGCTGAGATCTCCCGCTCCCAGGTGTGGCAGCAGATCCGGAACCAGATCGTCGCCGAGGACACCGGCAACACGATCACCGCCGAGCTGGCCGCCTCCATCCTGGCCGAGGAGGTCGAACGCCTGCGGGGCGAGGTCGACAACTCGGTGGCCTTCGCCAACTACTACCAGCCAGCAGCCGAACTCATCGGCCGACTGGTCAGCGGCCGCGAGGAGGACTTCGAGGAGTTCCTCACCCTGCCCGCCTACCGGCTGCTCTCCACCCAACGGGTGGACAAGTGAGCACCGGAACAGTGCTCGACGACGGGGCCCGCTCCGCCGTCGAGGTCCGCTTGGCCGCCACCGATCGGCTGCTCGCCCGCGCCTACCCCGGACCGTCCCCGGCCCGCCAGCCAGTCCACACCGCCTACGTCCCGGCCGACGCGTTCACCGCCGGCCTGGCCGCCGATTGGGGCCGGAAGGCCCTGGAGGCGGCCCAGGCCGCCGGCGGCGTGGCAGCCCTGGCCCGGGAGATCGGCGTGGACGTCTCCGCCGAGCTGGTCGAGGCCAAGCTCGCCGCCGAACCGATCGAGGACCTGCGCCTGGATTTCGAGGACGGCTACGGCAACCGCCCCGACGCGGAAGAAGACGCCGATGCCATCCGCGCCGCCCACGCAGTCAACGAGGCCGTCGCCGCCGGCACCGCGCCGCCCTTCATCGGGATCCGCTTCAAGTGCCTGGAGGCCCCCACCCGGGCCCGCGGGCTGCGCACCCTCGACCTGTTCATCGGCGCCCTGATGGACAGCGGGGGCCTGCCCGACGGGTTGGTGTTGACGCTGCCCAAGGTCAGCACCGTCGCCCAGGTCGAGGCCATGGTCTATGTCTGCGAACGCCTCGAGGCCGCCCACCAGCTGCCTCCGCGGCGGTTGCGCTTCGAGGTGCAGATGGAAACGCCGCAACTGATCCTCGGCGCCGACGGCACCGTGCCGTGTGTCCTGGTCATCCATGCCGGCGCAGGACGCGTGTCCTCCCTGCACTACGGAACCTACGACTACTCGGCCTCCCTGGGGATCGCCGCCGCCTACCAGTCCATGGAGCACCCCGCGGCCGACTATGCCAAGTCGGTCATGCAGGTCGCCGTGGCCGGAACCGGCGTCCACCTCTCCGACGGCTCCACCAACATCCTGCCGGTCGGGGACCCCGAACATGCGCTGGAGGCCTGGAAGCTCCACGCCCGGCTGGTCCGCCGCCATCTGGAACGCGGGATCTACCAGGGCTGGGACCTGCACCCGGCCCAGCTGCCGACCCGCTACCTGGCCACGTATGCCTTCTACCGCGACGGGTTCGCCGCAGCGGCGGCCCGCCTGCGCAACTACGTGCACCGCATCGAATCCTCGATCATGGACGAACCCGCCACCGCGAAGGCGCTGGCCGGCTTCATCCACCGCGGTTTGGCGTGCGGCGCCCTGACGGCGCCGGAGATCGAATCGGCTGTGCACATCGATGTCGAGGCGCTGCGCACCCTGTCCCTTGGCCGCCCCACGCAACCAGCAAAGGAAACCCATGTCTGAGACCAGCGTTGCCGCCAACGCCGCCACGTCGTCGTACTTTGGTGCCCAGGGCGGGCATCCGCCGCAGACCGATCTGCTCACCGACCGGGCCGTCGTCACCGAGGCCTACACGGTCATCCCGCGCGGGGTCCTGCGTGACATCGTGACCTCGGTGCTTCCGGAGTGGGCGGGGACCCGCGCCTGGGTGCTCAACCGCCCGGTCGCCGGCGGTGCCACCACGTTCTCGCAGACCATCATGGAGGTTGCCGCCGGGGGAGGCTCGGAGCGCCCGGAGCCGCAGCCGGAGGTCGAGGGGTTCGTCTTCGTCTTGGGGGGCGAGCTCAAGCTCGTCATCGACGGCGAGCAGCACCTGCTGTCCCCGGGCGGTTTCGCGTTCGTCCCGGCCGGCACCCCCTGGAGCACCCAGAACGACGGCGTCGAGCCGACCCAGTTCCACTGGATCCGCAAGCGCTACCAGCCGCTCGCCGGGCACACTGCCCGCCCGGTGGTCGGCAACGAGCACGACCTCACCCCCGGCGCCATGCCCGGGACCGAGAACAAGTGGCGGACCACCCGCATGCTGGACCCGCAGGACCTGGCGTTCGACATGCACGTGAACATCGTGACGTTCGAACCCGGGGCCTCGATCCCGTTCGCCGAAACCCACGTGATGGAACACGGGCTGTACGTGCTGGAGGGCAAGGCCGTCTACCGCCTCAACGCCGACTGGGTCGAGGTCCAGGCCGGCGACTACATGTCACTGCGCGCCTTCTGCCCGCAGGCCTGCTACGCCGGCGGACCGTCCAACTTCCGCTACCTGCTCTACAAGGACGTCAACCGCCAGGTGGCGCTCTAGGGCGCGCTCCGGCGACACTGCACGACGGCGGAGCCGAAACAGCCGGGCACCTCCCGTGAGAGGGGTGCCCGGCTGCTGTCCGCGATGTGGGTGGGGCTGGTTCAGCTCACCAGGCCGGCAGCTGGGGCAGCTCGCCGTCCGCCTCCACGTGGTCGGACTGGCCGCGGGCCAGCCAGGCCAGCAGGCCCTCGCGGTCCGAATCCACGCGCACCGCACCGTCACCGATGACCCATTCGTCGCCCTCTTCGCTCACCAGGGTCATGCCCGGGGCGTCCTTGGCCCGCAGGGTGCGCACTGCTGCTTCCACGCCGTAGAGCTGGGCGTCCAAGTCGGCCTCCTCCAGGGTCCACGTCGTGTCCAGGTCATGGTGGTGCACGATGACCTCGGAGATGCGCAGCGCCACGATGGAGGTGGCGGGGATCGCCTTGCCGTGCAGGTGCACCTCGTCGACCGCCAGGTCACCGGAGAGCCGCTGGGCCTGCTCGGCGAAGTACGCCGCGGACTCGCGGAAACGCTCGACCAGTTCCGTGCGGGGCAGGGCCGCCAGTTCGGCGATCTCCGCGTCACGTGCCTCCCGGGAGGTGTAGAGCTGCTGCTCCTCGCCGGTGGCTGCCCAGTCGATGAGCTTGACCAGGGCGCGGCCGTTGGAGGCGATATGCGCGATGACGTCGGCCCGGGCCCAGCCCTCGCAGAGCGAGGCGACGGTCAGTTCGTCGTCGGCGAGGGATTCGACGGTGGCCAGCATCATGCCGGTTTCACGGCCGAGGAGTGAGAGGTCCGAGCGGAGGCGGGCTGTGTTGATCATGGGGTCACCCTACCGGGAGGCACCGTGGCCTGCGCCACGTCGGGTGGATCCATATCCAACCGATACCAACCCAGACGCGGCGGGTCCTGGCTCAGTCCACGGTGAACGGCCACCCGGTGACCCGTTTGGGCCGCGGTGGGGCGTAGGTGCGCACCTTGGAGGTCTTCAGGCCCCTCCGCACCAGCGATTCCGCAATGCCCACGGCGGAGCGGACCCCGTCGACGATCGGCACGCCGGTGGCCGTGGCGACGGCCTGGATGACCGCATCGTAGGGCCCCTCATGGCGCTGGACGGCGTCCATCACCCCAGGGCTGCCAGATAGCTCTCGAAATTCCCCTCCCAGCTCTCGGCCCCGAACCGCGGGGTCAGCTCGATGACCACCCCTTGACAGCTGCCCGCGTCACTTCTAATGTTTTCAGTGTGCAGAAGAAAACTTCCATGATTCGGAATCAACTGCTTCGAAAGGACTGTGCGATGTCGTACACCGTGAACTGCTCCATCCTCTTGACCGAGTTGCCGCTGCTCGAGCGCCCCGCGGCGGCCAGGAAGGCTGGCTTCGACAACGTCGAGTTCTGGTGGCCCTTCGCCGAGGCAGTGCCCTCCGACGCCGACGTCCAGGCCTTCACCTCGGCCCTCTCCGACGCCGGTGTCCAGCTCACCGGCCTGAACTTCCTGGCCGGGGACATGCCCGCCGGGGACCGCGGACTGGTCTCCTGGATCGGCCGGGACGCCGAGTTCCGCGACAACATCGACGTCGTCGCCGCCATCGGCGAAGCCACCGGCTGCCGCGGCTTCAACGCCCTCTATGGCAACCGCCAGGACGGGGGCGACGCGACAGCACAGGACGAACTCGCCCTCGAGAACCTGGTCGCCGCGGCCCGCGGTGTCGCACGCATCGGCGGAACCGTCCTGCTCGAGCCGGTCTCCGGAACCCCCACCTACCCGCTGAAGACCGCGGCCGACGCCCTGGCAGTCATCGAGCAGACCACCGCGGCCGGCGTGGACAACGTCAAGCTGCTCGCCGACTTCTACCACCTGGCCGTCAACGGCGACGACGTCGAGGCGGTCATCGAGGCCCACGCCCACGACTTCGGCCACATCCAGATCGCCGACAACCCCGGACGCGGCGCCCCCGGAAGCGGCGACCTGCCGTTGGGCGAATGGATCACCCGCAGCCGCGAACGCGGCTACCACGGCCCCATCGGGCTCGAATACAAGGCGAGCGCCGACACGGCCTTCGACTGGCTCATCCGCCAGCCTGCCTGACCCCCGCGCCGCGCGCACCGCCGTCGTCCCCTTCCAGATTCCCCAGGAGCACCACATGAGCACCACGAACATCGCCTTCATCGGCCTCGGCATCATGGGCCTGCCCATGGCCACGAACCTCGCGGCCGCCGGCTTCCACGTCACCGGGTACAACCGCAGCCCCGACAAGGCTGCCGACCTGGCCGCGAACGGCGGGCACGCAGCGGCCAACATCGCCGAGGCCGTCGCCGACGCCGACGTCATCATCACCATGGTCCCGGACTCGCCCGACGTCGAGGGGGTCGTGACCGGCGAGAACGGCGTCTTCGCCCACGCGAAGGACGGGGCCCTGTGGATCGACAACTCCACGATCCGCCCGGACGTCGCCGTCGCGCTCGCCGACGAGGCCCGCGCCGCAGGCCTGCGCCCGCTGGACGGGCCCGTCTCCGGTGGCGAACAGGGCGCCCTCGACGCCGCCCTCTCGATCATGGTCGGCGGCGACGCTGCCGACTTCGAGGACGCGTCGGCGGTGCTGCAGGCCATCGGCAAGACCATCGTCCATGTCGGCCCGTCCGGCTCCGGGCAGACGGTCAAGGCGGCCAACCAGCTCATCGTCGCCGCCAACATCCAGGCGCTCTCCGAGGCCGTCGTCTTCCTCGAGGCCTACGGAGTCGACACCGCCGCCGCCCTGCAGGTCCTCGGCGGGGGACTGGCCGGCTCCAAGGTGCTGGACCAGAAGGGCCAGAAGATCCTGGACCGCAACTTCGACCCCGGCTTCCGTCTCGCCCTGCACCACAAGGACATGGGCATCGTCACCGCCGCCGCCCGGGAGGCCTCCGTGGTCCTCCCGCTCGGGGCACTCGTCGCCCAGCTGGTCGCTTCCACCGTCGCCATCGGCGACGGGGCGTTGGACCACTCCGGGCTCTTCCGTGGCGTCGAACGCCTCTCCGGCACCACCAGCACGACGCCGGCCGCGGCTCCCGCCGCCAGCTGACCCCACCCGCGGGTCCAGCCCCACCACTTCACACCCTTTTCCAACCCGCCGAGCGGGCCTCCCCCAGGAGAACACCATGACCATCATGCGCACCGTGGACGCCGTCGTCCTGATCCTCGAGAAGGAACGTGCCACCGAGGCCTTCGGGCTGCCCGGTGCGGCCATCAACCCGCTGTATGCGGCGATGAAGGCCCACGGCGGGATCCGCCACACGCTGGCCCGCCACGTCGAGGGGGCCTCCCACATGGCCGACGGGTACTCCCGTGCGGCCGCCGGGAACATCGGCCTCTGCCTGGGCACCTCGGGTCCCGCCGGAACCGACATGATCACCGGGCTCTACGCCGCCTGGGCCGACTCCGTGCCGATCCTGTGCATCACCGGACAGGCCCCGGTGGCGAAACTGCACCAGGAGGACTTCCAGGCTGTGGACATCGAGACGATCGCCCGCCCGCTGACCAAGCTGGCCTCCACCGTGCTGGAACCGGGCCAGGTGCCCGGCACCTTCCAGAAGGCGTTCCAGCTCATGCGCACCGGCCGTCCCGGTCCGGTGCTGATCGACCTGCCGATCGACGTGCAGATGGCCCAGATCGAATTCGACATCGACGCGTACGAGCCGCTTGAGGTCGCCCAGCCGCGGGCCAGCCGGGCCCAGGCGGACAAGATCCTGGACCTGCTCACCGCGTCCGCCCATCCGTTGATCGTCGCCGGTGGCGGCATCATCAACGCCGACGCCTCCGCCGACCTGGTCCGCCTCGCCGAACTGCTCAACGTCCCCGTCGTCCCCACCCTGATGAGCTGGGGTGCCATCCCCGATGACCACCGCCTGATGGCCGGCATGGTCGGGCTGCAGACCCACCACCGCTACGGCAACGCCAACTTCCTGGACTCGGACTTCGTCCTGGGCATCGGCAACCGCTGGGCCAACCGCCACACCGGCGGCCTGGAGACCTACCGGGCGGGCCGCACGTTCGTGCACGTGGACATCGAGCCCACGCAGATCGGCCGCGTCTTCTCCCCTGACCTGGGTGTGGTCTCCGATGCCGGAGCTGCCCTGCAGGTCCTGTTGGAGGTCGCCACCGAACGCCGCGCCGCCGGCACGCTGCCGGACTACACGGTCTGGGCCGAGACGACCACCGCACGGAAGGGCGAGGGCCACCGCAAGACCAACTTCGACAACGTGCCGATCAAGCCGCAGCGCGTCTACCAGGAGATGAACACCGCCTTCGGGCAGGACACCACGTACGTCTCCACGATCGGGCTGAGCCAGATCGCCGGGGCCCAGATGCTGCACGTGTTCGGCCCCCGCCGCTGGATCAACGCCGGCCAGGCAGGGCCGCTGGGCTGGACCGGCCCCGCCGCCCTGGGGGTGGTGCGCGGCAAGCCCGGCCAGCGGGTCGTCGCCCTCTCCGGGGACTACGACTTCCAGTTCATGATCGAGGAGCTCGCCGTCGGAGCCCAGTTCAAGCTGCCGTACATCCACGTCGTGGTGAACAACTCCTATCTGGGACTGATCCGCCAATCCCAGCGGGGCTTCGAGATGGATTACCAGGTCTCCCTGGCCTTCGACAACGTGAATTCCCCCGAGACCCAGGGGTATGGTGTGGACCACGTCAAGGTGGCCGAGGGGTTGGGCTGCAAGGCGGTCCGCGTCACGGATCCGGAGCAGCTGGCCGCCGGTTTTGCCGAGGCGGGCCGGCTGGCCGGGGAATTCTCCGTGCCGGTCGTCGTCGAGGTCATCCTGGAGCGCATCACGAACATCTCGATGGGCACCGAACTGGACAACGTCAACGAGTTCGAGGACCTGGCGGTGGACGCCGCTGACGCACCCACATCCCTGGTCCCGCTGGCAGCGGCACCGGCGCAGGTACCCGTCGGCGCCACCGCCTAGCACCGGCACCACGGCACCGTCAGCAGAGCACACGAAGGAGTGGAAGCCATGGCAGGCACCCCCAGCAACACGAGCACCGCCGGCACCGCGCCGGCATCGGGCACCAGCGGAACCCATGACGTGGTGGTGCGCGGCGAACGCGTCGCACTACCGGAGGGCATCGGCCCGGCGGAGGTGGGCATCAGCGGCGGGAAGATCACCGCCGTCGTGCCCCTCGGAGAGCAGCTGGCCGGGGGAGAGGTCATCGACCTGGCCGACGGGCAGGTGCTGATCCCCGGGCTGGTGGACACGCATGTGCACGTCAACGAGCCCGGGCGCACCGAGTGGGAGGGGTTCGACTCGGCCACCCGGGCCGCTGCCGCCGGCGGGGTGACCACGCTGATCGACATGCCGCTGAACTCGATCCCGCCCACGGTGGACGTCGAGGCGCTCGAGGCCAAGCGGGCGGTCGCCGTGGGCCAGGCCCACATCGACGTCGGCTTCTGGGGTGGTGCCATTCCGGGAAACCGCGAACAGCTGCGCCAGCTCCACGACGAGGGCGTCTACGGGTTCAAGTGCTTCCTGCTGCACTCCGGGGTGGATGAATTCCCGGCGCTGGAGCCCGACGAGATGGAAGCGGACATGGCCGAGCTGGCCGGATTCGACGCTCTGATGATCGTCCACGCCGAGGACGCCCACACCATCGACACCGCCCCGCAGAAAGGTGGCCGCGTCTATTCCGACTTCCTGGCTTCCCGCCCGCGCGGTGCCGAGAACCTGGCGATCCAGCGGGTCATCGACGCCGCCCGCCGCACCGGGGCCCGCGCCCACATCCTGCACCTGTCCTCCTCCGACGCGCTGCCGGTGATCGCCGCCGCCAAGGCCGAGGGCATCCGCCTGACGGTGGAGACCTGCCCGCACTACCTCACGCTGCTCTCCGAGGAGATCGAGGACGGGGCCACGGCGTTCAAATGCTGCCCGCCGATCCGCGAGGACGCCAACCGGGAGCTGCTCTGGCAGGGGCTCATCGACGGGACCATCGACTTCATCGTCTCGGACCACTCGCCCTCGACCGTTGACCTCAAGGAGGTCGCATCCGGTGACTTCGGCACCGCCTGGGGCGGGGTGGCGTCGCTGCAGCTGGGGCTGTCGCTGATCTGGACCGAGGCACGACGCCGGGGCGTCACCCTGGAGACGGTGCTGTCCTGGATGTCACGCAGGCCCGCCGATTTGGCCGGTCTGGACGCCAAGGGCCGGATCGAGGTCGGCGCCGACGCTGACTTCGCCATCTTCGCCCCGGAGGAGAACTACACGGTCGAGGTCGGATCGCTGCATCACCGCAATCCCATCTCGCCCTACCAGGGCAAGGAGCTCACCGGCCGGGTGTCAGGGACGTATGTGCGCGGGACGAAGGTCGACTTCACCACCCCACGCGGGCAGCTGTTGCGCCGCGGGGAGCGGTAGCGGCCGTCTAGAGGGCCTGCCCGACCAGGAGGAACACCACGGCGAGCAGGGGGATGAGCCCCTGCTTCACGGCGGCAGAACGCTTGTCGGGGGATGAGAGGAACAGCACCGCGGCGGCCGCCGCCATGGAACCGGCGCCCGCGTAGACCAGGGCCAGCCCGGCGCCGTCGTGCCCGGAGGCCGTCAGGACGATGCCGATCCCGGCCACCACACCCAGGAACAGGTTGTAGAAGCCCTGGTTGAACGCCATCTCCCGGGTGGCAGTGGCCTCCTCGGCCGTGGTGCCGAACACCGCGCGGGCCTTCGGTGTGGTCCAGGCGATGGACTCCATGTAGAAGATGTAGACGTGCACGAGCGCGGCGATGGCCGCGAGCACCAATCCGGTGATGAGCATACGGGGATCCTTCGCGCCGAGGGTGGGGCTTCAAACAGTACCCGCACGGGGCCCGGCCAGCAGCCGAAGAGTTCGAGCAGACCCCCCGGAGACCGCACCTGCCCTGGCCGACGGTGGCCGTGCCGTGGCCGGTTAGACCCCGAGCTCGTCCCGCAGGCGGGCGACGTGACCCTGGGCATCGACGTTGTACTCCGCCGACTTCACCGTGCCATCCGGGTTCACCACGATCGTCGAGCGCAGCGTGCCGGTGTGGACCTTCCCGCCGAACTCCTTGTCACCGTAGGCGCCGTAGGCCTTGGCGGTGTCGTGGCCCGGGTCGGACAGCAGCGGGAATGTCAGGGCTTCGTCGGCCGCGAAGGCCTGCAGGTCCTCCAGCGGGTCGGAGGAGACGCCGACGACGTCGTAGCCGGCCGCTGCCAGCGAGGAGAGGTTGTCGCGGAAGTCGCAGGCCTCGGTGGTGCAGCCCGGGGTGGCGGCCTTCGGGTAGAAGTACACGACGACCGAGCGGCCGACGAAATCAGCAAGGCTGACGGTGGTGCCCTCGGCATCGGAGAGGCTGAATGCCGGTGCCTGCTCGCCCGGCTGGAGGTGGGTGCTGTTGTCGGCCATGTCGACTCCTTGAAATTGTCGTACTGCGGTATCTGAATTCCATTATACGAACAGAGGGGAGGTTCGGTAGGGGTTCACCCAAAATCATCCCGATGACGGATTGAATTGTCCGAATCGCGGAGTAGGGTTTTCAGTGCCCCGGATGGCTGCAGCCGTTCGGGCCGTACCCCGCCGACGCGATCCAGCCCCCGGTGGGGCCTGCTCCGAAGGACCGTCCTGCATGCTGCTGCGCCTCATCCTCAAATTCTCGAAACCCTACGTCCCGTGGATCATCGCGGTGCTGGTCTTCCAGCTTGCCACGACGATGGCCACTTTGTTCCTCCCCAGCCTCAATGCCCGCATCATCGACGAGGGGGTGACCAAGGGGGACACCAACTTCATCTGGCACACCGGCGGCATCATGCTTGCCGTCGCGTTCATCCAGGTGCTCACGGCGGTGGCAGCCGTCTACTTCGGAGCCAAGACGTCCATGGCCGTGGGACGCGACATCCGCCGCGGTGTCTTCCACTCCGTCGCCGGGTTCTCCGCCCGTGAAGTCAACCAGTTCGGCGCCCCGACGCTGATCACCCGCGGAACCAACGACGTCCAGCAAGTGCAGATGCTCGTGCTGATGGGCCTGAACTTCATGGTCTCGGCCCCCATCATGTGCGTGGGCGGCATCATCATGGCCCTGCGCGAAGATGCCGGGCTCTCCTGGCTCGTCTGGGTCTCGGTCCCGTTCCTGGTCATCATCGTCGGCATCCTCATCCGCTTCCTCATGCCGCTGTTCCGCCTCATGCAGACCAGGATCGACAAGATCAACGGAGTCCTGCGCGAGCAGATCATCGGCATCCGCGTGGTGCGCGCCTTCGTCCGCGAACCGTACGAGACCGATCGTTTCCACACCGCCAACGAACGCCTGACCGAGGTCGGCGTGAAGGTCGGGCAGCTCTTCGTGCTCATGTTCCCGCTCATTGGCATGATCCTGCACCTGGCCACCGCCGCAGTGCTGTGGTTCGGCGGACACCGCGTCGCCGACGGGAACATGGAGGTCGGCTCGCTGACGGCCTTCCTGCAGTACCTGCTGCAGATCCTCATGGCAGTCATGATGGGCACCTTCATGGCCATGATGATTCCGCGCGCCGCGGTCTGCGCCGAGCGCATCGACGAGGTCCTGAACGTGGAGCCCTCGTTGCGTGACCCCGAGACACCGGTGGTCGACGCCCCGCTGCGTGGCGTCGTGGAATTCCGCGGCGTCTCCTTCGGGTACCCCGGAGCCGAGGAACCGGTCCTGAAGAACCTGGACTTCACCGCCGAGCCGGGCCAGATGACCGCGATCATCGGTTCCACCGGCGCCGGGAAGACCACCTTGCTGAACCTCGTCCCGCGCTTGTACGACGCCGATGCCGGCCAGGTGCTGATCGACGGCATCCCCGTCTCCAGCCTGACCCGTGACCAGCTCTCCGAGCGGATCGCCGCAGTCCCGCAGCGGCCGTACCTGTTCTCGGGAACGGTTGGCTCGAACCTGCGCTTCGGTGCCGAGGAGGCGACCGATGACCAGCTGTGGGAGGCCCTGCGGGTTGCCCAGGCCGAGGACTTCGTCCGGGCCAAGGAGGGGGCGCTGGACGCCACGATCGCCCAGGGTGGCACCAACGTCTCCGGCGGCCAGCGCCAACGCCTGTGCATCGCCCGCGCCCTGGCCGCGCAGCCCAAGGTCTACCTCTTCGACGACTCGTTCTCGGCACTGGACGTCTCCACCGACGCCCGTCTGCGGGCGGCATTGAAGGGGACCACGCGGGATGCAACGGTCATCGTCGTGGCCCAGCGCGTGTCCACCATCATCGACGCCGACCAGATCCTGGTGCTCGACGACGGCGAGATCGTCGATCGCGGTACCCACGAGCAGCTGCTGGCCTCCTCGGAGACCTACCAGGAAATCGTCGAATCCCAGATCAGCGCGGAGGAGGTGGCCTAGATGGCAGACAAGAACCCGGCATCAGGGGTCGAACAGACCGAGGACTTCGCTGACATGTCGATGGACGACGGTTTCGGCGGACAGCAATCAGTACGCAAGGCCCAGCACTTCTGGCCCTCGGCCAAGCGCCTCGTGGGGCTCCTGGCCCCGCAGAAGGCGGGCATCGCCGTCGTCCTGCTCTTCGTGGCGGCCGGCGTGGTGCTCAACGTCATCGCCCCGAAGATCCTCGGCCGGGCCATGGACGTCATCTTCTCCGGCGTCATCGGCGCCCAGATGCCGGCCGGTGCCTCCAAGGAGCAGGTCGTCCAGGGGCTGCAGGCCCAGGGCAAGACCGATCTGGCCGAGATGCTGGGCCGGATGGATCTGGTCCCCGGCGTCGGCATCGACTTCCACGAACTCGGCATCATCATCTCGATCGTGCTGGCCATGTACTTCGTGTCCAACGTGTTCATGTGGGCGCAGGGCTACCTGCTGAACAAGCTGGTCATGCGGGTGGTCTACCAGCTGCGCAAGGACGTCGAGGACAAGCTCAACCGCCTGCCGCTGAATTACTTCGACACCCGCCAGCGTGGCGATCTGCTCTCCCGGGTGACCAACGACGTCGACAACATCCAGACCGCGCTGCAGCAGGCGTTCTCGCAGCTCATCCAGTCGCTGCTGACGGTCATCGGCATCGTCATCATGATGTTCATCGTGTCGTGGCAGCTGGCCCTGAT
This sequence comes from Arthrobacter rhombi, assembly GCF_039526245.1. Taxonomy (NCBI): domain Bacteria; kingdom Bacillati; phylum Actinomycetota; class Actinomycetes; order Micrococcales; family Micrococcaceae; genus Arthrobacter; species Arthrobacter rhombi. The sequence continues at coordinate 157,301 of NZ_BAAAIV010000025.1, forward strand.
CGCCTTGGTGGCGTTGCCGCTCTCCGCCGTTGCCGCTGCGGTGATCGGCGGCAAGGCCCAGGGGCTGTTCGCCGCCCAGTGGAAGTCCACCGGGTCGCTGAATGGGCAGATCGAGGAGTCCTTCTCCGGCCACGACCTGATGAAGGTCTTCGGCCGCGAGGACGACTCGGTGGCCCGTTTCGACGAGCGCAACGAGGAGCTCTACAAGGCCTCCTTCGGCGCCCAGTTCGTCTCCGGCACCATCTTCCCGGTGATGCAGTTCATCTCCTACCTGGCCTATGTGGGGATTGCGGTCGTCGGCGGACTCCGCGTGGCGGCTGGCCAGATGAGCCTGGGCGACGCGACGGCGTTCATCCAGTATTCGCGCGAGTTCACCCAGCCGTTGGGCCAGATCGCCGGCATGGCGAACCAGGTCCAGTCCGGCGTGGCCTCGGCGGAGCGCACCTTCGAACTGCTGGACGCCGACGAACAGGATCCCGAGACCGCGACGTCGCACCTGGCCGCCCGGACCGAGGGGCACGTCGAGTTCAATGGAGTCACGTTCTCCTACGATCCGGCCAAGCCACTGATCGAGGACCTCTCCTTCGAGGCCCATCCGGGACACACCGTCGCCATTGTCGGTCCCACCGGGGCGGGCAAGACGACGCTGGTGAACCTGGTGATGCGCTTCTACGAGCTCGACGGCGGAACCATCACCCTCGACGGGGTGGACATCACCGCACTCTCACGTGCTGAGCTGCGTTCGAAGGTCGGGATGGTCCTGCAGGATGCGTGGCTGTTCAACGGCTCCATCATGGACAACATCCGCTACGGGCGGCTCGACGCCACCGACGAAGAGGTCTACGAGGCGGCCCGCGCCACGTATGTGGACCGCTTCGTGAAGGCGCTGCCGGACGGCTACGACTCGGTCATCGACGACGAGGGAACCAACGTCTCGGCCGGCGAGAAGCAGCTGATCACCATTGCCCGGGCGTTCCTGGCCAACCCCTCGCTGCTCATCCTCGACGAGGCCACCTCCTCGGTGGATACGCGCACCGAGGTGTTGGTGCAGCACGCCATGGCGGCGTTGCGTACCGACCGGACGAGTTTCGTGATTGCCCACCGGCTCTCCACCATCCGCGACGCCGACACCATCCTGGTGATGGAGGCCGGGCGGATCGTGGAACAGGGCAACCACGGGGTGCTGCTCCGGGCGCGCGGGGCCTACTACCGCCTCTACATGTCCCAGTTCGCCGGTCCCGCCGAGGACCCGGACGCGGAGTCCGATGCGGATGCCGCGGCGTCTGCGCCGGCGGGAGTGGCTGCGGGAACCAGCCCGGACGGTGAAGCGGCCGCGGGTGAGGGCAGCGGGCGAACGCCGGAACCCGGAACGGCCACCTGAGGCGCTACCCCGAACGCCCCCGACACGCACATGGGAATATGTCGCTGACTGCATATCCCGTGTCGTGGCGGGGGTGTTCCGTCGCCGAGGCCGGTGGCCGGTAGCATCGGCGGATGACCCAGAGCCTGTCGCCCCGTCCTCCCCGCCTGCCCACCTTTAGCGCCCCGGAGGGCCGTCCCTCCGGCGACTTGACGGCGCTGGACCTGGATGGACGCAGCGATGGCCTGCTCTTTGATTCCGACGACGCAGACGGCCAGGATCTGGAGGACACCGTCTTCACGGACTGCACGTTGCGGCGGGTCTCCTTCCAAGGGGCCGCGTTGAACCGCGCCACGTTCGGCACCTGCGAGATCACCGACCTCTCGGCGGCATCCCTGCGCGCTCCGGATAGCGGCTGGTGGAACACCAGACTCCAGCGGACCCGCATCGGATCGGCCGAACTGCACGGGGCCAACGTCCGGGCTGTCCTGTTCGAGGGTGGAAAACTGGACCTGGTCAACCTGCGCGGGGCCAAGTTGCGTGATGTCGTCTTCCGGTCGCTGATCATCGACGAGCTTGACCTCGGTGACGTCCAGGCCGAGCGCATCGCCTTCGAGGACTGCCGCATCGGCATGCTGGTCCTCCATGGCGCCCGGCTCAAGGACGTGGACCTGCGGGGAGCCGCCATCGCCGGTCTGTCGGGAGTGGCTGGATTGCGTGGGGCAACTGTCAGCGAACTCCAACTGCAGGACCTGGCGCCCCTCCTGGCGACTGAATCCGGCCTGCGGGTGCTCTGAGCCAAGGCAGTGCGTGGAGGGGCAGACGTGCGCTGCGCTCCAACTCCGTGGAGGATTCCGCCTCGATCGGCGTGAAGTCCTTCGCCGCGGTGTCCGGGGAGGAGTTCAATCACGTCATCACGGACCCCGGGATCACTGCCGAGCAACGCCGTGGGCTCGAGGATGCCGGCTACAGCATCTTGGTTGCCCCCGAAACCTGAGTTGGCCGAGGCGATGGACCGGCCCAGGAGTCGCTAGGCTGGAACGATGCAATCCACCCAGCATCCGGCCGCGCCGGGTCCTTCCTCCCGCGCGCCGCGTCCGCGGCGTCAGGGACGGTTCGCGCCGGACCGCTTCCGCGTTGGCGACGCCGTCATGGTGTTGGCCTACGTGGTGCTCTTCGTTGCCGGGGCCGCTGCCCTGTTGACGCTCATTCCCGGGTTCAAGCAGACGTTCAATACTGAGGAAACCGCGGCTGCCGCGGTGAACTTCATCGTCTACGCCGTCTTGTTCACCGGCGCCATGATCATGGCCTTCCCCACGCTGGTGCGCTCCTTCCGCACCTTTGCCTACCACCCGTGGGCGAAGGCCTTCATGGTGCCCGGCGCCTGGGTGGCGAACCTGATCGTCACCACCATTGTCATCGTCTCCCTCGGGGGCGCGGTCAAGAGCGAAAACCAACTGGCCATCGAGGGCATGACCACCTCGGTGCCGTTCTCCACCATGCTGGTCATGGCCGTGGTCATGGGCCCGTTCGTGGAGGAGTACGTCTTCCGCCACCTGCTGATCGGCAAACTCAGCCGCAAGATCAACGTGTGGGTGTGCGTGGTGATCTCGATCGTCCTGTTCGCGGGGATGCACTTCCTGGGCAGCGGATCCTTCGACCCGATGGCGGCGATCCCGTATGTGAGCCTGGGGGCGGTCATCAGCGTCGCCTACGTGCTGACAGGCCGGTCACTGGCGTATTCGTACCTCATCCACCTGCTGAACAACCTCATCGCGCTCTCTGCGGCCTACTTCCTGCTGCCCCTGGTCTCCGGCGCATGAGTGGTGCCGCACCGTTCGCCGGGCACGCCCGCGGGTCGGCCGGATACCGGCGCATGATCCTCGCACTGTTCGCCGCCGGTGTCGCCACCTTCTCGCAGCTGTATTCGGTGCAGGGGGTGCTCCCGGCGCTGGCCCGCTCGGAGGGTGTTTCCGAGGCCCGCGCGGCACTCGCCGTCTCCGCAGCGACGCTGGGTCTGGCCGTGTCCGTGATCGGATGGTCCGCGGTGGCCGACCGGGTGGGCAGACTGCGGGCCATGCAGACGGCGGTGGTTGCCGCCGTCGTGCTGGGTATGCTCGTACCTGCCTCGCCCGGATTCGAGGCCCTGCTGGGCCTGCGCTTCCTGGAGGGCATCGCCCTCGGCGGGATCCCCGCCGTCGCCTTGGCGTACCTGAGCGAGGAGATCCACGCCATGCATTCGGCGATCGCTGCCGGAACCTACATCTCCGGCACGACGCTGGGGGGACTGGCCGGGCGGTTGATCGCCGGGCCCCTGTCCGAGCTGGTCAATTGGCGGGTCGGGACGCTGGCCGTCTCGCTGCTGGCCGCAGTGGCGGCAGCGGCATTCATCGCCTTGGCCCCGAAGCCGCTCGGCTTCACCCCCGTCCCGCGGCGCACCCCCGGCGAACCGGGGCTGGCCCGCAAGCTGTGGACGAACCTAGCGAACGTCCGGCTGCTCTCCCTGTACGCGCAGGGCCTGCTGCTGATGGGCGGATTCGTCGCCGTCTACAACTTCCTGGGTTTCCGGCTCGAAGCCCCGCCCTTCCTCGTTCCCGCCTCGCTGACCTCGTTGGTCTTCATCGCCTACCTTTCCGGCACGTGGTCCTCCCGGCAGGCGGGGAAGCTGGTCAACCGGTTCGGCCGGCTACCGGGCCTGCTCGGCTCGATCGCCGTGATGGCCGTCGGGATCTGCGTGACCCTGGTCCCGAACATCGTCGTCGTCCTGGTCGGGTTGGTGCTCTTCACCGCCGGCTTCTTCTCCGCCCACGCCATCGCCAGCGGCTGGGTCCCCCTGATCGGGAGGACCGGCCGGGCCCAGTCGGCGAGCTTGTACAACCTGGCCTATTACACCGGGTCCAGCCTGTTCGGCTGGGCGGTCGGCCTGGCCTTCGCCCCCTACGGGTGGGGCGGCGCGGTGCTGTTCGTGCTCCTGTTGCAGGCCGTGGCTGCCGGAATCGCCGCGCTCTTCCTGCGCGCCTCCGGTGCCCGCCCGGCGGGAATGGTGGCAGCCCATGGCAGCTGACCACGGCACGCAACCGGCCCATGTGCCGCCGGGGCTCGGCCGGACGATCCTGGTGCTCGCCGTCCCTGCGTTGGGGGCGCTCATTGCCGAGCCGCTGTTCCTCATGGCCGACACGGCGATCGTCGGCCACCTGGGACTCAATGAGCTCGCCGGGGCCGGACTGGGCACCACGGTGCTGCAGACCGCCGTCGGGCTCATGGTCTTCCTCGCGTATTCCACCACACCCGCAGTCGCCCGGTGGCTGGGAGCCAAGCGCCTGGACCTGGCGCTGGCCGCCGGCCGCGACGGGCTGTGGCTCGCGCTCGGCCTGGGCGTGGTCCTGGCCACGGCCGGCTGGATCGCCGGGCCGGCCCTGTTGTCCGCCATGGGGGCCCGGGGGCCGGTGTTCGGCTTTGCGCTGGATTACCTGCGCTGGTCCATGCCCGGGCTGCCGGCCATGCTGCTGGTCCTGGCCGCCACCGGCGTGCTGCGTGGGCTGCAGGACACCAAGACCCCGCTGCTGGTCGCCGGGGCCGGATTCGGCGTCAACATCGTGCTGAACTTCACCCTGGTCTACGGGGCTGGCCTGTCCGTCGCGGGCTCGGCCATCGGCACCTCGATCGCCCAGTGGGCCATGGCCGCGGTCTACCTGGTGTTGCTGGTGCCGCGGTTGCGCGCTGCCGGCGTTCCCCTGCGCCCGCATGCGGCGGGGGTGATCGGCACCGGAAAGGTCGGCAGCTGGCTGATGCTGCGGACGCTGAGCCTGCGGGTGGGGATCCTGGCCACCGTCTTCGTCGCCACCTCCGACGGCGCCCTGACACTGGCCGCTCACCAGCTCGTGTTCACCATCTTCACGTTCATGGCCTTCGCCTTGGACGCGCTGGCCATTGCCGCCCAGGCCCTGATCGGCAAGGAACTCGGAGCCGGCGAGAAGGCCACTGCCAGCGCCCTGACCCGGGTGATGATCCGATGGGGCCTGCTCTTCGGCGTGGGCACCGGCGTCGTGCTGGCGCTCGTGGCCCCCGTCCTGGGGGCGCTGTTCACCTCCGACACCGAGGTCCAGCGTGCTGCGGCGATCGGCCTGTGGGTGTTGGCCGCCTCCCAACCGCTGGCCGGACTGGTGTTCGTCCTCGACGGGGTCCTCATCGGCGCCGGCGATGCCCGGTACCTGGCCGTCGCCGGGGTCATCGCCCTGGTGCTCTACGCGCCGCTGCTGGCCGGTGCGGCCTGGCTGCCGCTGGTTCCTGATCTGCCGATCCTCTGGCTGTGGTGCGCCTTCGGCGTCGGGTACATGGCGCTGCGTGCGCTGACCCTGCTGTGGCGGATCCGCAACGACCGCTGGATGACCGTCGGCGCCCCGGCCTGAAACCCAGCCCGGCAGATTCCCATTAGGATCGAAGGGTGCCTGCCGTAACCGCCTCCCCCGAAGTAGCCTCCTCCGTCTGGAAACCGCTGATGTTCCGCGCCATCGTGGCCGTGGCATTCGGTGCCGTGTCGGTGTTCTGGCAGCATCCCAGCGAAGCCGTGGTCGCCTACTCGTTCGCCGCCTATCTGGTCCTGACGTCGAAGTCAGCGTGGGATTTCGCCGTGGCGCCGGTGGTTCCCTCGCCGATCCGCGGCCTGCTGGGCGGGGCGGCCATCGCCTGGTCCTTCTGCGCGATCTTCATGCTCATCTTCGCCAGCACGACGGCGATGACCCTGGCCGGGGGCCTCGGGCTCGCCATCGCCGGGGTGCTTGAACTCGTGGTCTACTTCCGCCATCGCCGCGATCTGGTGCCCGCCCGGGAGTTCCTCATCACCGGCGCCGTTTCCACCGTGTCCGGCCTCCTCTTGTTGGCATGGCCGGGGCTGGATCAGCACGGAGTCTTCGGTGTGGCCGGGGGCGGGGCGATCATCATCGCCGTGTTCCTGTTGATCGCCGCCTTCGGCTATCGGCACGATGCAAGCGAGCAGGCCACCGGGCGGTAGACTGGAGCCGTCCCAAATTCTTCCAGGAGGCAACCCCGTGGGTTCCAACCCGTCCCAGCAGAAGCGCTCATGGCAGCAGAACATCAAGGCGCCGTTGATCTTCTCCCTGGTCGCGGGCATCATTGCCGGCGTCGTCGCCTCCATTGCTGCCACCGGCGGTGGGGACAACCCGCTGCGCGTCGATATTGGCCTCATTGCCTTCGGCGTGGCCTTCATCGCCAGCCTCCTGGTGATCTCCGTGCTCACCATGGCCGGCAAGGAAAACCCCGAAGAACTCAGCAAGGGCTCCGGCGTGAACCTCTCCTCGGACCAGCCGACGAAGAAGCCCGGCCAGAAGTAGCGGACCCGGGGGCCGGTTAGCCGACGGTCTCGACGCCGTCCTTGCCGTTCCATTCCTCCAGGAACTGCTCGCGGGTCATCTCCGCCAGGTCTCGGCGGATCAAGGCCACCAGGCCCTCCGCCTCATCGATGTTGTTGCCCGTGATGCGCAGGATCTCCGCGTCGTTGTCGAGGCGACGAACGACTGCCGTCGCGCCCATGGCATCGGTTCCGTCTCCACCGAGGACCGCATCAGCCAGCCCGACGAACCAGCGGCCCGCAGCCTTGAGCGTCCCGTCGGAAGCGTGCTCCAGGTCCACGTCATAGTTCTCGGAGGCGTGGTGGTCCTGCGGTTGTTCAGAGCTGTTCACGGTCTCTTCCTTCCTGGCCGGTGCATGCTGTCGTACTGCATGGAGACAGTCTAGGACCGGTTGGCCGCTTGGCGCTGGCGGTAGGCCCTCACATGTTCACGGTTGGCACAGTTCCCCGTCTCGCAGTAGAGCTTCGAACGGTTGCGCGAGAGGTCCAGCACCGCCGCATCGCAGTCGCGGGCCGCGCAGATCCGCAGTCGTTCCAGTTCCCCGGAGCGCAGCACGTCCACGATGGCCATGGCCGCCTCGACGGCCATGCGCTCGGCCAGGGGAGCCGCCGGGCTGGTGGCATGCAAGTGGTAGTCCCAACTGTCGTGCTTGACCAACTGGGGCAGGGCGCGGGCGTTGCGCAGGATGTTGTTGACCATGGCCACCGCCTCGTCCTCATCGGCCAGCCACAGGGTGCGCAACGTTTCGCGCACGTGCCGGACGCTGCGTAGTTCGGGGGCATCGTGGGCCCGTGACCCGGTGAACCCCTCAGCCTCGACGAAGACATCCAGGTCCTTGCCCGTCAGCAGCTCATCGGCGTCGGGGCGCAGCGTGTTGACCAGGTGCACGACGGTTTGCAGGGACTGCTCCGTGTCAGGGGCAAACATAAGTATGACTCCTTCTTCTCCACGGGATGTCGGGAGAGTATGCTGGTGTCACTAGTATACGGAGTTTTGCCCCTGACGCCTGATTTCGGGGTGGGAATGCCCCAGCGAACGCTCCGACCGAGAAGTGCCACCAAGGAGCAGCATGTCCACGCAGACCACGCACCGTGTCCACGGCGCGACCCATCCGGCGGCGACCGGTGTGTGGATTGCCCTGTTCTCCTCAGCCGTGTTCGGTATTTCGGGATCGTTCGCCACCTCGCTCCTCGAGGCCGGGTGGAGCAGCGGGGCCGCCGTGGCCGCCCGGATGCTCGGGGCCTTCCTGGTCCTGCTGGTGCCGACCCTCCTGGTGCTGCGAGGTCGGTGGGAATCGGTGGCCGCAAACTGGAAACCGATCCTGCTGTTCGGGGTCTTTGGCGTCGGGATCTGCCAGTTCGCCTACTTCCAGGCGGTCGGTCGCCTCAGCGTCGGGGTGGCCCTGCTGCTCGAGTACATGGCACCGGTGCTCATCGTCCTGGCCTTGTGGGCCCACACCCGGAGGGTGCCGCGGGTGCTGACCATCGCCGGTACCGTGGCCTCCCTGGCCGGGCTGGTGCTGGTCCTGGACCTGACCGGGCCGCAGCGCGTCGACCCGATCGGTGTCCTCTGGGGACTCGGGGCCGCCGTGGGCCTGGCCGTCTACTTCTTCGTCACCGCCAAGGCCAACGAGTCGCTGCCTCCGCTAGTGCTGGCGACCGGCGGGCTGCTGGTCGGCGCAGTGCTGATGTTCTTGCTCGGCGCGACGCGCCTGCTGCCCTTCACCGCGACGTTCGGCCCGGTGGGTTTTGCCGGATTCGAAACCCCGTGGTGGGTGGCGTTGGCCGGATTGGTCATTCTGGCGACCGTGCTGGCCTACGTCTCGGGCATCATGGCGGCACGGTCCCTGGGGTCCAAGGTCGCCTCGTTCATCTCCCTGACCGAGGTGCTCTTTGCCGTGCTGTGGGCCTGGCTGCTGCTGGGGCAGTTGCCGGCTCCCATCCAGTTGCTCGGCGGTGTCGCCATCGTCGGTGGGGTCCTCCTGGTGCGGGCAGACGAGCTCAAGGGCCTGTGATCTGGGGTTCGAATCCCCGGGCGGCTTCCGCTACATCCATTTGCTGCGCTTGAAGACCCAATACAGGACGGCGGCAAAGCCCACCATGAGGAGGATGGCCAGGGGGTAGCCGAAGGCCCAATGCAGCTCGGGCATGACGTCGAAATTCATGCCGTACACGGCGGCGACCAGGGTGGGTGCAAAGAGGATGGCGGCCCAACCGGAGATCTTCTTCATGTCCTCGTTCTGGCGCTGGGCCACGAGGGTCGAATTCACGTTCAGGATCTGCGACAGCGCGTCACGGAGTTCTGCGACGCGGGCATCCGCGCGCATGAGGTGGTCCGAGACATCCTGGAGGTACGCCTGCAGCTCCCCGGGGATGCCGTATTTGCCGAAGCCCGCCTGCAGGGACTGCAACACCTCCGTCAGGGAGGACGTCGCGTGCTGCATGTCGATGACCTCCTGGCTCAGTCGGTAGATCCGTTCGGCGACTGCCGCGTCGCCGCTGAACACCTGGCGTTCGATCTGCTCCTTGTCGATCGCCAATCCACGAAGGACTGGCGCATAGCCGTCGACGACGGCGTCCAGGAGCCGGTAGACGACGGCCTCGGGGCCCAGCTTCAGCAGATGGGCCTCCGAAAGCATGGTGCGCTCCCGGCGGTCGGCGTTCATGACCTCGTTCTCGTCGAAGTTCCTTCCGTCGGTGCCGTCGATCCATCGATCGTCCTGGCAGAGGACGGCGACCGCGCCGGGGCGGACCAATAGGTGGAACTCCGCGAAGTCGACCTCTTCTGTCTCGTCGATGTACCGCGCAGAGCGGACCACCAGGAACAGGGTGTCGCCGTAGCGCTCGAGCTTCGGACGCTGGTGCGCGTGCAGCAGGTCCTCCACCAGCAGAGGGTGCATCCCCCAGGCCTCGGCCAATTCCATGACGGCACCGGAGGTGGGCGCGGGATAGAAGAACATGGCCATGTTGCCGGGGGCCGATTCCGCGAAGTCCAAGCCGTCGGCGACCGTTGCCCCGGATGGCCCCTCGGAGGGCTGCCCATCGGTGACATACCGGGTCAGACGTGGCGGTTCGGGTGCTTCCGCGACTCCGGCGGGGGACGCCCGGCGGCGCAGGCGTTCCTTGCGACCGGTTGGCTTCGCTTCGCCTCGACGTTCAAACACTGATTCTCCTCCACGGCATGATGGGTGCTGCCCTTCAGGTTACGGGTCGCGAAGCCCGCCGTCCTGCGCCTTCCTGGCGGGTCCGGCTTTTGCGCCTGCGACGGATCCCAGCGACGGGGCAATTGGGGGTCCATCCGGGTCCAACTACCCTTGACGCCGCTGTCGGCGAAGTCCAGACTGGTTGCACATGGCGCAAAGTTGCGCACCATGCGCAACGATTGGCACGACGCCGGCGCCGGGATCCGATCAGGGAGTGATCATGTCCGAGGCCACCGATACAGGCGCATTCCACACGTCCAGCACGGGCTCCACCGTCAATCCGAACCCCGCGATCACGTTGTATACGCGATTGCGCAAATCCCCCTACTTCTGGAAGTCCCGGGAGCATGGCGTCGCTGCCTACAGCGTCTACAACCACACCTACCACCCGCGCCACTACGGCGATCCTGTCTCCGAATACTGGTCCCTGCTCAACGACGTCACCCTGTGGGACGTCGGCGTGGAACGGCAACTGGAGATCAGCGGACCGGATGCCTTCGACTTCACCAACTATCTGATCCCGCGCGACCTGGGCCAGTGCGCCGTCGGACAGTGCAAGTACGTCTTCATCACCGCTGCCGATGGCGGAATCGTCAACGACCCGATCCTGCTGCGCGTGGAGGAGGACCGGTTCTGGCTCTCGCTCGCCGACAGCGATGTCCACCTCTGGGCCATGGGACTGGCCCACGCCGGGAAGTGGAACGTGAGCGTGAAGGAGGTCGACGTCGCCCCCATCCAGATCCAGGGTCCCAAGGCGAAGGGTCTGATGAGCGACCTCTTCGGCGAGGACATCCTGGATCTGGGCTACTACTACCTGCAACGCCGGACGCTGGGGGACCTCTCCGTCGTCGTCTCCCGCACCGGATACACCGGTGAGACCGGGTATGAGATCTACCTGGAGAACGCCAGCCGCGACGGCGGAAAACTCTGGGACATGGTCTGGGCAGCCGGGCAGGCTCATGACCTGCGGGTCATCGGCCCCTGCCACATCCGCCGCATCGAGGCCGGCATGCTGGCCTTTGGCTGCGACATCACCTTGGACACCAACCCGCTGGAGGTCGGCTACGACTACAACTGGATGGTCAACCTGGACCAGGAGGCGGATTTCGTCGGCAAGGAGGCCCTGGGTCGCATCCGTGCCGAGGGCATCAGCCGGCTCATGGTCGGACTGGAGATCGACGGCCCGCCGCTGGGCAGCTACAACGACGGTTCCATGATCGAGCCGTTCCCCGTCTCCGAGGCCGGAGGCGACGAACTCGGGCAGGTCACCAGTGCCTGCTTCTCGCCCCGTTTGGAGCGCAATATCGGCTTGGCCATGGTGCCGATCGGACTCAGCGCCGAGGGCACCACCGTTGCGGTCCACACCCCCGAGGGCGTTCGCCAGGGCGTGGTGGTGCGCAAGCCGTTCATCGACCCGACCAAGGAGACGCCCAAGGCCTGAACCAGCGGCCACCAGCGGAGGAGAAGAGCATGGACCAGCCCACGGAACCCACGTCCCTGCCCGAACGGGCCGAGATCGTCATCATCGGCGCCGGGATCGTGGGCAGTTCACTGCTCAAGCACCTCGCCGCGGCCGGGAAGCGTGACCTGCTGATGATCGAGCAGGGCCCGCTTCCCGACCCCGGAGGCTCCACCGGCCACGCCTCCAACTTCATCTTCCCCGTCGACCACCACCGCAACGTCACCGAGCTGACCGTGGAATCCATGCGCCAGTTCCAGGACCTCGGCGTGCTGGACACCTGCGGGGGCATCGAGGTCTCCCGCGACGACGCCGGCCAGGAGGAGTTGCGCCGCCGCCTATCCTCGGCGAAATCCTGGGGCGTCGACGCCGAGCTCATCAGCCCGGAGCGCGTCGGCGACCTGGTCCCGATGGTGGACACCTCGCTGATCACCGGCGGATTCCACACCCCCTCGGCGGCCGTCGTCGACCCGGTGCGCGCCGGACGGCTCCTGCGCCGGTCAGCACTCGACGCCGGGGCAGCCCGGATCGTCGACAACATCGAAGTCACCGGCCTGCTCACCGCGCAACCAGCCTCCGGGGGCCCTGCCCGCATCACCGGGGTGCGCACGACCGCCGGCGACGTGGCCACGGAGAACGTCGTCATCGCCTGCGGGGTCTGGTCCCCCAAGATCGGCGCCCTGGCCGGTGCCCACATCCCGCTGACCCCCGCCGTGCACCAGATGATCAACCTCGGCCCACTCGCCGACTTCGTGGCCAGCGGCGTGGAAATCGGCACACCGATCATCCGCGACATGACAGCCAAGATGTACGAACGCCAACGCTGGGGCGAGCTGCAGATCGGCTCCTACGCGCACCGCGGGATACTGCACGACGCCGAATCCCTGGCGCGGGTGGGCACTGTGCCCCTCTCGCCCACCCAACTTCCGCTCAGTGAAGCCGACTTCGCCGACCCGCTGGAACACGCCCGGCAGCTGTTCCCGGTGCTGCGCGACCCAGCGCTGCAACGCACCCTGGCGATCGACGGGCTGCTGTCGCTGACCCCGGACGGCGGGGCGCTGCTGGGACCCACAGCGGAGGTCGACGGGCTCTGGTCGGCGTCCGCCGTCTGGATCCGTGAGGCCCCGGCGGTCGGGAAGTACCTGGCCCAGTGGATGACCGAAGGCTCGGCCGAGGTCGACCTCCACGCGGACGACATCTCCAGGTTCCACCCCGCCCAGCGCACGCGCTCCTACGTGCGGGCCCGCGCCACCGAGGCCTTCCCGAAGACGTACGGAATCGTCCACCCGCGCGAACAGTACGCCAGCGCCCGCGGGCTGCGGAGCTCGCCGATCCACCCCCGGCATGTGGAAAACGGCGCAGAATTCTTCGAGGCCGCCGGTTGGGAGCGCCCCCAGTGGTTTGCCTCCAATGACGACCTGCTCGAGGAATTCGGGGACGCCGTGCCGCGGCGCGCGCACGAATGGGACGCCCGCTGGCACTCGCCGATCAGCGTGGCCGAGCACTTGTGCCTGCGTGATCGGGGAGCGCTGATCGACCTGTCGGCCTTCGCCCAATTCGACGTCGCCGGTCACGGAGCCACGGACTTCCTGCAATCGCTGGCCATGGCCCAGGTCGACCGGCCGGTGGGGCGGATCATCTACACCCCGCTGCTGGATCCCCGCGGCGGCTTCCGCTCCGACCTCACCCTGGTGCGTTTGGGCACGGGGCACTACCGGGTCATCACCGGTGCCGGTGATGCCGGTCGGGACTACGCGTGGCTGCGCCAGCACCTGCCCGCGGACCGTTCGGTCCACCTGGCCGACCTGACGTCGGCGACGGCGACCGTCGGACTCTGGGGCCCACGGGCGCGTGACGTGTTGTCGGCGGTGAGCGCCGATGATGTCTCCGACGCGGGCTTCGGTTTCGGCACGGCACGGAATATCACTGTCGGTGACATCCCGGTCCTGGCGCTGCGCATCTCCTACGTGGGCGAGCTGGGTTGGGAACTGCACACCAGCGTGGACCAGGGTCTGCGGCTCTGGGACGCGCTCGCCGAGGCCGGACGACCCCTCGGAATCCGTCCGGCGGGGATCGGTGTCTACGGGACCAGCGCGCGTCTCGAAAAGGGGTACCGGTTGATGGGGGCAGAACTCTCCGCCGACTACAACCCGGTCGAAGCCGGTTTGGCACTCCCGCGGGTCAAGGACGCGGAGTTCATCGGGAAGGATTCCTACCTGCGGGCACGGGAGGGCGACCCCGCAGCGGTGCTCTGCACCCTGGGTCTGGATGCCCAGCCTCCGGAGGCCGGCCCGGCACGCTTCCCCACCGGCAACGAACCGATCCTGGACTCCGCGGGCAACGTCATCACCGATGCGCGGGGACGCCGCTCTTATGTCACCAGCGCCGGTGACGGCCCGTCAGTCGGCAGCTACCTGTTGATGGCCTACCTGCTGCCGGACCAGGCGCGGGAAGGAAACCGCCTGCAGGTCGAATACTTCGCCCGGCCTTATCCGGTCACCGTCCTCAGCGCCGGCCGCGCTCCGGTGTTCGACCCGGAAAACCTCCGGATGAAGGGTTGAGCCATGTCCCCGTGCGCGGTCAAACTGCACGATTCCTGCTGGTAGCGTGATCGCCATGACGGCACAAAGCGAACGCGTGAGCAGAGGCGGGATCCAATCGGTGGATCGTGCCGCCGTCGTGTTGGAATTCCTGGCCCGCGAAGGAGCCAGTACCGTCAGTTCGGTCGGTCAGGAACTCGACGTCCACAAGTCGACGGCGTTCCGCATCCTCAACACGCTGCTGGACCACGGACTGGTGGAACAGCGTTCCGACAGTGCGGAGTACCAGTTGGGGGAGGGCCTGGTGCGGTTGGCCCAAGCCGTTCCCGTCACCCACAGTTTCAACCCGCGGGTCCATGAGGCCTGCGTCTGGCTGGCCGGTGAATGCGGGGAAACCGTCACCTTGAATGTGACCGAAGGCGGGGAGTCGGTCACCATCGACCAGATCCTTCCCACGTCTTCGGTGGTCAGCCGCAGTTGGCTGGGTCGGCGCACTCCGCTGTACTGCACGTCGCCGGGCAAGGTGTCGCTGGCGTTCCAGGACGAAGCTGCGCGAGGACAATTGCTGGCGGGCAGGCTGAAGCGGTACACGCCGGCGACGATCACCGACCGCCAGATACTCGCCGCCGAACTGGAGTCCACCGCGGAGCGCGGCTATGCGCTCGCCCTGGAGGAGTTCGAGGAGGGACTCAGCTCGGCGGCGGCCCCGGTGTTCGGGGCCGACGGCTCCATGATCGGCCAAATCGGTGTCGCCGGCCCCTCCTATCGGCTCGGCGAAGACGCCTTGGCCACAACGATTCTGCTGGTGCAGGAAGCCGGGCGTCGGGCGTCCGCCTAGGGCTGCCGCCCAAGAATTCGTGCTGCTTTCAGTTCCGGTTCCGGTCGTTCGGCGTCATAGTAGAAGGATGCATATCGACATCCGGAAACTGGTCCCCCACGGGCCGTGAACGAGGAGTAGACCGTGAAGTTCATGCTCATCATGCGCGCCACTGAATCTGGTTACAAGGAATACGAGGCAGCTGACTTCACCGTCGTCATCACCGCCATCGGCAAGTACAACGATGACTTGATGAACGCCGGTGTCCTCCTCACGGGTGAAGGTTTGGCCGACGATCTCGGCATGGCCTTCGTCGTCGACTTCGACGCCGAGCAGCCGGTCGTGACCGATGGCCCCTACGGCGAGGTCCACGAACGCTTCAGCGGCTTCTGGATCATTGAGACGACCACGCGGGCTGAAGCCGTTGAATGGGCCAAGCGCGCGCCGCTGATGCGCGGATGGAAGTTGGAAGTCCGTCGGCTCGACGAGATGGCCGATATCGCGGGGTCGGAGAGCCACGAGTAGCTCAAGCAAGAAGACGGCCGGTGGGGCGAACAGGCCGCACCGTTCGACGCGAGCCACCGGAGTGGGGCGAGCGCCTCAATGAGACGGCCGATGAGGGGCGCTCGTATACACTCCACAGGCTGAATCTCGCTTTCGCGCCCACGGTCGTACGACTCTCACTTGCTGAGAACGAACATGCCGTCCGGGGCATCGATCGGCTCCGGGGTTCCCGCCGCAGCGAAAACGCTGACGGACCATGGTGAATCGGCTTCGAAGGTGCCGAGATGCCAATCTGCATGTCGGTGTTCCAAGGTCAGGTTGGTAGTTGCCGCCGCCGCGGCGTCCTGGTCCGCCGGACCGCCGGGTCTTCCCGTGGTCGTCCCGATCACGAGCAAGCCGCCCGGGGCCAAGACGCCTTCAACACAGGCAAACACCGACGGCAGCTCGCCCGCAGGGATGAACGACGGGACATTGCCGGACAGGAGAACGACGTCGTAGGAGGCAGGGAGGCCGCTGCGTTCCAGCTGGGTTGATGTCGCCTGAGCGGCGGAGAGGAGCCGGAACCACGCCGGGTCGTGGAGTTCCCGGGCGACCCGGAGGACCGTTTCCGTGGGGTCGATCCCGTAGGCTTCGTGGCCACGTGCCCGAAGGCCGCCGACCGTGGCGCCGATGCCGCATCCGATATCCAAGATGCGCGCCGCCCGCCGACTGAGCATGTCCACGAAGCGTACGTCGACTTCCAGGTCCGTACCGGACTCGACGTGTTTCCTCATTTTGGCGGCGTAGCGACCGTAGTCCCGTTGTTCGCTCATGGTCCGAGTCTTGCATGCAGGTGTCGGAGGAGGGCGGGGCTACTCGGGCAGGTGCGGCGTGGACCGGCCGGCAGGGGTGGTTCCGTCGCCCGCGCCATCAAGATCCGCCCGCTGTCGGCCGGCGCCCTTGACCCAGATCCGATAGGCGATCACCAGCAGGACGATCCACGCGGCTCCCACATAGAGTGCGGTCCGGGTGTCCTCGAAGAAGCCCAGCACCACCAGGACCAGCACCATGAAGGCCAGCGCCGCATAGCTGGCGACCCGCCCTCCGGGCACCGGGAAGGCCGAGGGGGCCGCGCCGTCACGGGCCTGTTCACGTTTCATGGCGATGTGGGCCAGCAGGATCATGATCCAGACCCAAACGGTGGCGAAGCTGGCGATCGACGCGATGACCAGGAAGATCTTTTCGGGGATGACGGCGTTGAGGACCACTCCGATGAGCAGGGTGCAGCCCATGATGGCGGCGGTTAGCAGGGGCACCCCGTTCTTGGAGACCCGGGCGAACGCCGGGGGAGCCTGCCCCTGTTGGGCCAGCCCGAAGAGCATCCGTCCGGCACTGAAGATATCCGAGTTGATGGCGGAGACCGCGGCGGTGATGACGACGACGTTGAGGATCGAGGGTGCTGCCGGGATGCCGAGTTGGGCGAAGATCGTCACGAACGGGCTGCCCTCGGAGCCGATCTTGTCCCAGGGGAACAAGGACATGATCACGGCCAGGGTCCCCACGTAGAACAGCAGGATGCGCAGGGGCACGGTGTTGATGGCCTTCGGGATGCTGTGCCCGGGATCGTTGGCCTCACCGGCGGTGATGCCGATGGTCTCGATGCCGCCGAAGGCAAAGACGACGACGGCGAGGGAGGCGATGATCCCGCCCACGCCATGGGGCATGAACCCGCCGTGCTGGATGAGGTTCTGCGGGCCCACTGCCGCCTCGGCCTGCATCTGGAACCCGAAGACCATCAGGGCGATTCCGCCGAAGATCATCGCGAGGATGGCCACCACCTTGATGAGCGAGAGCCAGAATTCCATCTCGCCGAACACCTTCACGCGCATCGTGTTCAACCCGGCGATGACGAAGATGATCGCCAGGATCCAGATCCAGCGCGGGACGTCGGGGAACCAGAACCCCATGTAGACGCCGAAGGCCGTGACGTCGGCCAAGGCCACGATCGCCATTTCGAAGGCGAAGGTCCAGCCGGTGATGAAGCCGGCGAGTGGACCCAGATAGCGGCTGGCGTACTGGCCGAAGGAGCCGGGGACGGGGTGGCGCACCGCCATTTCGCCCAGTGAACGCATCACCACGAAGACGGCCGCGCCCGCAACGACGTAGGCCAGCAGGACGGCTGGCCCCGCCTTCTGGATGGCTTCCGCCGACCCGTAGAACAGGCCGGTTCCGATCGCCGAGCCGAGGGCGATGAAGTGGATGTGCCGGGCGCTCAGGCCGCGGGTGAGGCCACGGGGGGCTGGGGAAGTAGTCATGGCGGCCTCAAGAATACTGCGTTTCGTTCTGAACCCGGGCGTCTGCCTACTTGCCGAAGCCGCGCAAGCGCAGGCTGTTGAGCACCACCAGCACCGAACTGGCTGCCATCGCGGCGCCGGCGAGCATCGGGTTGAGCAGCCCGAACGCGGCGACCGGGATGCCGATGGTGTTGTAGAGGAACGCCCAGAACAGGTTCGTCTTGATCGTGCCCAGCGTCCTGCGGGAGAGCTCGATCGCCTGCGGGATCTGGGCCAGGTCGTTGCCCATGACCGTGATGTCCGCTGCGGCGATGGCCACGTCGGTGCCCGAACCCATGGCCAGCCCCAGGTCGGCCTGGGCCAGGGCGGGGGCGTCGTTCACGCCGTCGCCGACCATCGCCACCACGGCCCCTGCGGCCTGCAGCTCGGCGACCTTGTCCACCTTGCCGGACGGCAGGACCCCGGCGAACACGTCCGCCGGTGCGATGCCGACCTCGGCGGCCACCAGGCGGGCAACCTCGGCATTGTCGCCGGTCAGCAGCACCGGGCGGAGCCCGAGCGAGCGCAGGCGTTCGATGGCCGCGGGGGAGCTGGCGCGGATGGTGTCGCGCAACCCGATGACCCCCACGGAGGCACCGTCCACGGCGACGAGCACCGCCGTCGTGCCTTGTTGTTGGGCCTTTCGGAGTGCCGACAGGGCGGCCCCGTCGGGTTCGGCGCCGTTCTCCCGTAGCCAGGCGGGTTGCCCGGCGAGGACGACGGCGGTGCCCACCGTGGCGCGCACACCGCCGCCGGGGGAGGAGGTGAAGTCGGCGACCGTGGGGGCCGGTGCGCCGGGGCGTTCGGCCGCGGCGGCCGTGATGGCCTGGGCGATGGGGTGTTCGGAACCGGATTCGGCGGCACCGGCCAGGGCCAGGAGCTCGTCCTCGCCGAGGGCGCCGGTGGCGATGACGTCCGTGACCGCGAGGCGGCCCTCGGTGACGGTTCCGGTCTTGTCCAGCAGGACGGTGTCGACCCGGCGGGTGTCCTCGAGGACCTCGGGGCCGCGGATGAGGATGCCCAGCTGGGCGCCGCGGCCGGTGCCGACGAGCAGGCCGATGGGGGTGGCCAGGCCCAGGGCGCAGGGGCAGGCGATGACCAGCACCGAGACGGCAGCGGTGAAGGCGGACTGCACGTCGCCGGTGAACACCAACCAGAGGATGAACGTGACCACGGCAATGGCCAGCACGATCGGCACGAACACCGCGGAGATCCGATCGGCCAGCCGGGCGATCGGTGCCTTGCCGGTCTGCGCGTCGGAGACCAGGCGGCCCATCTGGGCCAGCGTGGTGTCGGCGCCGACCCGGGTGGCGCGGATGAGCAGCCGGCCGGAGGTGTTGATGGTGGCGCCGGTGACGGTGTCGTCCACCCCGACCTCGGTGGGTGCGGATTCGCCGGTGATCAGCGAGGTGTCGATGGCGGAGGCGCCCTCGAGGATGTAGCCGTCGGTGGCGATCTTCTCGCCGGGACGCACCACGATCTCGTCGCCCGGCACCAGCTCGGCGGTCGGGACACGGACCTCGACGCCGTGACGCAGCACGTTCGCTTCCTTGGCGCCCAGGCTGAGCAGGGTCTTCAACGCGTCGCCGGCCGAGGCCTTGGCGCGGGCCTCCAGCCAGCGGCCGAGCAGCAGGAAGGTCGCCACGACGCCCGCCGTCTCGAAGTAGAGCTGGTGGTCGGCCATGTCCATCGCGGACCCGTGGGCCGTCAGGGCCGGATCGATGACCAGCTGCCAGAGGGAGAAGAGGTAGGCGGCCAGCACGCCGATCGACACCAGGGTGTCCATGGTGGAGGAGAGGTGCCGGGCGTTCACTGCCGCGGCACGGTGGAACGGCCAGGCCGACCACCAGGTCACCGGGGTCGCCAGGACCAGCGCCACCCAGCCCCAGTGCGGGAACTGCAGCGCCGGGACCATGGAGATCAGGAACAGCGGGATGGTGAAGATGGCGCCGACGATGAGGCGGGGACGCAGCTCGTCCGCCGTGCCGCCGTGGTTCATGTGGTCGGCGTGGTCCTCGGGGTGTCCGGGGTCGTCAGGGTGATGGCCGCCGCCGTGTCCCGTGCCCGCGTGCGGGTCGGCCTTCACCCGGGCACCGTAGCCGGCGGCCTGGATGGTCTCGAGCAAGTCGGTGTCGCTGACTCCCGCCGGGGCGGTCACCCGCGCGGATTCCAGTGGCAGGTTGACGTTGGCCTGCACGCCTTCGATCTTGCCGAGCTTGCGTTCGATCCGCCCCACGCACGAGGCGCAGCTCATCCCCTGGATGTCCAGGTCGATGACCCGGGATCCGTCGGTGGTGAGGGCTTCGTGGCGTTCCATGCGGTGGTGCTCCTTCGACAAGGGTGGGGGAGTGGGGGATCCGGTGGCGTCGGCCAGGATCAGGCGTTGTTGCCGACCACCGTGTAGCCCGCCTCGGCGACGGCCTCGGAAAGGGTTGCCTCGCTGAGGGGGCCCGAGGATTCCACGGTCGCGGTCGAGATGCCGCCGGCGTTGAGATCGACGTCGACCTTCGAGACGCCGTCGATCCCCGTGATCTCCTCGGTGACTGAGGCGACGCAGTGTCCGCAGGTCATGCCGTCGATGCTGATGGTGGTGGTGTTCATGATGATGCTCCCTCGGGGGTGTTGGCGGTCAGGGTGGGCGGCTCAGCGCAGCAGGCGGCCAATGGCTGCCGATGCCTCGCGGACCTTGTCGTTGACGATCTCCGGGTTGCCGGTCTCCAGTGAATCCTGGGCGGCCCCGACCACGCAGTGGCCGATGTGCTCTTCGACCAGGCCGAGGCTCACCTTGTGCAGGGCGGCGTTGACCGCGGAGATCTGCGTGAGGATGTCGATGCAGTACTTCTCCTCATCGACCATGCGGGCGATCCCGCGCACCTGCCCCTCGATGCGGCCGAGCCGCTTGAGCAGTGCCGTCTTGTCGGCGGTATAGCCGTGCTCGCGGTGTTCGTCGGTGGTGGTCGTCGCGGTGTCCATGGTCCGAACATATACCCCGGTGGGGTATGTCGTCAAGTACCCCCGAGGGGTATCAAGGCGGGATGACGACGGCGGGGTGGCCCCGCCGTCGTGCCCCGGGTCACCCCTGGGGCGGGAACGGTGTCGGAGGGCCGGTGGTGCGGGCCGCGTTGCTATGCTGGCTGGCGTGACATCCACCCAGCTTTCGGTCCGCCAGATCCCCGCCGACGACCACTTGGCCCACCTCGCCTCCCACCGCGAGGCCAGCTTCATGCAGTTGCCGGCCTGGGCGCGCGTCAAGGGCGAATGGCGCCCCGAGTACCTCGGCTGGTTCGACCCCACCGGCACCCTGCGGGCCTCGGTGCAGGTCCTGCACCGCCCGGTCCCGAAGCTCAAGTACACGCTGGCGTACCTGCCCGAGGGGCCGGTCGCTGACTGGAACGAGGTGGATCCGGGCGACGTCACCGCCCCGATGCTGGCCCACTTCAAGGCCACCAAGGTGTTCCTGGTCCGCATGGGCCTGCCCGCCGTGGAGCGCAGCTGGGCCGCTGGGGTGGTGCGCAAGGCGCTCTCCGCCGGAGGTCATTCGCTGATGACCGAGCTCGACCCGCTGCACACCGATTCCCGCGCCGTGGCGCTCGCCGACGCCCTGCGCTCCGAGGGCTGGACCAAGCAGGAGGTCAGCGAGGACTTCAACGCCGGGCAGCCCGAATTCCAGGCACGCATCCCGCTGGTCGGCGCCGACGGCGAGGCGCTGGACGTCGACGGCGTGTTGGCGCAGATGAACCAGAACGCCCGGCGCGAGACCCGCAAGGCGGCCGCCGGCCCGCTCGAGGTCCAGGTCGGCGGCGTCGAGGACGTCGAACGATTCCACGCCCTGTACCGGGAAACTGCCGAGCGCGACGGGTTCACCGGGCGGCCCGCCAGCTACTTCACCACCATGTTCAACGCCCTGAACGAGCACGCCCCCGGCACCTGCACCCTCTACTTCGCCGTGCATGAAGGCCGCGACCTGGCCTCGGCCATCCGCGTCTCCAGCGGCCAGGGTGCCTGGTACGTCTACGGCGCCTCCTCGGCGTCCGAGCGCAAGCTCTTCGCCCCCAAGGCGCTGATCCACCGGATGATCACCGACTCGCTGGCCGACGGCTGCGTGTTCCTGGACCACGGCGGCGTCTCCGCCACGCTGGACAAGGAACACCACCTGGCCGGGCTCACGCTGTTCAAGACGACCCTGGGCTGCAATGTCGTGCAGACGCTGGGGGAGTGGGACAAGCCCCTGAACAAGCCGATGACCGCCGCCTTCAACCTCTACATGCGGGCCCGCAACCGCCACTGAGCCGGAGGGTACCGCCCTCAGGGCTTCCGGCATAGAGTGGCTCCATAGGCACCGACACCGGGAGGCAGCAATGGGCGATTACCGCGCTTACACCGACGAGGAAAAGGCCAGCTATCTGGCCCCCGCGTGCAATTCGTGCGGCCAGCACCGCCATATTGTCTGGGAGGAGAAGGGGGCCGGGGCCGCCCATTGGGTTCCCCGCGACGCCGGTTGCTCCAACGAGGCCTGCACCGCCTGAGCGGCTGGCTACCCTGCCTGCTCCATCCACATGAGTTCCCAGACGTGCCCGTCCGGATCGGTGACCGCCGATCCGTACATGCCGGGCATCTCCTCGGCCGGTTCGCGGTAGATGGCTCCGCCGTTCTCGACGGCGGCGGCCGTCAGCCGGTCGACCTCTTCGCGTGAATCGCAGCTGAAACCGAGCAGCGACTCCTTGGTCCCGTGGCCGAACGACGCGGTGTCGCCGCCGCGCAGGAACGTCTCGTAGAATCCCGCGGTCAGCGACATCAGCCAGACCTGGGGCGTGATGAACCGTGCGGTGGCCTGCTCGTTGGAGAAGCCGGGGTTCTTCTCGAAGCCGAGCGCCGCGTAGAACGTGTCCGCTGCGGCGAGGTCGTTGGTCGGCAGGCTGATGAACGTATTGCGGCCCATGGCAGGGTCCCCGTCTCTGGCGTGCCGTGGTCTGTCCTCCGGCACTGGTGTGGCAGATCCTTCCACTCCGGGTTCCGCACGGCAAGGGCAGTTCGGGGGCCATGTGGAGGGTTCCACCCCGGGGCGCGCACCCCTAGACTGTGGCGTAGGCCACGGACGTGGCCAGTCTCCAGGTGAGGGCGGTACGTCCCCCGGAGACAGGCACCAGACACGGGAGTGGTGGGAATTGATGATCGCACCCTCGCCGGCATCGCCGGCGTTGCAGCGATTCGCCGAGCGCGCCCATGCCCTTTTGGCTTCCGGGGGCCTGCCGCCCGGACATCTCGACGACTCGGATTTCCCGCAGTTGAGACCGGTGGTGCACGATTCGTGGATTCGTTCGCTGGCGTTTCTGCGCAACCCGGCTGGGGCCAGCGCCCAGAACTCCATCAGCGACCCGCAGCTGGACGATTTCCGGCGCACCCACCCGTTGGCCGCGGTGATGCCGGTCTTCGACCGCCTGCTGGTCCAGCCCGCCAGGGATACCGGATTACTGGTCGCCATCGGCGATGAGACGGGCCGACTGCTCTGGGTCGAGGGTGACGCGACGGCCCGGAGCGCTGCCGAACGCATGGCCTTCGTTCCCGGAACCGATTGGTCCGAACGATCCGTCGGGACTTCCGCGCCCGGGACGGCGTTGGCCACCGGAACGGGTGTCCAGGTCAGCGGGGCCGAGCACTTCAGCCTCGAGGCCCACCGGTGGAGTTGTTCGGCGGTTCCCATCCACTGCCCACTGACCGGCCGACTCCTGGGTGTGGTCGACCTGACCGGCAATGCCGAGGCGGTGGCCAGCCACTCGTTGGCCCTGTTGCAGGCCGCGGCCGCCGCGGCGGAGGCGCAACTGCGGATCGATGCCCTCGACCTTACGGCTACCCGGTCGTCGCCGCGCCCCGGGCCGGCCGCTCGCGGACAGGACCGGCTGGTCTCATCCGGAGGGCACCCGACGGCTCCACATCTGAAGGTCCTCGGGTACGACGGCGGTTCCCTGGCTTGCGGGGCGATAGGCCGTGAGGTGGGTGGCCGGCACGCCGAGATCCTGGCGCTGCTGGCCTGGCGCCGCGGCGGCTTGGACTCCGGCGAGCTGGCCGACTTGCTCTTCGGCGACGCCGGGCAACAAGTCAGCGTGCGCGCCGAGATGGTTCGACTGCGCAAGGCGCTGGGTCACGAAACGGCAGCGGCGATCGGCCTGGAGTCCAGGCCCTACCGCGTCGGGCCGACGGTCGCGCTGGACGCCCGGGACGTGCTGCGGCACCTGGGGGCAGGTCGCCATCGGGAGGCGCTGGCCGCCTACGCGGGTCCCGTCTTGCCCAAATCCGAGGCTCCGGGGATCGTGGAGATCCGCCGGGAAGTGTCCGGCACGCTGCGGGAGGCCATGCTCAACGATGCCGACCCCGACACCCTCCTGGGCTACTTGGAGCTGCCGGAAGCGGCAGGGGACATCGACGGCCTGCGGACGGCGCTCCAGGTCCTTCCGGCGCGGTCGCCGTCGCGGTCCGTTGTCGTCTCGCGGCTCGAGCGGCTGGAGTTCGAGTTCGGATAGCCGTCGTCCGGCGCAAGTGCAACGTTGGTGCAACCTCTGCGGGCGTAGCGTGATCCACATCACGCAGAACCCGCCCAGGCGGTCCCGGCCACGGTCTGGAACCGCCTAGGGCATCAACAAAGGAGTTGTCATGACCGTCTATGCCGTCCCCGGAACCGATGGGGCACTACTGGACTTCAAGCCCCGCTACGAGCACTTCATTGGCGGTGAGTGGAAGGCCCCCGTCAAGGGCGAGTACTTCGAGAACATCACCCCGGTGACCGGCCAGGTGTTCTGCGAGGTCGGCCGCGGCACTGCCGAGGACATCGAAGCGGCCATTGACGCCGCCGAAGGTGCCGCCCCGGCGTGGGGCCGCACGTCCCCCGCCGAACGCGCCCAGGTGCTGAACAAGATCGCCGACCGCATCGAGGAGAACCTCGAAATGCTCGCCGTCGCCGAAACCTGGGATAACGGCAAGGCCGTCCGTGAGACGCTCAACGCGGACATGCCCCTGGCCGTTGACCATTTCCGCTACTACGCCGGTGCCATCCGTGCGCAGGAGGGAAGGCTCTCGCAACTCGACGAGAACACCACCGCTTACCACTTCCACGAGCCACTCGGTGTTGTCGGGCAGATCATCCCGTGGAACTTCCCCATTCTGATGGCCGTGTGGAAACTTGCCCCGGCACTCGCCGCGGGCAACGCCGTCGTGCTCAAGCCCGCCGAGCAGACTCCCGTGTCGATCCTGGTCCTCATGGAACTGATCGGCGACCTGTTGCCGGCCGGTGTGCTGAACGTGGTCAACGGCTTCGGCCTGGAGGCCGGCAAGCCGCTGGCCTCGAACAAGCGCATCCGCAAGATCGCGTTCACCGGAGAAACCACCACCGGGCGACTGATTTCCCAGTACGCCTCGCAGAACCTCATCCCCGTCACCCTGGAGCTCGGCGGCAAGAGCCCGAACGTCTTCTTCGAGGACATCGCCGCGCAGGACGACGCGTTCTACGACAAGGCGCAAGAGGGCTTCACCATGTTCGCGCTGAACCAGGGCGAGGTCTGCACCAGCCCGTCCCGGGCGCTGGTGCAGGAGTCGATCTACGACCGCTTCCTCACCGACGTCACCGCCCGGACCCAGGCCATCAAGCAGGGCAACCCGCTGGACACCGACACGATGATGGGAGCCCAGGCCTCCAACGACCAGTTGGAAAAGATCCTGTCCTACATCGACATCGGCAAGCAGGAAGGCGCCACGGTCCGCACCGGTGGCGGCCGCGCCGACCTCGGGGGCGACCTGTCGGGCGGCTACTACGTCCAGCCGACGATCTTCGAGGGAGACAACTCGATGCGCATCTTCCAGGAGGAGATCTTCGGGCCGGTCGTCTCAGTGGCCAAGTTCGGCGGCTACGACGATGCGATGAAGATCGCCAACGACACCCTGTACGGCCTCGGCGCCGGAGTCTGGTCCCGCGACGGGTCCACCGCCTACCGTGCCGGGCGTGAGATCCAGGCCGGACGCGTCTGGGTGAACAATTACCACGCCTACCCGGCCCACTCGGCGTTCGGCGGGTACAAGTCCTCGGGTATCGGACGGGAAAACCACCTGATGATGCTGGACCACTACCAGCAGACCAAGAACCTGCTGGTCTCCTACAACCCCAACAAACAGGGTTTCTTCTAAACCGCGCATTTCTCCATTCGATGGCCGCTGGCGTGCGTCGGCAACCTAGCCTGCGCACGCCCACGGCCACTCAACGACAGGAAATACCCATGAGCACCATGAAAGCAGCCATCGTCCGCACGTTCGGCGAAGAACTGGACATCGACACCCTCGAGATCCCCGAGCCCGGCCCCGGCCAGGCTCTGGTGAAGCTGATCGCCTCCGGCGTCTGCCACACCGACCTGCACGCCGCCGGCGGGGACTGGCCCGTCAAACCCAACCTGCCCCTGGTCCCCGGCCACGAGGGCGTCGGCTACGTAGAAAAGGTCGGCGAGGGCGTCACCGAGGTCAAGGTCGGCGACCTCGTCGGCAACGCCTGGCTCGGCAGCGCTTGTGGAAGCTGCGAGTTCTGCGGCACCGGCTGGGAGACGCTGTGCGAGTCGCAGACGAACGGTGGATACTCCACCAACGGATCCTTCGGCGAGTACATGCTGGTGGATGCCAAGTTCGCCGCCCACATCCCCGAGGGCTCCGACCCGTACGAGATCGCGCCCGTTCTCTGTGCCGGAGTCACGGTCTACAAGGGGCTCAAGCGCACTGAGGTCAAGCCCGGACAGTGGGTGGTCATCTCCGGCATCGGCGGGCTCGGCCACATTGCCGTCCAGTACGCCGTCGCCATGGGCATGCGGGTCGCCGCGGTCGACGTCGCCGAGGAGAAGCTGGCCCTGGCCCGCAGCCACGGAGCCGAGGTCACGGTCAACGCATTTGCCGTCGATCCTGCCGAGGCGATCCAGGAGGCCACGGGCGGCGCCCACGGCGTCCTGGTCACCGCAGTGCATCCTGCGGCGTTCGGCCAGGCCATCGGCATGACCCGCCGCGGCGGGACCATCGTCTTCAACGGCCTGCCGCCGGGCGAATTTCCTGCCCCGATCTTCGACATCGTGCTCAAGGGACTGACGATTCGTGGATCGATCGTGGGCACCCGCCAGGACATGATCGAGGCGCTGGAGTTCTACGCCGCGGGCAAGATCAAGCCCACGTTCCACACCCGGCCGCTGGAGGATGTGAACGCCGTCTTCGACGAGATGCGGCACGCCAAGATCGATGGCCGCGTGGTCATCGACTACGTCGGCGCCCCGTAGCCGGCAACCAACGGCAGCCAAGCCATGGCCCGGCAGCGTCGCATGACACTGCCGGGCCGAGGCGTCTGCCCGATCAGGAAGAGAGAACCCCATGGACACGGTGCTTGACGCCCGCCCCACGATCGAGGGCGAGGACTTCACCCGCGTCCGGCTCACCGCGGCGGCCCAAACCCTGCTGCGCTCCCTCTGGGCCCGCCACGGCCCGCTGATGTTCCACCAATCCGGTGGTTGCTGTGACGGTTCGTCGCCCATGTGCTTCCCCGAGGGCGACTTCATCACCGCGGAAGCCGACATCCGCTTGGGCGTCTTCGACCTGCAGGACGACGCCGGTGCGCGCCTGGGAGAGCTCGACTTCTGGATGTCGCGGGAACAGTTCGAGTACTGGAAGCACACCCGGCTGACCGTCGACGTGGTCAACGGGCGCGGTTCCGGGTTCTCCGTCGAGGCACCGGAGGGCAAGCGCTTCCTGATCCGCAGCGAGATCATCGGCGGCTGAGCCCGGCTCCGGCAAGGCTTCCTTCCGCCGCGGGGTCGTCCTACGATGACAGCACGCGTGCGCCCTGTGATCCGGGGCGCCCTGCCTGTTGCGCCGGCCCGGAGGCTTCCGGGCCGACGGCCGGTGGTTTCCCTGGGGGCGGAGCCGCGCGGGACTCCTCGGGGTCCCGCATGTCGCCGCCCGACCTTTCGGGACCACCCCTTCGCGCAGTTGCCGCGCAGGGGATAGGAGAAGGACCCCCATCATGCACCGCACCCAGCTACGTCGACTCCGCACCCTGCTCTACTCCACGGCCGCCGCCCTGGCCCTCGTCGCCGCCGGCGGCGGTCCCGCAACTGCGGCTCCCGCCCCCGCCTCCACCCTCTCGGCGAGCCACGCCATGACCTCGCACGGGGCGGTCGGCAAGCGCCACCATCACCCGCAGCGGATCGACTACGTCAACCTCGGTGACTCGTACTCCGCCGGCTTCGGCTCCGGAAACATCGTCGCCGGCCCCTTCCCGGGGTGCCTGCAGGGCGATGGGCCCACCCACGTGACCCAATTGGCCGCCCGGCCCGGCGTGCGCCTGGTCGCCAACGCCGCCTGCGCCGGGGCGACCCCCTCCGATGTGGCCACCGTTGCCGCGGGCTTGCGGCCGCAACTGGCGGCCGCCGAACTCGTGACGTTGACCCTGGGCGGGAACGACCTGGACTTCGGTGGAACGGTGGCCGCTTGCAGCACGCAGGGGACCGCACCGGCCTGCACCCAGGCCATGGCGGTGGCCCGACGGGCGATGCCGGGAATCACCTCCGATGTGCGCTCCACGCTGCGGCAGGTCGACAGGGCCACCCACGCGCGCATCCTCGTGCTGGGCTATCCGCGGCTGTTCTCGCCGCAGTTCGGAGACAATGCAGTCATCACCTCCAGCAACGCCCGGGCGCTGAACCTGCTCGCCGACCAGCTCAATCGCGCCGTCCGAGCCGGAACCCGGGGTCATGCCAGCTTCGTCCCGGTTGCCCATGCCTACACCTGGCACGGCATCGGGTCCCCGGTCTCCTGGATCCACCTCAACC
Organism: Arthrobacter rhombi; assembly: GCF_039526245.1. NCBI lineage: Bacteria > Bacillati > Actinomycetota > Actinomycetes > Micrococcales > Micrococcaceae > Arthrobacter > Arthrobacter rhombi. Next base: position 185,705 of record NZ_BAAAIV010000025.1, read on the forward strand.
CGCAGAACCCCGCCGACCCGGTGAACCTGCACCCGACGACCGCCGGATACCTGTACGGCTACTATCCGGCCGTGCTGCGCCACGCCCAGCTGCACCGCTTGGCGCGCTGAACCCACGGCCCGGGACCCGGCTCCGGCCGGGCGCCGGGCCGCCCCCCTGCCTTTCCGGGGTGAAACATGGGCACAATGGGCCCAGGGACCCCCGTGGCTTCCCGATCCTCCGACCGAAAGGCTGACACCATGACCTTCCTTGGCTATTCACTCTGGGACGCGAAAATCTACTCCGGCGGATGGAAGGCGGGGCGGGGCGGCACGTCGAATGCCCTGGAACCGGCCACCGGTGACACGTTGGCCAGCTACGGTGTGGCCTCCCGCGATGACGTCCTCGATGCCTCCCGGGCCGCAGCCGCAGCGCAACAGGAGTGGGCGTCCCGCAAGCCGGAGGAACGCGCGGCCATCCTGCGCCGTGCCGGGGCCCTGTGGGGGGAGCACGCCGCCGAGCTGGACGAGTGGATCGTGAGGGAATCCGGGGGCATTCCCGCCAAGGCCGGCCTGGAAACCCATACGGCGGCCAACGAATGCTACGAGGCCTCGGCGCTTCCCGGCCTGCCCGTCGGTGAGGTGCTCACCACCAATGAGGACCGCTGGTCCTTCGCCCGCCGCCGTCCCGCCGGAGTCGTCTCGGTCATCTCCCCGTTCAACTTCCCGCTCATCCTCGGGATCCGCGCCGTCGCGCCGGCCCTGGCGCTGGGCAATGCCGTGCTCCTGAAGCCCGACCCGCGCACCACGGTCTGTGCCGGGGTGTCGATCATGCGGGTCTTCGAGGAGGCGGGCCTGCCCCCGGGGCTGCTTTCCCTGCTGCCCGGTGGCGCCGACGTCGGTGCTGCCCTGGTCGAGGCGCCCGAGGTGCGGGTCATCGCCTTCACCGGTTCCACTGCTGCCGGTCGGAAGATCGGCGAGTCGGCTGCCCGGCTGCTCAAGCGCGCCCACCTGGAACTGGGCGGGAACTCCGCGATGATCGTGCTGCCCGGGGCCGACCTGGCGAAAGCGGCCTCCGCCGCCGCGTTTGGTTCCTTCATGCACCAGGGCCAGATCTGCATGGCCACCGGCCGGCACCTGGTGCACCAGGACCTCTATGAGGACTATGTTGCCGCCCTGGCCGAGAAGGCCCGGAACCTGCCCATGGGCGACCCGAAGTCGGGCACCGTGGCGATCGGACCGGTCATCGACACCGGCCAGCTGGAACGGATCGACGGCCTCGTCCAAGCTGCGGTGGCCTCCGGCGCACGGCTGGCAGCCGGCGGATCGATCCGCGACGGCTTGTTCTACCACCCCACCGTGCTGGCCGACCTGACGGACGACCAGGACGCCTGGCGCGAGGAGATCTTCGGCCCCGTCGCCCCGGTCCGCAGCTTCTCCACCCTCGACGAGGCAGTGAAGCTGGCCAACGACAGCAGCTACGGGCTCTCCGTCTCGATCCTCGGCGACGTCGGCGAGGCGATGAAGCTGGCCGACCGGCTCGAGTCCGGCAAGGTCCACATCAACGAGCAGACCGTCTCGGACGAACCCAACTCCCCCTTCGGTGGGGTCAAGGACTCGGGCAATGGCGGGCGGATCGGCGGTGCGGCAGCGAACATGGAGGCCTTCACCGAGCTCCAATGGCTGACCATGCGACCGGAGATCGCCCCGTACCCGTTCTGATCCCCGGCCGGCCCCGGCCCCGGCCGCCGCGGCCTCCGTGGCAGAATCAAGGTGCCCGCCACCCGCGCCCAGATGCCGTCAGGAGGCCATCGAGCGATGGACGATCAGGGAGCCGTCCCCGTTGCCCGGCGACAGCTGGACATCGAGTCGCGCTCCATCTGGGCCGGTGTCGCCGCCGCGGTGGTCGCGGTCATCGTCGGGCTCATCGTCTTCCGCGGCTACCGTCCACCCCTGGCGGGGGACGGGTCGGTGGCAATCTACGCGTCCATCGTCGCCGGGGTCATGGCGGGTGCGGCCTTCGTCGCCGGGTACGTCCAGAACGTCAGGACGGTCCATCTCTGGCTCGGAGCCCGGCCCGTGGTGCGCCAAATCGTCGACGTCGCCGCCCTGCTCGTCGTCCATGCCTCCATTGCCACCATGTCGGCGCTCGTCCTCTTCCGGCTCTTCCAACAGGCGTTCTCCGGGCTGACCGTCGACCCGGTGGCAGGCACCGTCATGCTGGCGGTCTCCGCGGGCGTCGCCGGCTACTTCGGCTACACCTCCGGAGCCCGCATCACCGCCGTGGCCCTGTCCGTCATGCTGGCCGTCTTCATGGCTTCCGGGATGCTCGTGAGCATGCTCTACGCGGAGAACCCGCTGTGGTGGCACTCGATGTTCAGCGAGCTCGGCACCGGGCAGGCGGGGCTGACCTCCTTCTGGACGTTCAACACGACGATCACCACCTCGGGGATCATCCTGACGACCCTCTCGGCCTTCATCACCCGCGATCTCAAACGCTGGGCCGACGTGGTCGCCATCCGCCAGCACGACGCCGGTGCCTCCGGCCGCCGGCACCGGAACCCGGGAGGCAGGTTCCTGCGTCCCCGTCCGGCGGTCATCCGTGCGTGCCTGGTGATCGGTGGCATCTGCATGGTCGGGATCGGCCTGTTCCCGGTCAACACGTTCGAGCGGATCCACACCTCGTTCGTGCAGGTTCTCGCCGTCGCCCTGGTGGTCTTGTTGGCCGGCGTTCCGCTCTGGCTGCCGGGCTTCCCGAAGGCCTTTTTCCTGCTCACGTATATGTCGGTGGCCGCGCTCATCGCCGCGGCCCTGCTATGGCGTCCCGTGCAGTACTACAACCTCACCGCGCTCGAGCTCGCGGCGGCCGGGATCGTGTTCGCCTGGCTGGTCGTTTTCATCCGTAACACGACGGCCGTGGTGGCCGCCGCAGGAGTCGCCCCAGCGGTCCCGGGGCTCCCCGCAGGGGTTTCAGCTGCCCCGGAAGGCCCCGAAGAAGCCCCCGGTAATATAACGAAACGGTAACGATAGGCAGTCGGGGAACACGCCCGAGCGTGATCGGCGGCATCCCTTGGCATCTTTGGGATCCCTCCGAATGGGCCGACGTCGGCGAAAGTGTCCTCTTGGGGGGATTGGGTGTCAAATCCCCACACCCTGGGTTGATCGAAAATCTCAGCACGTTACGTTGGTGGGGATGGAAAATGAACTCGTAAACACCAAGTCCGAGGCTACATTTCGCCACCCAGTCACCGAAGATGGAGCCGCCATGTGGAACATGGCGAAGGATTCCGAGGTGCTGGATCTCAACTCGTCCTACTCCTACCTGCTGTGGGGTCGTGACTTCGCGCAGAGCTCGATCATGGCCGAGGTCGACGGCCGCGCCGCCGGCTACGTCACCGGCTACATGCGCCCCGACGAACCCGGCACGCTGATGATCTGGCAGGTCTGCGTCGGCGCCGACTTCCAGAAGCGCGGCCTGGCGGCCGCCATGCTCGATGAACTCGCCGCACGCACCAACGCCGATCGGCTGGAGACCACGATCACCGCGGACAACGCGGCATCGAACCGGCTGTTCCAGCGCTTCGCCGAACGCCACGAGGCCGACTGCGAGCGTGAACCGCTCTTCACCACGGCGATGTACCCGGACGGGCACGACACCGAGTACCTGTACCGGATCGCCCCGCTGGGCCTGGATGCCGACCTGCGCTCGCTGAACCTCGCGTCCAGCCGCTCCGAGTCCTAGCTCCTCCACATTTCGACGTCGGGGCCACATCTGTGCCCCCTGCCGTCTTCACGCCTGTCATCGCGCCTACGAAGGGAATGACCATGACTGACATTTTTGAAACGCTCGAATCCGAGGTCCGCGGCTACAGCCGCAGCTGGCCCGCCGTCTTCACCCACGCCTCCGGAGCCATCCAGACCGCCGAGGACGGCACGGAGTACATCGACTTCTTCGCCGGTGCCGGTGCGCTGAACTACGGCCACAACAACCCGGCCCTGACCGCCCCGCTGATGGACTACCTGGCCAGCGGCGCCGTCGTGCACTCGCTGGACATGATGACCCCGGCCAAGCGGGAGTTCCTGGAGACCTTCCAGGAACTGATCCTCAAGCCGCGGAACCTGGACTACAAGGTCATGTTCCCCGGCCCCACGGGGACCAACACGGTCGAGGCCGCGCTCAAGCTGGCCCGCAAGGTCACCGGGCGCCAGAACATCATCTCGTTCACCAACGCCTTCCACGGCATGACCCTGGGCTCGCTCTCGGTGACCGGCAACGCCATGAAGCGCCAAGGCGCCGGTGTCCCGCTGGGCAACACGTCCAAGATGCCCTATGACAACTACCTGGAGGGCGCCGGCTCCGATCTGGCCTTCCTGGAGCGCTCGCTCGAGGACACGAGCTCGGGCATCGACAAGCCCGCCGCCGTCATCGTCGAAACGGTGCAGGGTGAAGGCGGCCTGCGTGCCGCCCGTGCCGAGTGGCTGCGCAACCTCGCGGCGCTGCTCAAGCGCCACGACGTCCTGCTGATCGTCGACGATGTGCAGGCCGGCTGCGGCCGCACGGGCACGTTCTTCAGCTTCGAGGAGGCGGGCATCGAGCCGGACATCGTGTGCGTGTCCAAGTCGATCTCCGGCTACGGCCTGCCGATGGCCCTGACCCTGTTCCGCCGCGAACTGGATGTGTGGGGCGCCGGGGAGCACAACGGCACGTTCCGCGGCCACAACCCGGCGTTCGTCACCGCGACGGCGGCCCTGAAGAAGTACTGGGCCACCGACGACTTCCAGAACGAGCTGGCCTCCACCATCGCCGCGCTGCACCAGGGCCTGGCCGATATCGCCGGTCTGGTCGACGGCGCCGAGATCCGCGGCCGCGGCATGCTCGCCGGCGTCGTCTTCCCCGACAAGGACACCGCCTCGAAGGTGGCTGCGGAGGCCTTCGCCCACGGCGTCCTCGTGGAGACCTCCGGCTCGGAGGACGAGGTCCTGAAGGTCATGCCGCCGCTGACCATCACCGACGACGTGCTCCAGCGTGGCCTGGCGGTCATCATCGATGCCGTGCGCACCGTCACCGGAGCACCCGCGCTGGCCGCCGTCTAGGCCAGCCCCCAGATTCCATCCCGGGGCAATGCCAACCCATTGCCCCGGGATGAATGACCAGGGCGCCCGACAGGGTGCCGTCAACCAGATGAATTCCCAGGAGGAACCATGCAGGTAGTGAACCTGAACGACCTGAACGAGACCGAGCGCGACATCAAGTCCGAGACCTGGCGCAGCCGCCGCATGGTGCTGGCCCGCGAGGGCGTCGGCTTCTCGTTCCACGACACCGTGATCTACGCCGGCACCACCTCGACGTTCCACTACGCGAACCACATCGAGGCCGTGTACATCGTCCAGGGCGAAGGCACGCTGACCAACGAGGTGACCGGCGAGGTCCACGAGATCGGCGACGGCACCATGTACCTGCTGGACGGCAACGAGAAGCACACCGTGCGCGCCACCACCGAGCTGCGCATGGCCTGCGTCTTCAACCCGCCGGTGACCGGCCGCGAAGTCCACGACGAGAACGGCGTGTACCCGCTGGTCGTCGAGGAGCCCGCCCAGGCCTAAGGCCCCGGCACCAACAGCTTGCGCGAAGCGCGGCTCGGACTTCGGTCCGGGCCGCGCTTTGGCATATCCCCGGCCGAACGCCTTGTCCGGCCGACGTATCCAGCCGCGGGGCACTGCGGTCCCGGCGGCAGACCATCGAGGAGGAGATGGACATGACGGAAACCTTTCGTCGCCAGAGTGACCAGTATCCAACGCGAACGGACGACGACGTCCGGGTGATCGACCGCCAGGGCCCGGTGGTCTGGGGTGGACCGGAGGATGGCCCCCTCGACGCGGCCACCCTGGCCGGCTTCGACGCCAACGGCTACCTCACCATCGACCAACTCGTCGGCGATGATGAGCTTCAGGAGCTGCGGGCCGAGCTGCGCCGCCTCTCGGAGGACCCGGTGGTGCGCGCCGACGAGGCAACCATCGTGGAAGCCTCCTCGCAGGAAGTCCGTTCGGTCTTCGACATCCACCGCACCAGCGAGGTGTTCCAGAAGATCGCCCACGACCCGCGCGTCGTCGGCCGCGCCCGGCAGATCCTCGGCTCGGACGTCTACATCCACCAGTCGCGGGTCAACTTCAAGCCCGGATTCGAGGGCAAGGAGTTCGCTTGGCACTCCGACTTCGAGACCTGGCACGCCGAGGACGGCATGCCCGCCCCGCGTGCGGTGAGCATCTCGATCTCGTTGACGGACAACCACTCCTTCAACGGGCCGCTGATGATCATGCCCGGAACCCACCGCAAATACGTCTCGTGCGACGGCGCCACCCCGGAGGCCAACTACAAGAAGTCGCTCATCATGCAGGGCGCCGGTGTTCCCGACAAGGAGACGCTGACCCGCTTCGCCGACGAGCACGGCATCGACGTCCTCGAGGGCAAGGCCGGAGGCGCCATCATGTTCGACTCGAACTGCATGCACGCCTCCAACGGCAACGTCACCCCGTTTGCCCGCTCGAACGTGTTCATCGTCTTCAACTCGGTCGAGAACACACTGGTCGAGCCATTCGCGGCGGCCGGGCGCCGCCCGGACTTCGCCGGATCGCGGGACTTCACCCCCGCCGGCTGACGGACACTAAAAACAGAGTACGACGGCGGCTGGAACCTCTGGTTCCGGCCGCCGGTCCTGTAGGGGGTGCTACCCCTCCGCAGAGACGACTTCCCATGGTTCCACCGGGCCGGGCACCGCCAGGAACAACGGATGGGTCTCCGGCGGTTCCGGTGCGGCCGGTACCGCGGCGACCAGGTCAGGGGCGCGGGCGGCCAGTTTGGCCAGCAGGTGCTCCCGTTCATGGTCCAGCTGGCCCGTGGTCACGGCCAGGTGCTGCAACTCTGCTGTCGGCGCTCGCAGGACGAGCGCCCGATTGAACCGATAACCGCGGGCATCGGCCTCGAGCGCGAGCCCCTCCAGATATGCGCCGATGAGAACCAGAGGGTCGTCGCCGGCGCGGAAGCGCTCCAGCTGGGGGTGGTTGCGGTAGCCCGTCGTTTTTCCGTCCAGGACCTTCTGCGCCAGCAGGGTCTCCCGCCAGCAGGCCACGAGCCCCTTGGCGTCGAGGTATCGGGGGTGCAGGGACCAGATGCGCATGGGCCATGGTAACTGGCCTGCTGCGCGACATCAGGGAGCGGAAAAATTGTTCCGATCAGGCGAGTTTGCGGCCCTCCTGCGATCCGCGAGCTACGAAACGGATGTATCTTGCCGAATCGGTGTGGAGCAGTCATGATGAAGTGAGATTCGAACAGTTTCGGAAGTATTGTTCCGCGCACGGAGGATGTAGTGGTGAGTGACGCAAGAGCCGTGGGACAAGCCATCCGGGAGGCCCGGAGGGAGTCCGGTTTGACGCAGGCGCAGCTTGGAGAACTCGTGGGCCTCTCGGATCGTACGGTGCGCGAAATCGAAAAGGGCAGTGGCGGTTCAAGCTTCGGTGCCGTATCGACAGCCGCCAACGCCCTCGGTCTACGCATTACGGCCTCGTGATGGCCGACGATCTGGAGCGCCTGCGGTTCGTGGTCGAAGCTGACGTTTACAAGAACGGTCAGCTGGCGGGCCAGCTCCGCCGCAGCAGCTCGGGTGGGGTTGCATTCAACTACCTCCCGGACTACAACGGCACGCCAGTCGCAACGAGCTTGCCGTTGAAGACCGGGCCCGTGGCGTCAGCCGTCGGAGGGCTCCCGACCTTCTTCGCCGGCCTGCTTCCCGAGGGCCACCGCCTGACCGTCCTGCGACGTGCGGCGAAAACCAGCATGGACGATGAGCTCACACTTCTCCTGGCCGTCGGGTCTGACGTGCCCGGGGACGTCCAGGTAGTACCGGTGGGGGAACCGCCCACCACACTGGCGCCGTTGGCAGCGTCCGAGGCGGCGGCCCTCGACTTTGCCACACTGGTTGAGACACCGGACCGCTATGGAATCCCGGGCGTCCAGGCCAAGGCGAGCGCCACCATGCTCACCACGCCGATTCACACAGCTGGGCTCCAGGCCATACTCAAGATCGATCCGCCCGACTACCCGCATCTGGTCGTCAACGAGGCGTTGCATCTGACGGCAGCCAAAGCACTTGGTTTGCCCGTGGCGACGGCCCACGTCGTCCACGATAGGCGGGATCGGGCCGGTCTGCTGGTGGAGCGGTTCGACCGAGTGCTCGACGACTCGGGAGCATGGGGGCGTCTCGCCATGGAGGACGCGGCACAGGTCATGAACGTCCTTCCGGCGGCCAAATACAACGTCGCCGCCGAGGACGTCGTGCTGGCGCTGTCTCGTGTGGTCAAGGCCCCTGCCGTCGCGGTGAGGAACCTGTACCTGCAGTTCGTCTTCGCCTGGCTGACTGGCAACGGTGACCTGCACGCCAAGAATGTCTCGGTGCTGTCCGGACGTCACGGTGGACTGGTGGTGGCTCCCATGTACGACATCCCTTGTACCGCGCTCTACCGGGACATGACGCTGGCGCTGCCCGTTGCCGGAAAAACCAGGAACCTGCGTGCCCGGCACTGGGCAGAATTTGCTGATGCCATCGGCTTGCCGCAGCGCGCGGCCCAGAGCGCAAACCAACTTGCTCTTAAGGCGGCGTTGCAAGCCGACCTGGCTACCCTTCCCTTCGAGGGTTCGTTGCTGCACGGTGCGCAGCGGGAGTTGCGGCACCGCCGGGAGGAATTCCGGTGACGGTGGGGCTGTCCTCGAACGCGGTCCGAGCGGTCCCCACCACCGCCTGAAGTGCTGGATGCGTTCGCTGACTTCATCGCAGAGGCCACGCTGAACGATCGGCAACTGCGGCTGGCGGGCCCGAGGACCTTTTCGAGCCTTCGGCGGTGGGCCGCCTCGGCGAGGTCATCCGCCGGTTCGGGAGCACCGCATAGTTAGCTGGTGCGAGCTGCCGTCCGCGTGCTTCTGCGGGCCATGGCCCAGGGGAGAGGCGACGAAGGCGACGATCAAGGGCACGGCGAGCACCGTCCCCCACACGCAGGTCGGCACCAGCACCGCCGTCGTCCTCTCCCCCCAAACCCGCGCGGTGCCGGCCGGCGCGGAGAAGGCACCAGGCGACGTCGGGAGCCCGGCTGGCATAGGATCGACCCCCGGACGCACGACGAAAACGAAAGGCTGGACCCGTGAACGAGTTGGGCGAGGGGCTGCGCTCCCTCGACGACATCTGGGTCTATGTCGTCGGCGCCTTGTTCGTGACGGTTTCCGCGCTGATCCCGCCGGTACCGAGCACCACGTTGTTCGTGGCCCTCGGCGCCCTGGCCGCGAATTCGGACTCATTGAATCCCGTTCTGCTGGGCATCGCGATGCTCATCGGCGCCCTCGCCGGTGATCTGGCGACCTACGCGCTGGCCCTGCGCTTCGACGTCGTGCATTGGCGTATCTTGTCCGGCAGGCGCTGGCAATCCGCGCTGACGGCGGCGCGTAGTCGACTGAAGGACAACGACCTGCCCCTGGTCATGACCTCGCGGTTCATCCCGTTGGGCCGGCTGACCCTGAACGTCGGATCCGCGCTGATCCCGCATCCGTGGGGCGTCTTCTTCCGGCATTCGCTGATCGCCGGCATCGTGTGGTCGATCTATTCGGTGGGGGTCGGCGTGCTCTCCGGCCTGTGGGAGGGCCTGGACACCGAGTTCGCCGTCCTACTGGCCATCGTCGTCTCGCTGGTGCTGGGCCGGCTGATCTCCACCGCGATCCATTGGTGGGAGACGCGCAGCATGCCCTCTGCGGTCGTGGCCGCACGGACCGGGCTGCGCGCCCGGCGTAAACGGCGGCTCGCCGGCCGCGCCGAGAAGGCGGCCGCCCGCGATGCCGCCGTCGAGTCAGGCCTCGAGACCCGCGCCGGCGGGAACGACGCCGGTTAGCAGCTCCGGGGTAGTGGTGGAGGACACCCGTTGCCCGGCTGGACAGACATGGGACAATGGAGACGATGACTACCTCCGAAAACCCCACAGTCCCCGACTCCGCCGAGCACTCCCGCAGCCGGACCTCGGAGGCCGTCGCCGCGCGCAGCGACCGCACCGCCAAGCACGACGAGGCCGATCGGCGGCGCATCTCCGAGCGCCGTGCCGAGCAGGAGGGGCGCACCCAGGTCCGTCCCACCGCGGAGGGCTGGACGCAGGCCATGGCGCCGGACGGCCGCCCGAAGCTGGAGTTCAAGTCCAAGCCGCGCGTCTCGCAGCCGCCCGTGCACCTGGCCGACCTGTCGCTGGCCGAGCGCCAGGCCAAGCTCAAGGAGCTCGGCCTGCCGGCGTTCCGCGCCAAGCAGCTCTCCGTGCACTACTTCCAGCACTACACCACCGACCCCGAGCGCATGAGCGACCTGCCCAAGGAGCGCCGTGCCGAACTCGTCGACGCGATGTTCCCGACGCTGCTCACCGAGGTCAAGCGGCTGACCACCGACAACGGCGACACCATCAAGTTCCTCTGGCGCCTCTTCGACGGCTCGCTGGTCGAGTCGGTGCTGATGCGCTACCCCGGCCGTGTCACGCTGTGCGTGTCGAGCCAGTGCGGTTGCGGCATGAACTGCCCGTTCTGCGCCACCGGCCAGGCGGGGCTGACCCGCAACATGTCGGCCGCGGAGATCCTGGACCAGATCGTCCAGGCCAACCGGGTCATCGCCGAGGGCGGGCTGAAGGGCGGCCGGCGCGACGGAGGCCACGACGCCGAACGCGTCACCAACATCGTCTTCATGGGCATGGGCGAGCCACTGGCCAACTACAAGCGCGTCATGACAGCAGTGCACCGCATGATCGACGACGCCCCCGAGGGCCTGGGCATGAGCGCCCGCAACATCACCGTCTCCACGGTGGGCCTGGTTCCGGCCATCAACAAGCTCGCCGCCGAGGACATCCCGATCACCTTCGCGTTGAGCCTGCACGCCCCCGACGACGAGCTGCGCGACGAGCTCATCCCGGTGAACTCGCGCTGGAAGGCCGACGAGGCCATCGACGCCGCCTACAACTACTACCGGACCACCGGGCGCCGCGTCTCCATCGAATACGCGCTGATCAAGGACATGAACGACCACGCCTGGCGCGCCGACCTGCTGGCCAAGAAGCTCAACGCGCGCGGCCGCGGCTGGGTCCACGTGAACCCGATCCCGCTGAACCCCACCCCGGGATCGGTCTGGACCTCCTCGGAACCGGACGTCACCGACGAGTTCATCAACCGGCTCATCGATGCCGGGATCCCCACCACGCTGCGCGATACCCGCGGCAAGGAGATCGACGGGGCCTGCGGCCAGCTCGCCGCCGCCGAGTAGGCGCGGCGGCGGCGCCTAGCGTCGCGCGCCCCGCAGGCTTCCCGTGACCGGCGTGGGGGCCTCCTCGCCGATAATGCACTGGATCGTCCGGTCACCGTTGGACCATGCCTCTTCGGTGGGCGTAAAAGGGAAGGCGTCGAGTTCTGAGTCATCGTAGGAGACGCCGACGAACTCGGTGTATTTGCCCGCATAGCACGGGTCGCTCAGCTCATCCCAGCGCGCGTCGGACGGGTAGGACCTTCCGGTCACGGTGAACACATGGAAGACCTGGTAGTCATGGGGTTGGCTGCAGGGAATTGCCCCGACGGTCTCGAACTCCTCACTGTCCGGTTCGTTCAGGCAATCCCCGACCTTCAGGACGTTGGCGTCGACCGTGCCAGCAGACACCACGGCACCTGCGGAGTCCCGGGGCGCATCACGGGTAGGCCCCCCACCAGGAACATCCCGACAAGGTGAGCGCCAGCACCATCCCCGCGGTCACGCGGCAAGCAACGTCGATCTTCATGGTCCCCCCCTGGGCGATTTTGATGAACTGAGCATGAGGCACCACAGGACATCCGCCGCCATCGGAACATGCGGCCCCGCGGGTGTTCCGTCAGGAGCGCTAGCATCGGTTCCATGGGCATCTTCAGCAACGGCACCACCACCCCGTCGACGATCGCCGAGCTCGCCCCCGAATCCGTGCTGCTGGCCGGGGCGGGACGGGCCATCCTGCTCCAACTGGCCTACCCGCCGGTGGGCCACGGCGTTGCCCGCCACTCCGGGTTCGTCGAGGACCCACTGGCCCGCCTGCACGGCACGCTGACGTATATCTACGCGCTCACCAACGGCACCGAGGCCCAGGCCGCCGCTGCCCGCCGTTGGGTGGAGCGCGCCCACGCCCCGGTCCACGCCGACGCCGCCTCCGACGGCAGCCATCCGTCCTATGACGCGAACGACCCGCAAGCCCAGCTGTGGGTCGCAGCCACCCTCTACGACTCCGCCATGGTGGTGTACGAGGCCCTGTTCCCGCCGCTGCCGGCCGAGACCGCCGAGCGCATCTACCGCGAATATGCGGTCCTGGGCACGGCGCTGCGCATGCCCGCCGACGCCTGGCCGGCCACCCGGGCCGACTTCGCCATCTACTGGGAAGCGATGAGCGGGCAGCTGTCCGTGGACCGGACCATCCTGGAGGTCGGGCGCAACCTGCTGGCCGCCCGCAACGCGCCGGCGTGGATCCGCGTGCTCATGCCCGTCGCCCGGCTGCTCACCGCCGGACTACTCACGCCCGAACTGCGCGCGGGCTTTGGGCTGCGCTATGGGCCAGTGCACGACGGCGCCTTCCGGGCCTTGTTGCGCATCGTCGCCCGGGTGTTCCCGCGTCTTCCCGCACGGCTGCGCCACGCGCCCCTGCACTACTACCTGCGCCGGCTCGACGCCTTCTCGTCACCGGGCGTGTGACAGGCTGGTGGAACCGCAGCCAGCCGACCCGAGGAGCACCCCCGTGAACCAGCGACCCCTCACCGTGGCCTCCCGGGCCCAGGTGCCCCCGTTCCAGGTCATGGACATCCTGGCCAGGGTCTCCGAACTGCGGGCGGAAGGCCGGACCGTGATTTCCCTGTGCGCCGGTGAACCCAGCGGCGGGGCACCGACGGGCGTCTCCGAACGCGCGGCGGCCATCCACGCCTCCGGCCAGGCGTTGACCTACACCCCGGCCCTGGGGATCGCCGAACTCCGCCAGGGCATCGCGGGACACTACCGCCGCTGGTACGGCCTCGAGATCCCGGCGGCCAACGTCGCGGTCACCACCGGTTCCTCCGGCGCCTTCATGCTCACGTTCCTAGCAGCCTTCAACCCGGGCGACCGCGTCGCACTGGCACGCCCCGGATATCCCGCCTACCGCAACATCCTGCGCGCCCTGGGAATCGACGTCGTCGAACTCGATTGCGGGCCGGACGCCAGGTACCAGCCGACGCCGGCCCAGCTCGACGCCGCGGCGGCAGAACACGGGCCCCTGAGTGGATTGATGCTGGCCTCGCCGGCGAACCCCACCGGGACCATGGTCTCGCGCGGCGAACTGGCAGACCTCACCGACTGGTGTGCACGCCGTGCGGTCCGGCTGATCAGCGACGAGATCTACCACGGCATCACCTATCCCGGGCCCGGCGCCTCGGACCCGCGCGGGGTCTGCGCCTGGGAACTGGACCGTTCCGGCGTCGTCATCTCGAGCTTTTCGAAGTACTGGGGGATGACGGGGTGGCGGCTGGGCTGGGCCATCGTGCCCGATGACCTGCTGGCCTCCGTCGACGCGCTCGCCGGAAACGTGGCGTTGTGCCCTCCGGCGCCGGCCCAGATGGCAGCAGTGGAGGCGTTCACCGAGGAGTCGTACGCCCAGGCGCAGGGATTCGTCGATGAGTTCGCCGCGACCCGCGCCGTCCTGCTGGAGAGCCTGCCGCGGCTGGGATGGGGCGCGGCGGCACCGGCCGACGGGGCGTTCTACCTGTATGCCGATCTGGGGGAGGCGCTGGCAGGTTACGCGGACTCCACCGCCTACTGCGCCGCGCTCCTGGAACAGGCAGGGGTAGCGCTCGTCCCGGGCGCTGACTTCGATGGGGCCGGTGGCTCCCGGACGGTGCGCCTGAGTTTTGCTGCGGGCCGGGAGGCCGTCATCGGGGCAGTGGAGCGGATCGTGCGCTTCCAGGCCGGCTGAGCCGTAGGATGTGCTCCGCGGAAACCGGGATAGGATTCGATGTTCCGGGAAAGGGGGCTCAATGATTTCACCTGCTGCTGATGCCGGTCCATTGGTCCCCGTGACGAGTCCGGAGGCCGCCGCGTGGCGGCAGATTCCCCGGCGGTGGAGCGGCGTGCGGGCCACCACGGTCGCGTGGCTGATCAACCTGCTCGTCCTGGTTGTTGCCTTCGTGGGTGACCGAGGCTGGGAGGACATGGGCGAGGCAAAACCCGCTTGGGAAGGCCCGTACGGGACGCTGGACGTTTACGGGCTGGCGGGTACCTATTTGGTGCTCACCGGTGCTGCGTTTGGATGGATGCTGGGGCGAAAGGCTGTCACCGTGGTTCCGCTCGTTCTGGCCAGTCTGGCCGTTCCCCTCACCCTGGACGGGGATCCGGTCGCCGGCTATTTCTGGGCGGGAACGGTGATTGCTCTCGGTTGGGCGGGGTGGAATGCGGTCATCTCGTGGCGGCAACTGGAGGCGGTCCGCGCTGTGGGACGCGCCGGGTTGACCGGTGAGACGGTGTCCGTGGGCCCGGCCGCGCGGGGCGCTGCCCGGCGGGACGTGCGCTGGGGCTGGTGGATCGTGTGGGTGGTGGCCATGATCTCGGTGGCCGGCTGGGCGGGGATGGTCATCGTCCTGCCGGATGAGTTGGGTCTCCCGGGGTCCGAGCTGGAGGAATCCTCGCTCTCGGACCTGTTCGCGGCTGTCGGGCTCGGCGCCGGAATGTGGGTCTTTGCGCGATGCCTTCAGAGCGGCTGGCGTTTCTGGTCCCGTCGACGCGTCGGCGCCCTGTTGTGGGAGGTCCCGACCGGAGGCCCGGTGTGGGGCTCTCCAGGCTGGGCGCTGGACGGGTCGGGCTACCTGACACATGCCTCCACGCTGGTTCCCGGATGCATCTGCCGGGCAGAACACCGGCGCGCCTATCCGGGGGACCCGGCAGCGCAGGACGCATCCGACGACGGTGGAATAGAGGCCTCGGACTACTGTCCCGAGCATGGGATCGATGCACTCAACGGCCTGGAACCCGAAGAATTCAGAAACCGCATGGGCGAGCCGTGGCTGTGGGACATGGAGTCGGAACCGCCCAGGGGTGGGGCCGCCGGCCAAGCATCCATCCTCTGGTTTGCCGGGCACGCCGCGACGGGGATCCCCGTACGCCGGGACGGTGTGCGGGTCGAGTCCCTCTCGAAGAGTGAGCCGCCCGCAGCAGAATGGTTCCGCGGCGAGCCAGCCTACCTGGGGGAGGACGGCGAGAACGAACGCCCGGGGGCGGGCGAGCTGGACCGCATCGACTTGCGGCCCGTCGGCTGTGAAGGGTCGGCCATCCGCTACCGGCATGGACGCGCCTGGTACGTGGAGCAGTTGGAGCAACGCTAAGAAGCAGCCCATGACAACGGTCATGGGCAGAACGTGATCGTTGCCCGATGTGCCGACGCCAGCCCACGGCAAGACTGGGGTCATGGACAACGCACAGCCAGCCCTCGAGCTGCAGGACCTGCACAAGACCTTTCCTTCGGACGGTGGCCGGCTCAGCGCGGTGGACGGCATCGATCTGGCCGTCGACCCGGGGGAGATCGTCGCCCTGCTCGGTCCCAACGGTGCCGGCAAGACCACGACCATCGACATGGCACTCGGTTTGACCGCACCCACGTCGGGGACCGTCAGCGTCTTCGGGCGCCGACCGCAGGAAGCGGTCCGGGCCGGACGGGTCTCCGCCCTGCTGCAGACCGGCGGCTTGCTCCGCGACCTCACAGTGCACGAAACCGTGCTGGCGATCGCCTCCCTCCACGGTGCCAAGTCCCGGGTGAAGGAGGTCATGGAGGCCACGGACACCGCGCGGCTGGGACGGCGGAAAGTGGTCAAGTGCTCGGGTGGTGAACAACAACGGCTGAAGTTCGCCCTGGCCCTGTTGCCGGACCCTGATGTGCTGATCCTCGACGAGCCCACCGCTGGCATGGATGTGAACGCCCGCCGGGACTTCTGGGCGACCATGCGCCAGGACGCCACGGAGGGCCGCACGGTCATCTTCGCCACCCACTACCTGGAGGAAGCCGAGAACTTTGCCCAGCGCATCGTGCTCATGAATGCCGGGAAGATCATCGCCGACGGCAGCACCGCCAGCGTCCGCGCGCTGGCCGCCGGACGGACCGTCGCCGCGACCCTGCAGGCCCACGGCACCATCGACGCCGCTGATCCCCGCTTGGCGGAACTCAGGGCGCTGGACTCGGTGACCGACCTGCAGGTCAACGGCCCCCGGGTCTCGATCACCACCACCGATTCCGACGCCGTCGCCCGGCACCTGCTCAACGGCGGCGACGGATACGAGCTGGAAATCTCCGCCCCCAGCCTCGAGAACGCCTTCGTCCAGATGACCCGGACGTCCACCACCGCATCCGGCGCCGACCACGCCGTCGCCTGAGAACGCACCCCGAAATCCCGGAGGAACGCCATGAATCCCACCTTTATCCGCATCGACCTCACCCGCCAGCTGCGCGACGTCATGAACCTGATGTTCGTGCTCGTTCTACCCACCCTGATGTACGTCATTTTCGGGCTCTCCTTCAGCTCCGGCAACGAGAGCGCCGGAAACGGCAACGTGAAGTTCTACATCATGGCCTCGATGGCCGCCTACGGCGCATCGGTTGCCGCCACCACGGTCACTGGGGTCTCCGCCGTCGAACAAATGCAGGGCTGGGGGCGCCAGATCGGCCTGACCCCGTTGCGTCCTGCGGGCTTCGTCGCCGGCAAGGCAGTGGTGGCCCTCGTCGTCACCGCCATGGCCATCGCCGTCGTCTTCGTGGTCGGCGCCTTGACCGGAGCGCATGCCGACCATGGCTGGATGTGGGCCGCAACGTTTGGCCTCGCGCTCGTCGGATCGATCCTCTTCGCCCTCTTCGGCTATGCCGTGGCAATGCTTTTCAGAAGCGAGTCGGCCATGGGCGTTGCCTCCGGTCTGCTGGTGCTGCTCTCCTTCCTGGGGAACGTCTTCGTTCCCTTGTCGGGGACCCTGCTGGACATCGCCAAGTTCACGCCGATGTACGGATTCGTGGGGCTGGTGCGGTGGCCGGTTCTCGAGGGTGCGCAATCCGGTTCGACACAGGTCGACCCATTGTGGGGCCTGATCGCTAATCTGGTGGCATGGCTTCTGATCTTTGGACTCGTCGCGGTCCTGGCCGTGCGCCGCGGCCGTGCCCGCCGGTAGCGTGGGCACCATGAGCCGGATGGGCGGCCCCGGACCGGCGCCGAGCCAACCGGTCGACGGCTGGGCCCGCTGTGGATGGCTGCTCTCCGCGATTTGGCTGGTCTTCCTGGGCTACACGATTGCCACCCTCTTCGTGTCAGACCTGGGCGTGCCCCGGCTGGCCCTCGGACTGTTCCTGGTCCTGCTGTTCGCCGGGGTGTATCTGGCCGGATTCATCTTCGGCAACCGGTTGAACGCGGAGGCCCGCTGGGTCCGGTGGAATCCGCTGGGCCTGGCGGCGTTGGTGGCCATCATCCTGGGCATGTCAACCCTCATCGGCCTGGGCTGTCTTTTCATGACCCCCTTCATCATCGCCTACGCCTGTTTCCTGCTTCCCCGTCTCTGGGCCTGGATCGTGGGCATCGGCACGATCGTCCTGACGTTGGCGCTGACGGCCCTCGCCGGCCACGTCGCCGGATACCTGTTCATTGTTGCCATCCAAATGGGCATCTTCGTGCTGAACATGGTGACCTTCGCGTTGATCCAGGCGGGGGAGCGCAGCGAGAAGATGCAGTCCGACCTGGCGTTGGTCTCCGAGCGCGAGCGCGTTGCCCGGGACGTCCACGATGTCCTGGGGCACACCCTGACCGTGGTGGCGGTGAAGGCCGAACTGGCCGAACGGCTCATCGACGGCGATCCGGAACGGAGCCGGACCGAGATCGCGGAAATCCGTGCGCTGGTGCGCGGTGCCCTGGCCGACGTCAGGGCCACCGTCGGCGGGCTGCGGGGCAACGACCTCTCCACCCAGCTCGCCGCGCTGCGCGTGACATTGGATGGAGCCGGCGTAGCGGTGGACGTCGAAGGCGAGCACGCCGGACAGGTCCCCGATCGGCTCCGGGACCCCCTGGGGTGGCTGGTCCGGGAAGCGGGGACCAACGTCCTGCGCCATGCCCGCGCCACCCGTTGCGTCATCCGCTTCTCCCCGGGGTCCCTGGTGATCGAGGACGACGGCGTCGGGCTGGGTGGCAGCACTGCGGGCAACGGCATGTGCGGGATGAGTGAACGCATGGCGGAGGCCGGCGCATCGTTCCACGTCGGCGCGGCGTCCCTGGGCGGGGCCCGGGTGGAGGCTGCGTGGTGAACATCAAGGTCCTCGTGGCCGACGACCAGGCATTGGTGCGCGGAGCCCTGGTGGCCCTGCTCAACCTGGAGTCCGATCTCGAGGTCGTCGCCGAGGCGGACAACGGTGAATCGGCTGTCGCCCTGGCCGCCGAACGCCATGTGGACGTGTGCGTCCTGGACATCCAAATGCCGGGCGTCAACGGGATCGAGGCTGCCCGGCGAATCCACGACGGCGTTCCGGGCTGCCGGAGCCTCATGGTCACCACGTTCGGGCGGACCGGGTACCTGCGCGAGGCGCTGCAGGCGGGCGCCAGTGGATTCGTGGTGAAGGACACCCCGGCGTCCGAATTGGCCGAGGCCATCCGCAAGGTCCATGCGGGATTGCGCGTGGTGGACCCCGAATTGGCAGCGGCCTCGCTGTCCGAGGGTGAAAACCCGCTGACCTTTCGTGAACGGGAGGTGCTGTCCTTGGCGCGCGACGGCAAGGCGGTGGCGGCCATCTCCGCGGTTTTGCATCTCTCCGCCGGGACGGTACGCAACCACCTGTCGGCCGCGATCGGCAAGACGGGGGCGGTCAACCGCATCGAGGCCGCGGGCATCGCCGCCGAACGGGGTTGGCTGTAACACAGGACGTGGATAATTACGCGACAACAACGTGACGTTGCGTAGGGGGTATTAGGTTGGGGTAGCCTTACCTTGCACATTATTCGAGTCTTGGTGGGCCCGTCCCCGACGCATGGTCCGCTTCACGGTAAGGAATCCCATGTCCTTTGCACGTCTGCGTTCCCTGGGGGCAGTGGTGGCCCTTGCGGCCGCCTCGGCCCTCGCCTTGTCCGGCTGCGCCGGTGGTGATGCCTCCGGCGACGGGGGCAGTACTCCCGCCTCCGATGCTGCCGGCTTCCCCGTGAGCATCAAGAGCGCGCTGGGCACGGCCGAGATCCCGAAGAAGCCCGAACGTGTCATCACCCTCGGGCAGGGTTCGGCCGAAACCTCCATCGCCCTGGGCACCGTCCCGGTGGGCATGGAGGAGTACGCCTGGGCTGCAGACAAGACCGGCTACCTTCCGTGGATCCACGAGGCCGTGGAGAAGGACGGCGGGAAGCTGCCCGAACTCGTCGGCTCGGGGGAAAAGCTGGACATGGAGAAGATCGTTGAGCTCGACCCCGACGTGATCCTGGCCCCCTGGTCGGGTCTGACGCAGGAGCAATTCGATACGTTGAATGCCATCGCCCCGACCGTGGCCTACCCGGACAAGGCGTGGAGCATCGACTGGGACCAGCAGATGGACATCATCGGCAAGGCGCTCGGCCAGGAATCCGAGGCGAAGGCCCTGGCCTCCGATCTGAAGAAGCAGCTCGCCGACACGGCGAAGAAGCACCCTGAATACGCCGACTACACGTTCTCCTACGTCTACACGACCCCCGATACGCTCGGTGTCTTCCTGCCGACCGAGCAGCGCGCCGCCATGGTCGGCGCCCTGGGGCTGGAAGTCGACCCCGCCGTGAAGAAGATGAAGGAGACCGAGGGGACCGATTCTGCGGTCATCGGCTACGAGAATGCCGACCAGCTCAACGACAGCGACCTCGTCTTCACGTTCTATGCCGATGCCGCTGCCCGCAAGCAGGCGATGTCGAACAAGCTCTACGCGCAGATCCCGGCCATCAAGAAGGGGGCGGTGGTCGCCAGCGACGACAACGCGTTCGTCACCGCCTCCTCGATGATCAACCCGCTGACGGTCCCCTACGCCCTGGACCGCTACATCCCGTTGATCGACCAGGCCATCGCGCAGGCCAAGAAGTAGGACCACCATCCTCAGCTCCACCGCACGGCCCAGCAGCCCGCAGCAGACCCGGACCCGGCGTCCGGGCCTGCTGCGGGCTGCGCCCATCTACCTGGCCTGCCTCGTCGTGCTCGCCGCCGTCGTCGTGGCCAGCCTGGTGTTCGGATCCAAGGAAACGAGCCTCACCGAGCTGTTCAATTCGTGGGCCGGGCACGGCGACCCCTACCTGGAGGCGGTGTTCGATGCCCGCTACCAGCGCACCGTGCTGGGCCTGGCCGTCGGCGCAGCGCTGGCCCTGGCGGGGACACTGATGCAATCCGTCACCGCGAACCCGCTGGCCGATCCGGGGCTGCTGGGCATCAATGCCGGAGCTGCGGCGGCGATGGTCACCTGCACCGCCCTGTTCGGGCTCACGCTGGGGTCCCCGGCCGCCGTCTGGGTGGCCCTTGCCGGTGCAGGATTGGCGGCGGTGGCCGTCTATGTAGTCGGCACCGCAGGATCCAGCGGTGCCAACCTGGTGCGCCTGATCCTGGCCGGCGCCGTCGTGACCGCCGTGCTGACCGCCTATGTGCAGGGCATCGCGCTGAGCCTGCCGCAGACCTTCGACAACTATCGTTTCTGGGTGGTCGGTTCGCTGAACCACGGTGCCTACGCCCAGTTCTTCTCCGTCCTGCCGTTCCTGGTGCTGGGCCTGGTCATCGCCTTCGCCGTCGCCGGTGGCCTGAACGCGCTGGCGCTGGGCACCGAGGCCGCCACCGGACTCGGAGTCCACACCGGCCTCATCCGTGCCGCCGGGCTCGGGGCGGCCACCCTGATGAGCGCCGCGGCGACCGCAGCCGTCGGCCCCATCGCCTTCATCGGCCTGGCCGTGCCGCACATCGTCCGCGCCCTGGTGGGGCTGGACATGCGCCGGCAGCTGCTCGGCGCCCTGCTGGTCGGTCCCATCGTGCTGCTGGGAGCCGACGTCATCGGCCGCGTGCTGCTGCGCCCGCAGGAACTCATGGTCGGCGTCGTGACCGCGTTCGTGGGGGCGCCAGTGCTGCTCCTCGTGGTGCGGAAGCTGGGAGACCGCTCATGAGCGGGGTCACCACCCAGGGCACCGGACCCCGGCACGACGACGGGGCCCTCCCGGGTGCCCCTGAGGACCCGCGCAGCACCCAGGCACCGCCGTCGTCCGCTGCCCCCGGTCCGGTGCTGCGGCTGGGGCGCCGCGTGGCGCTGCCCGTGGCCCGGCGTCCGGTGGCCGTCGGGACCGTGCTGGTGGTGCTCGTGCTGGCCGGCGCCTTCGCGACGCTGACGATGGGCGGGCTGGGCATCGAGCCCGCCAAACTGTTCGCTGCAGTCTTCGGCGGTGCCGAGGACGGCAAGCAGGCCTTCGTTCTCGGGCACCTGCGCGGGCCGCGCCTGGTGGTGGCCGTCGGCGCAGGGATCGCGCTGGGACTCTCCGGCGCCTTGTTCCAATCGGTGACCCGCAACCCGTTGGGCAGCCCGGACGTCATCGGCGTCAGCGCCGGGGCCGGTGCAGGTGCCGCCCTGTTCGGCCTGCTGCTGCCCGGAACTGCTTCCATTCCGCTGGGGTCGGTCCTCGGCGCGGCAGCCGCCGTCGGGCTCGTGGCGCTGGGCACCGGTACGGGCTTCGGGAACCCGCTGCGGATGATCCTGGCCGGCATCGGGGTCTCGGCCATGGCCGCGGCCTTCACCCAATACGTGGTCTACGTCGTCGCCCGCGACCAGGCGACCATGCTGTCGGCCTACCTCAACGGTTCGCTCGAGGCCCGGTCCTGGGGGCATGCGGCCACCATCGGCGTGATCCTGCTGGTGTGCGCCGTGCCGCTGGCGCTGCTGAGCGTGCCGCTGGCCTTGAGCGAGATGGGCGATGACGTTGCCCAGGCGCTCGGATCCCCGGCGGTCACCACGCGGCGCTGGGCCGTGCTCCTGTCCGTGGTGCTGGCAGGTGGCGCCGTGGCGGTGGCCGGGCCGATCGCCTTCATTTCCCTGACCGCCCCGCATATTGCCCGGCGGCTGGCCCGCAGTGGGCGGCCGCAACTGCTGCTCTCCGGGGTGACGGGTGCGCTGCTGCTGGTGGTTGCGGACCTCGTGGCCCAGCAGGCCCCCTGGGCCAAGGCCCTCCCCGTCGGCATCCTCACCCTGGCCATCGGCGGCGTGTACCTCGGTGCGCTGCTGGTCCGCGAATTCAGAAAGGGCCTGGCATGAACCACGCTCCCACCCCACCCGTCCTCTGCGCGTCGGGCCTCAGCCTGGGCTACGGCAGCCGCACCATCGTGGAGCAGCTGGACCTGGACATCCGGGTCGGGGACTTCAAGGTCATCGTGGGGCCCAACGGGTGCGGCAAGTCCACGTTGCTCAAGGCCTTCGCCCGGGTGAACAAGCCCACCGCGGGGCACGTCATGCTCGACGGCGCCCCCGTGGCGGGACTGAACGGACGGGCCGTGGCCCGCAGGGTATCGCTGCTGCCCCAGGGGGCGGTGGCACCGGAGGGCATCACCGTCGGCGACCTGGTCGCCCGGGGCCGCCACCCGCACCACACGCTGCTGCGCCAGTGGTCACCGGCGGACGACGCCGCGATCGCCGCGGCACTGGAGCGCACCCGGCTCACCGGCCTGGAGAAGGTCCAGGTCGCCTCGCTGTCCGGCGGCCAACGCCAACGCGCCTGGTTGGCCATGGTCCTGGCCCAGGACACCGACATCATCCTGCTCGATGAACCCACGACGTTCCTGGACATCGCCCACCAATACGATCTGCTCGAACTCTTCGCCGAGCTCAACCGCGAGGGCCGGACCATCGTCGCCGTCCTGCATGATCTGAACCAGGCCGCACGGTTTGCCTCCGACCTGGTGGTGATGAAGGACGGGGCGATCCAGGCCCAGGGATCGCCCCGCGAGATCCTCACGCCGGCGCTGGTGCGGGACATCTTCGGGCTCGAGGCCGACGTCATGGACGATCCGCGCTCGCTCACCCCCATGGTCGTGCCCCACGTGCGGGTCTAGCTAGCTGGCCGGATGGCGGTGCTTCGCAGCGGCAGAGAGATCCTGGGGATCTACCTGGGGGTGGCGCACCTGGTTGCCCAGCTGCTCGATCGGCGTCTTGTAGGTTTCCCGGGCCCACCAGGCGCCGGCGACGGCAATGATCGAGGAGCCGGCGACGATCCACGCTGCGGGTCCCCAGTTGGCGTGGACCCCGCCGACCAGCGCGGTGCCCAGCAGCGGGGTGAATCCGGCGCAGACGATGCCGACCTGCAAGCCGATGGCCACTCCCGAGTAGCGCACGCGCACGTTGAACAGTTCGGAGAACCAGGCAGGGTAGATCGCGTTGGACATGGCATACGTGCCAGCGGTGATCGCCGTGCTGACGACGAAGACCAGGCCGATCTGCGCCGTCGAAATCGCCCAGAAGTAGACCCAGATCAGTCCGCCGGAGCCGATGACACCGGCGATGAAGATCGGACGGCGGCCATACCTGTCGGAGAACAGGGCGAACAGCGGCTGCGTGCCCATGGCCAGGACGTTGCCCACGATGCTCACCATCAGCATGGTGGACGCGGGGATGCCGACGCTGACGGCGAAGGCCAGGCCAAAGGCCTGCATGAACGTGTTGGTCACCGTCTCGAAGGACATCATCGAGATCTGCAGAAACTGCGCCGGGTGGGTCTTGAACATGTCGATGAACGGCAGCTTCACCAGGTCGTTCTTCTCGGCCTTTGCCTCGAAGACTTCCGGTTCCTCCAGTGAGCGGCGGACCAGGAACGCGACGACCAGCACGATGATGGAGAGCAGGAACGGGATCCGCCAGCCCCAGGCCAGGCGGTCCGCCTCGCTCATCGCCGCGACCGGCAGGAACACCAGCGACGCGAGCACGATGCCGGCGGAGATGCCGCTCATGGCGAAGGAGGGGAAGAAGCCGCGGCGTCCCACCGGGGATTCCTCCATGGTCAGTGCCGAGGCGCCGGCGGTCTCCGCGCCGGCCGAGAGGCCCTGGCACAGGCGGAGAAAGACGAGCAGGGCCGGAGCCAGGTATCCGACGGTGTGGAAGTCCGGCAGCACGCCGATCAGGAAGGTGGATCCGCCCATGAGCACCAGCGTGAGCACCAGGGTGTTCTTGCGGCCGATGCGGTCGCCCAGGTGGCCGAAGACGACGGCGCCGAAGGGCCGGGCAACGTAGGCGACACCGAAGGTCGCGAAGGAGGCCAGCAGGGCGATGGTCGGGTCACCGCTCGGGAAGAAGATGTGGGAGAAGACCAGGGAGGCTGCCGTCGCGTAGACGAAGAAGTCGTAGTACTCGAGCATGCCGCCCAGGAAGGCGGCCAGGGCTGCCTTCTTGGCGCGGTGGAGGCGTCGTGCCTGGTCCGAACCCGGAACGGCGGGGTTGGCGGCTGGTTTCGTGGCCATGGGAATCCTTTGGAGCTGGTGCTGATACATGATCGCACGTGGGATAAGTGTGCGCATTCCGAACAGTCGTGCGGTATCCGACTAATTCGATGGTAAGGCACGTGATGCCAATCACCAAGGGTTGTGACGGCTACTTTGCGGAGGCGCGGCAAGGGGTCCGCGGTGAGCAGGGCTAGTTCGTGCCGGTGGGTGCCTGGTCGCGGTGGCTGCCTGCCGAGCGCCCCGGGCGGTGCATGAACCGGTGGACGAGGAGAATGAGGAACACCGCCGTGCACAAGGCCGCGCCCAACCCGAAGGCCGCAGTGATGCCCGCTCCGCTGGGGCGCAGATCCGGCTCCAGGTGTGTCGCGAAGATCGCCGCCGAGACGGCGGTGCCGAAGGAGCTGCCCACTGTGCGCAGTACCTGGTTGAAGCTGACCGAGCTGCCGAGCTCGGAAGTGGCCACGCTGCGTTCGATCAATGCCGGCATCGCCGCGTAGCTGGCCCCCATGCCCCAGCCGAAGACCAGCATCCCGACCAGGATCTCCCAGAGGGCCGAGTGTGCGAGCCATAGCGTTGTCCCGGAGGCCGCCATCAGGGCGGTGCCCAGCGGCAGCAGCGTGGTCAGCCGGATGCGGCCTGCCAGATACCGCACCAGGCGGTTCGCCGTGAAACTGCCGACCGAGAGCGGGAACATGACGAATCCCGCCCAGAAGACGGGCAGTGCGATCCCGTACCCGGTGGAGGTGGGGGCCTGGGCCACCAGGCTGGAAATCGACAGGGCGATGTACATGGCGGCCCCCAGGCCAACGGCGGTGCCGTTGGCCAACAGGACGTCACCGGTACGCAGGACCCGCAGGTTGACCAAGGGGTGGGCCGCCCGCAGCTCGGTGAGGACCCAGGCGGCCAACACGATCGCGGCGCCGATGAAGGTCCCCACGGCGGCCGGGGAGCCCCAGCCCCAGGTCGGCCCCTCGCTGACGGCCAGCAGCAGCGCACCCAATCCCGCGCCCAACAGGGCGGCACCCCCGAAGTCGAAGGGCAGCTGCGGGGCCCTGTTGTCCGGCCCGGCGGGAACGGTCCGCAGGACCACCACGATCGCGCTGAGCACGAACAGCGCGGCGAACCAGAAGGCGATCTGGAACTGGAAGAGGCCGGCGATGATGCCGGTCAGCGGGTACCCGATGCCGATGCCCGTGGAGACGGTGACCGACAGGCTGGAAATCGAGGGCTGGACCTTGGCGGACTCCACGTAGCGCCGGGCCAGCGAGATGGTCACCGGGACGATGCCGTAGCTCAGGCCCTGCAAGGCGCGTCCAACCAGGAAGAGCGGGAAGGTGGTGGCCAGTGCGGCGATGACCGAGCCGAGCAGGATGATGCCCAGCGAGGCCAGCAGCAGGCGCCGCTTGTGGGGTCCGTCGCTCAGCCGGCCCATCACGGGGGTGGCAATGGCCCCCACGAGGAGGTTGATGGTCAGCATCCACTGGGCGGTGTTGACCGAGACGTCCAGTTCCTCGGCGACGGTGGGTACCAGGAGCATGCCCAGGGAGCTCACGATGGCCGTGGACAGCGCGGCGTAGATGAGCCCCGGGACAATCGCTGCCTGGCGCGCCCCGCTATGCATCGGGAAGGTCCGTTCCGAGCTTGCGCAGGACCGGAACGGCCGCCGCGAGGATCTCCCGTTCATCGGCCGAGAGCACGTTCTCGACCGCGTGGGCCAGCCATTCGCGGCTCGACGCAGACTCCAGTGCCAGGCGCTGCCGGCCCGCCTCGGTGGCCTCGATCCACCAGCGGCGCCTGTCCGCCGGGTCGGGGACCTTCGCCACCAGTTCCAGGCGTTCCAGCTCGCGGACGGCCAGCGAGATCCCCTGCGGGGAGACATGCACGGCGGTGGCCAGCTGTGCGGAGGTCGCCCGTCCCTTCCCGGCCAGATGGCGCAGGACGCCGATCTTGCCGGGGGAGAGGGTGCGTCCCGTTTCCAGTTGCCGCAGCAGCGGGTGGAGGGACTCGAGGAAGGCGTGGGCGATCGGCTCGGAGGTCATCCGCTAATCATACAAGCAACTTGATCAAGTTACTTGATGGTTAATGGGGCCGGCCCCTACTTCAGGTGGTCCACCAGCTGCGCCGCGATGCCGTTGTAGGTGCCCGGCGTCAGGGCCTTCAGCCGGGCGTCCGCTGCTTCGCCGAGGCCCAGGCCCGCCACGAACTCCTGCATGCGCGCCGCGTCCACGCGGTGGCCGCGGGTGAGTTCCTTGAGCCGCTCGTAGGGGTTCTCCATGCCGGGGGTCCCGGCGATGGCCTCGGCGCGCATGACCATCTGGATGGCCTCGCCGAGCACCTCCCAGTTGTGCTCCAGGTCCTCGGCCAGCACGTCCTCGGCGACGTCCAGGCGCTCCAGGCCCTTGGCGACGTTGGAGATGGCCAGCAGCGAGTGGCCGAACGCGGTGCCGATGTTGCGCTGCGAGGACGAATCGGTGAGGTCACGCTGCCAGCGGCTCGTCACCAGGGTCGACCCCAGGGTGTCGAGCAGGCCGTTGGAGATCTCCAGGTTCGCCTCGGCGTTCTCGAAGCGGATCGGGTTGACCTTGTGCGGCATGGTGGAGGAGCCGGTGGCGCCGGCGACCGGGACCTGCTTGAAGTAGCCGATGGAGATGTAGCTCCACACGTCGGTGCAGAAGTTGTGCAGGATGCGGTTGAACCGGGCCACGTCGGCGTAGAGCTCGGCCTGCCAGTCGTGGGATTCGATCTGCGTGGTCAGCGGGTTCCAATCCAGCCCCAGGCCCTCCACGAACGTCTTCGAGACCTGCTGCCAATCGGCACCGGGAACGGAAGCGTAATGCGCGGCGTAGGTGCCGGTCGCTCCGTTGATCTTGCCCAGGTATTCGGTGCGGGCGATCCGATCGAGCTGGCGGGTCAGGCGCCACGCGGTGACGGCGAGCTCCTTGCCCAGCGTCGTCGGGGTGGCCGGCTGCCCGTGGGTGCGCGAGAGCATCGGCACGTCGCGGGTGGCCTCGGCCATCGCCGTGATCTGCTCCACCAGGGCGCGGGCGTCGGGCATCCAGACGGATTCGACGGCGTCCTTCACACCCAGGGCGTAGGAGAGGTTGTTGATGTCCTCGCTGGTGCAGCCGAAGTGGACCAGGGGGGTCAGCGCCTCGATGCCGATGCCCGGCAGGCGGCGGTTGATGTAGTACTCGACGGCCTTCACGTCATGGACGGTGATGGCCTCGATCTCCGAGAGTTCCGAGACCGAATCGGCATTGAAGTCGGTGACGATCCGGCGCAGCGCCGAGGTCTGGTCCGCGGTCAGCGGGGAGGTGCCCGGCAGCACGGAGTTCGAGGTGAGGTGGAGCAGCCATTCGACTTCGACGTGGACGCGGTTGCGGTTCAGTGCCGCCTCCGAGAGGTGGTCCACCAGTGGGGCGATCGCCGACCGGTAGCGGCCGTCGAGGGCACCGAGTGCCAGTGGTTCTGAAGCAAGGGATGTGCGCGCGGAATCAGCCATGGTG
The DNA here is from genome assembly GCF_039526245.1 of Arthrobacter rhombi. Lineage (NCBI taxonomy): Bacteria > Bacillati > Actinomycetota > Actinomycetes > Micrococcales > Micrococcaceae > Arthrobacter > Arthrobacter rhombi. Next base: position 213,701 of record NZ_BAAAIV010000025.1, read on the forward strand.
CCCATTCTTTCATGGTCCGCCCGGCCCGCGGCACCGCATGACGCGGTCCTCCCGCGCTATCCACAGGTACGACGCCGGTTCCTGCGTGGGGTGCCGGGCGCGCCTAGCGTGGGGGTATCCGGGGCGGCAGGAGGTTGCCTCGGCAGGTCGGCAGGGGAGGTGCGGTGTACAACTGGGATCTGCTGGAGGGCAGGACGCGGCACGCGTTGGCCGAACTGTCGGGTGCCCGGGCCGAGCTGCTGTCGGCCCTGGGTGTGCAGTGGCGCTCGCCGGCCGGTGCCGCCTATCGCCGGAAGTTGGAGGAGTGCCTGGGCCGGCTGGATGCCATCCCGCGTGAACTCGAGGACGCCCTGGCAGCGGTGCAGCAGGGCAAGGAACGCGCAGGGGTGGGGCCGCCGTGAGCCATTCCAGCACCGGGGGCGTGGCCAGCGTGGACTTCCAGCTCGACGAGTTCGAACGGGCAGCAGTGCTGCTCGCGCGGGCCGTCGACGGGCTGGCAATGGTCCGCATGCTCGTCTCCTCCGCGTTGGCCGATGCCGGACCTCCCGTTTCCTTGGAGGCGTGGCAGTTCTCGCGGGCTGCCGAAGAACACCTGCGGAATTCGAACGCGTTGGCCATCGATGTCGGTGACCGCCTGTCGGAATGCAGCACGGGGCTTGCGGCCAGCCGGGCCGGCTATGAGGACGCCGAGCGACGGGCACGGGAGCGGGCCTACCAGATGCGCGCCGCGACCGTCTTCGACCGCCTGGGTGGCGTAATGGCCTCCAACCATGGCCACCCGGACGGGCAGACCACCGAGGACCTGATCAATGCCGCCCCCGGATACGCCCTCGGGTGGATCGCCCTGGGAGGGCAGCTGGGGTCGGACCCGATCGCCGCCTCGAAACTGCGCGCCGTCGCGCGGCTGGTGGCTGACCGGGAGCACGGCGGACCGTTTCGCAGCTCAATGGCCGATCGCCTCGGTTCCGGTCTGGCCTCGCTGGCGGGAGTGCGGCTGCTGTTCAACATCCGCCGGATCCGCATTGCCTCGGTATCCCGCGCCGAGCCCGAGGCCTTCTCCGGCACCCTGCCCGACCTGATGGATCTGCAGCGCCGGGCAGAAGCGCAGGTTTCGGGGGAGGGCGCGCTGTTGGTGTCCACGGCGCAGACTCCCCAAGGACCGGTCCATGTCCTCACCTTGCCCGGGACGCAGCCTGCGGGCGATCGCCGGACGGGGCCGCCGCTCAACCCCTTCGATGAAGGCGGCATCGTCGAGGCCGCCGGACTCGACAGCCAGTATGTGGGTGAAGCGGCCGCCGAGGCCCTGCACGTCGCGGGAGCCCAGCCGGGAGACCGGTTGGTCATCACCGGCTATAGCCAAGGCGGGATCCATGCGGCCAACCTGGCGATCGACCCGCGCATCGCCCAGACCTACGACGTCGAATACGTGGTGACCACTGGCGCGCCCATCGGCGGCACACCGCTGCCCGACGACGTCCGGGGGCTCCATCTCGAGCACGAGGACGACATGGTGCCTGGGCTCGACGGACGGCCCAATCCCGAGACCAGCAACCAGGTCACCGTGCACTTGGGCGGCTACTCACCGGGGACGAACATGGACGCCGGCGGTTTTGGTGCGGCCCACCAGCTGGGCAATTACAGTGCGCTCTCGGGGGAGTTGGTGACCAGCTCCGAACCCAACATCGTCGAGGTGCGGCAGTCCCTGGGTGCCGTCTTCGCAGGGGCCACTGCCGTTTCGGTGACGACCGTGGGCCTGCGGCGCGGGCGGGCCCGGGCCGCAGGCCGGATCAAACCGGTGCGCTATCCGCGACGCGGACCCCTGCGACAGGGGCTGCATGCGGCGCCATCCCACTAACCGCCACGTCATCGGGCGCGTTGGGCAGGCGTTGCCTAGCGCTCCTTATCGGGGACGACCCAGCCGATCACTGCCGAGACGATGCTGATGATGATCGCCCCGAGGACCGCATCCCAGAAAAACGTGTCGATGTGCAGGCCAATGGGCGTGTAGCTGCTCAGCCACGAGGTGAGCATCAACATGGCCGCATTGATCACGATCGCGAAGAGCCCTAGGGTCAGGCAGGTGATCGGCAGCGAGAGGAACCCGATGATGGGGCGGACCACCGCATTGACGACGCCGAAGATGAGGCCGATGAACAGGTAGGCGACGACTGTGCCGACCGAGTCGTTCCCGGTGGCATCGGTGGCGGCGCTGGAACCGACGGTGATGCCCGGCAGCAGCCAGGTTGCGGCCGCCAAGGCCAGGGCGTTGACGATGACTTTGACGATGAATCGCAGCATGTGGACATCCTTCCATACCGCACTGTGCGTGCCCTCCGAGGGATCGGGACGTTCATGCCGGGGCGACTTCGGCCGCGCGCGCGAGCATCTCGCCTATCACGGTCCGGCACCCACCGCATCCGGTACCGGCACGGCAGGCGGAGCCGACGGCGTCCACCGTGGAACACCCATTGGAGCAGGCGCGCTGGACGTCGCCGTAGGTCGCTCCGCTGCACCGGCACAAGATGTCGGAGGCCACGGGCGCGGGAGCGGCTGGTGGTATCGCGGCATCGTCCAGTCGGAACAGTGAACTGCGGTCGGCAGGAAGTTCGTGGCCACGTTCATAGAGCAGCACCAGTTCAGCCGCGGTCCGGGGCATCCCCACGGCCACGAAGCCCGTGAGGACACCCTCGTCGGTGACTAGTTTGCAGTAGCGGCCGTGCTCCGGATCGGCCCAGACGCTGACCCGGAGGGGGCCCGGATCCCAGAGGCCAGCAGTGACGGTGCCGGCGGCTGCCACATCGACTCCCCGGGCTTTGAGCATGATGAGGGCCTCGGCCTCCACCGGGGCGGACTCGGGGGTACCTGGGCCGGCGGCAGGCGGCGGATCTGCGAACGCGGAGGTCGAGTACGCGTCCGCTGGCAACGGATGCCGGAGCAGGTAGCCGGCAAGCCAGGAGGCTTGTGCCCACCCGGGGCCGATCAGGCCGCTGGGGGGACGGCCCTGCACGGCTGCGCAGTCCCCGATGGCGAAGACCCGGTCCTCAGTATCGGCGCAGAGCCTGTCGTCCACGCGGATCCCGGCATCGACCACCAGGCCACACCCTTCAGCCAGGCCGGCGCGTGGCCGGACGCCTGCGGAGACCACCAATGCGTCTCCCGGACAGACGGTGCCGTGCTCTAGCTCGAGGCTGCTGAATTTGCCCTCGATCAGGTGCACGCCCACGGCCCGTGCATCGGGCACCACCTCGACGGCGGCTTCCGCCAACGCAGCAGCCAGGACGCGGCCGCCGTCGTGATCCAGCGCACGGGCCAGCGGGACCGGCCCGTGGTGGACCAGCGTCGCGACGGCGCCGGCTTCGCGGATGGCCAGGGCGGCCTCCACACCCAGGATTCCGCCACCGAGGATGACCACCTTTCCGCCGGTTTGGACGACGGGTGCGAGCCGTGCGGCGTCGTCGAGGTCGCGCAGCGTCATGACCCCCTCGGGCAGGGACGGCTCGCCGAGCGGGGAGAAGTCGAGGCCGCGCAGAACGGGGATCGTGGGGCGGGCGCCGGTGGCGAACACCAGGCGGTCGTAGCCCACCTCGGTCCCGTCGGAGAGCATGACGCGGCGCCGGGCACGATCAACGCGCACGGCGGTGGTGCCCAGTCGGAGATCGACGCCGGCTGCTGAGAGTTCCCGGGGGTCGGCCAGGGACAGCGAGGCCGCGTTGGCGCGTCCGGTGGCGACGTCGGCGACGAGCACGCGATTGTAGGCGGGCCGCACCTCTCCGCCGATGACGGTGAGCTTGAGCGTCCCACCTGCCAGGCGGGGGAGCAGGCCATCCACGAAGCGGGCCGCCACCGGACCGAAGCCCAGCACGACGATCCGCTCCACCGCATCGGCGCGGTTCACGCCTTGCTCCCGGCGGTGTCTGCGGCGGGCGGCAGTCCGATGGGGACTAGGGCCTCCACGGTCACGAAGGTGTTCTTGAACGCGGGCATCCCGCTGAGAGGATCGGTCAAAGCGTCAGTGAGCAGGTTGGCGCTGCCGGATCCGGCGAAATGAAACGGCAGGAAGACGGCATCCCGGCGCATCCCGGTGCTGAACTGGACGCGGGCCAGCACCCGGCCACGTTGGTTGTTGAGGGAGACGAACTCGCCGTCGCGCACGCCGAGCTCCAGGGCCGTCGTCGGGTGGAGTTCCGCCCGCGGCTCCGGTTGCGCGGCGAGGAGCTCGCCGGTCCGCCGGGTCTGCGATCCGCTCTGGTAGTGCTCGAGGAGGCGCCCGGTCAGCAGGGTTAGGTGTCGGCGGCCGTCGTGCTGTTCGGCCGGGGCGCCGACGCGCACTCCCACGAGTCGGGCCCGTCCGTCAGCGTGGGCGAATCGGTCGAGGAACAGTCGAGGGGTGCCCAGGAGCGTGGGGCCCGGTTCCGACGGCCCGGTGGCCTCGGCAGATGGGGTGGCAGGGCACGGCCAATACATGGCAGCCCCGTCGTCGAGCGCCGCATAGGTGATGCCCGAATAGTCGGCCAGGCCGCCGGCCGAGGCGGCACGCAGCTCCTCGAAGACCTCGCGCGGGTCGGCCGGAAAACGCCCGGGTGCGCCCAACCGCCGGGCCAACTCGGAGAAGATCCAGAGCTCGGAACGGGCCTCCGGTGGTGGATCGATGGTACGACGGCGTCGCAGCACGCGACCCTCCAGGTTCGTCATCGTCCCTTCTTCCTCGGCCCACTGCAGGACCGGCAGCACCAGATCGGCCATGGCGGCCGTCTCGGAGAGGAAGAAGTCGGCGACGACGAGGAAGTCAAGGCGGCGCAATCCCTCGATGACCCGCGTCGCATCGGGTGCGGAGACCGCCACATTGGCGCCATGGACCAGGAGCATTCGTGCCCCTCCGGGCTTCCCCAACCCGTGGAGCAACTCGGTTGCGGGCAGCCCCGGACCGGGGATGGCCGAAGCGTCGACCCCCCACACGCCGGCGACGTGGGAACGGTGTGCGGGGTCCGTGATCTTGCGGTATCCCGGCAACTGGTCGCACTTCTGCCCATGTTCGCGCCCGCCCTGTCCGTTGCCCTGCCCGGTCAGCGTCCCGTAGCCACCGCACGTGGTGCCCGGAAGCCCCAGCAGCAATGCCAGGTTGATGGCCGCCGTCGTGGTATCCGTGCCATTGACGTGCTGTTCGATGCCGCGTCCGGTGAGCACGTAGACGCGCCGGCCGCCGGACCGCGCTTCCCTGGCGGCGTCGGCCAGCTGGTGGGCAATTTCCCGTACCCGTGCTGCCGGAACGCCGGTGGCCCCCTGGACCCGCTCGGGCCACCACGGAGCGACCGTACGCACGATGTCGGACCGTCCAGAGGTGCGTCTGGCCAGATAGCGCTCGTCGGCGAGGCCCTCGACCAGGACCACGTGGCACAGCCCGAGCAGCAGCTGCAGGTCGGTGCCCGGGGTCGGCTGGAGATGTACGCCGCCTCCGTTCCCTGTCAGCTCCGCGGTGGCGGTGCGCCGTGGATCGACGACGATCAAGCCGCCGGCATCCCGGGCTGCCTGCAGGTGCCGGACAAAGGGTGGCATCGTCTCGGCGACGTTGGAACCGAGCAACAGGATCGTCCCGGCGCCGCCGAGGTCAGTCAGCGGGAAGGGCAGCCCTCGGTCCAGCCCGAACGCCCGGTTTCCGGCGGCGGCCGCGGAAGACATGCAGAACCTGCCGTTGTAGTCCACGCGGGAGGTCCCCACGGCCAGGCGGGCGAACTTCCCCAACTGGTACGCCTTCTCATTGGTCAGGCTGCCTCCGCCGAACAGGGCAATGCCATCGGGCCCGTGAGTGCCGCGCACTGCCTCGATCCGGTCGGCGAGCGTGTCGAGCGCTTCGGGCCACGACACGTGGTGCAACTGCCCGTCGGGCCCGCGGAGCAATGGCTCGCCCAGCCGTTCGGGTGACTGCAACAGCGAACCGGCCGACCAGCCCTTGCGGCACAGTGAACCCGCATTGGTGGGAAAATCGCGTCCTTGGATTTCCGGTTCGCGGCCCTCACCCGCTGTCACGATCATGGCACATTGCAGGGCGCAGTACGGGCAATGGGTCGCGGAGCGGGGTGCGGTTGCCATCCTAGGCACCCGGGCCCGAGAAGGGGGAGGAACTGCGCTGGTAGTTGAACCAGGCCAATCCCGACATGACCCCGTAAATGCCGACGAAACACCAGAAGGCGGTGGCGTAGCTTCCGGTCGCCCCAAGGGACGCGCCTAGCGCCTGCGGTATCAGGAACCCGCCGTAAGCGCCGATGGCAGATACCAGCCCCAGCGCGGCGGCGGCCTGCCGTTCGGTGGAGACCGACGGTGCCCCGGGCCGTCCGGAGCCGTCGGATAACCGGGCGCGTATGGCAAACACGGCCGGGATCATCCGGTAGGTCGAGCCGTTGCCGACTCCGCTGGTTCCGAAGAGCAGCACGAACAGTCCCAGGAACAACCAGAAACTGCCCGCTGGAAGGGACAGTGTCGACGCTGCAGTGATCGCCGCCATGACGATGAATGCGGCGATCGTGATGCGCGCGCCGCCATGCCTGTCCGCCAGACGTCCACCGAGCGGCCGGGTGAGCGAACCGACCAGCGGCCCGAGAAAGGCCAGCGAGAGCGCGGCACCGAGGACGGTGAAGGAGGAGAACTCAGGGAAGGAATCCTTGATGAGTTTCGGAAAGACAGCCGAGAAGCCGATGAAGGACCCAAAAGTTCCGATGTAGAGGACCGAGATGACCCACATTTGGGGTTCGCGCAGGGCTGCCAACGATCCGGAGAGATCGGATCGGGCATGGCTGAGATTGTGCATGTTCCGGAATGCGAGGACCGCCGCGAGCAGGATGAGCGGCATCCACATCAAGCCGGCCAGCGGAAGTTGCAGCGAACCGGCAGCGAAGATGGTGACCGCGATCGGGACGGCCAGCTGGGCCACGGCCGCGCCGAGGTTACCTCCGGCCGCGTTCAGGCCCAACGCCCAGCCCTTCTCCCGTGCCGGGTAGAAGTACGTGATGTTCGCCATCGAGCTGGCGAAGTTCCCGCCACCGAATCCGGCCAGGCCGGCCAGCGTGAGAAGTGCCCAGAAGGGGGTCGTTGGATCGGATACCGCCCAAGCCATGCCGCCAACCGGCACCAACAGCAACAGGGCGGAAATCACCGTCCAGTTGCGGCCACCGAACCGGGCCACCATGAACGTATAGGGGATCCGCAGAGTGGCCCCGACGAGGCTTGGTATCGAAATCAGCCAGAACAGCTGGTTGGTCCCCAGCTCGAATCCCGCCGTCGGCAGGTATATGGCCACGATCGACCACAATTGCCAGACCACGAAGCCAAGAAACTCGCAGAAGATCGAGTACTTCAGGTTCACCCTCGCTGTCCGGCTGCCGACTTCGTTCCAGAAATGAGGGTCTTCGGCATCCCAGTTCTCAATCCATCGGCCGGGCTTGACCTCGATCCGGATCGGGGTTGCAGGGCTGGGCGCCGGTGTGAGTTGTTCGGTGTGGCCCACGGATACCTCCACGTTGTGTGTCATCGTCTGGGACCACAGTGCCAAGGCAGTGTTTCGGGAATTCGCGGATGCGGTTTCGCGCCGGGTAACGCTTCCTCACTGGCCCCCCGGCGGGGAGTGAGACACGGCTCGGCAACGTTAGGCTGGGGGCATGAGCAACGAGAACCCCGTCACACCCGTCGAGGTGCAACCACGTCCCGTACTGGGACAGCTTCCGAAGTATGCCGCGGGCAAACCCCCGGCCGTCATTCCGGGGCTGACCTCCTACAAGCTGTCCTCCAACGAGAATCCCCAGCCGCCGGTGCCGGCAGTGCTGGCGGCCATCCGTGAGGGCATCGACTTCAACCGCTACCCGGACCCGCTGGCAACGAAGCTGCGCGAGGCACTGGCCGGATACCTTGACGTGCCGGCGGACGATATCGTCACCGGTGCCGGAAGCCTGGGCGCCCTGACCCAGATCCTGCAAACCTTTGCGGGCCAGAACGACGACGATGTCGCCGATGAGGTCATCTACGCCTGGCGCTCGTTCGAGGCCTACCCCATCGTCGTGCAGACCACTGGTGCGGATGCCGTCGAGATCCCGAACCTGCCGGATGGGCGACATGACCTGGATGCCATGGCCGCCGCGGTCAACGCGCAGACTTCTGTCGTGTTGCTGTGCACGCCCAACAACCCCACGGGTCCGGTGTTGACCACCGCCGAGGTCGAGAAGTTCATCAACTCCGTCCCCGCGAACGTGCTGATCGTCATCGACGAGGCCTACAACGAATTCGTGCGCCACGATGACGCAGTCAACGGCATCGAGATGTACCGCAAGTACCCCAATGTCGTCGTTCTGCGGACGTTCTCCAAGGCGCACGGGTTGGCCAACCTGCGCGTCGGCTACTCCATTTCCCACCCGTCGATCACGCAGTACCTGCGCGTCATCGCCACGCCGTTCGCTGTGTCCAGCCTGGCGGAAAAGGCGGCAGTGGCATCGATTACGCACATCGACGATGTTGTCGAAAGCGTACAACGCGTCGTGGACGAGCGGACGCGGGTGGTCGAGGGTCTGCGCGAACTCGGGTGGGACATCCCCGACGCCCAGGGGAACTTCGTCTGGCTCGCTTTCGGCGATGAGACCCCCGCATTCGCCCGGGCTGCCGGGGAGCAGGCGCTCTCCGTGCGGGCCTTCGGGAACGAGGGGCTGCGGGTGACCATCGGCGAAGCGGAAGCAAATACGCGTTTTCTCGCGCTTTGTAGCAACTATCCAAAACGACCCACCCTTTCCTAGCCGGTCTCCAATCCCGGTCGTCGGCCTGCAGGACAGTAGGCTTGAGGGGTATTTCCGCTATATGCCCCCCACGGAATGCATTCCGCGGGGGGCATATATCCGACCGAAGGGTATCCACGCGCATGACCTCAACCGCACAGGCGATGGCAGCAACCGATATGGTCCAGTTGCTGACGCCAGACGGAGAGCTCCGACAGGATGAGGTGTACTCGCCCTATCTGGAAGACGTCGATGCCGAGCGGATGCGCGGTTTCTATCGCGACATGGCGTTGACCCGGCGGTTTGACGAGGAGGCAACGGCCTTGCAGCGCCAGGGCCAGCTGGCTCTTTGGGTTCCGCTGCGGGGGCAGGAAGCCGCCCAAATTGGTTCGGGTCGGGCCACCGAGGCGCGCGACTACATCTTCCCCACCTACCGCGAGCACGGCGTTGCGCTGACCCGCGACGTGGACTTCCCGCAGATGCTGCGCATTTTCCGTGGCATCTCCAACGGTGGGTGGGATCCCCGCGAGAACAACTTCCACATGTACACCATGGTGCTCGCCGCCCAGATGCCGCACGCAGCCGGATACGCCATGGGGATCCAGCGCGACCAGGCCGGCTGGGACGCCGAACGGCTCGCGACCGAAGGCACCGCCGTGGTCGCCTACTTCGGCGACGGTTCTTCATCAGAGGGCGACGCCCACGAATCCATGGTGTTCGCCGCGAGCAACCAGGCACCGGTCGTCTTCTTCTGCCAGAACAACCAGTGGGCCATCTCGGTGCCGTTCGAGGTCCAGTCCCGCGTCCCGCTGGTCCAGCGCGCCGCCGGGTACGGGTTCCCCGGCATCCGCGTCGACGGCAACGATGTGCTGGCCGTGCACGCCGTCACCCGCTGGGCCCTCGAACATGCGCGGTCGGGCCGGGGGCCGGTGCTCATCGAAGCCCAGACCTACCGGGTCGGTGCCCACACCACCGCCGATGACCCCACCAAATACCGCACGACGGCGGAGGAGGAGACGTGGGGGCCGAAAGATCCCCTGGCCCGCCTGGAAACCTACCTGCGTGGCCAGGGGCTGGTCGATGAGGACTTCTTCGTGCAGTTGGCTGCCGACGGTGACGAGATGGCTGCCCGGGTCCGCCGCGAGGCCATGGCCTTCCCGGCACCGACGTTGGCGCAGTCCTTCGCCAACGTCTACGCGGAGGCCCACCCGCTGATCCGTGAGGAACTGGAGTTCCACCGGCAGTACGAAGCCGGGTTCGCCGACGCTGATGTGACGTCCATTGAGCCGCAGGGAGATGCCCGATGACCACCATGACCCTGGCCAAGGCCCTGTCCTCCGGCCTGCGCCGCGTGCTGGAAGGCAACCCGAAATCACTGTTGATCGGTGAGGACATCGGCCGGCTCGGTGGTGTCTACCGCATCACCGAAGGCCTGATGGCAGATTTCGGAACGGACCGGGTCGTGGACAGCCCCCTGGCCGAATCCGGCATCATCGGCGCCTCGATCGGCATGAGCCTGCGCGGCTACGCCCCGATCGCCGAGATCCAGTTCGACGGCTTCGTCTTCCCGGGGTTCAACCAGATCACCACCCAGCTGGCCAAGATGAGGGCCCGCTCGGAGGGTCGGTTTGGCGCCCCGGTCGTCGTGCGCATTCCCTATGGCGGGGGCATCGGTTCCATCGAGCACCACTCGGAGTCGCCGGAGGCGCTCTTCGCGCACACCCCTGGCCTGCGCATCATCACCCCGTCCAATCCCAACGATGCCTACTGGATGATCCAGCAGGCCGCCGCCTGCCAGGACCCGGTGATCTTCTTCGAACCCAAGCGCCGATATTGGCTCAAGGGCGAAGTCGATACCGAGACGCCGGCACCGGACGCTTTCAGCGCGCAGGTCATCCGCGAGGGAACGGACGCAACGATCGTCACCTACGGGCCGCTCGTTCCCGTGGCCCTCGCCGCAGCCGAGGCCGCCCGGGAGGACGGCCGCAACATCGAGGTCATTGACCTGCGCTCGATCAGCCCCATCGATTTCGATACGGTGATCACCTCGGTACAGAAGACCGGCCGGCTCATCGTGACCCACGAGGCCCCTACTTTCGGGGGGATCGGCGGCGAAATAGCCGCCCGTGTTTCCGAGCGGGCCTTCCTCTCACTCGAGGCGCCAGTGATCCGGGTCGGTGGATTCCACATGCCCTACCCGGTGGCGAAGGTCGAGGAACAGTACCTGCCGGACATCGACAAGTTGCTCGATGCGCTGGACCGTTCCTTCGAGTATTAGGCCAACCGGCACCCCGAACAGCACGCGCCCAAGGAGCCATCCATGAGTACCTTCAAACTGCCGGACGTCGGCGAAGGCCTGACCGAGGCGGACATCGCCTCCTGGAAGGTCCAGCCCGGCGACACCGTGGAGATCAACCAGGTCTTCGTGGAAATCGAGACCGCCAAATCCCTCGTTGAGCTGCCCAGCCCCTACGCAGGGGTCGTGACCGAGTTGCATGCGGCCGAAGGCCAGACCGTAGAGGTCGGCCAGCCGCTTTTCTCGGTCGACGAGATCGGGCAAGAGGCACCGGCTCCCCAGGAACCCGGCGTCGAGTCGGCTCCCGTCGCGGACGTCGCTGACAATTCGGCGCCGACGGCAGCGGAGGAGAAGGCTCCCGGCCCCCTGGTTGGCTCCGGCCCCAAGGCCGATCCCGTACGACGCCGGCCGCGTACCCAGCGCGGGACGCCAGCCGGCAGCCCGGCCGGCCCGGAACCCGTGCCGACCGTTGCGCCCTCCCCGGCCGCGAGGAACCGTCCCGCGACCGGAACACCTGCGGCGGCTCCGCAGCCGACCCCGGCGACAACAGGAAATCGGGCAGTTGCCGCCCGCCAGTCGGTCTCCCAACTGCTGGACCGGGTCCTGGCCAAGCCCCCCGTTCGCAAGATCGCCAAGGAGTTGGGGATCGACCTGGCCAAGATCAGCGGCACCGGACTGCGCGGGGAGATCACCCGTGAAGACCTGATTTCCTACCAAGGCCAGCGCGAGGCCGAACAGGACCAGGCCCCGACGTTCTGGATGCCGGGCAGCGTGGACGAGGACCGGGTTACCCGCGAACCCGTTCGTGGCGTGCGCAAGGCGACCGCCAAGGCCATGGTGGAGTCCGCCTCCAACGCGCCGCATGTGAGCATCTTCGTCGACGTCGATGCCTCCCGCACCATGGAGTTCACCCAGCGGCTCAAGAAGTCCCGGGACTTCGAGGGCATCAAGGTCTCACCGCTGTTGATCCTGGCGAAGGCAGTGATCTGGGCGGCTGCTCGCAACCCCAGTGTCAATGCCAGCTGGGTGGACCGGCCCGAGGGAGGGGCCGAGATCCACGTCAAGCACTACATGAACCTGGGCATCGCCGCAGCCACCCCGCGTGGCCTGCTGGTGCCGAACATCAAGGATGCCCAGGATCTGAGCCTGAAGGAGCTGGCCGTCGCCCTCAACGACTTGGCAGTCACGGCCCGTGAAGGCAAGACGAAACCCGAGGACATGCGCGGCGGTTCGCTCACGGTGACCAACATCGGTGCCCTCGGCATCGACACCGGTACGCCGATCATCAATCCCGGCGAGGTGGCCATCGTCGCGTTCGGAACCATCCGGCAGAAGCCGTGGGTCGTCTCCGGCGAAGTCATCCCGCGGTGGATCACCACCCTGGGGGGAAGCTTTGACCACCGCGTCGTCGACGGCGATCTCTCGGCCCGTTTCATGGCCGACGTCGCCGCCATCATGGAGGAGCCCGCGCTTCTTCTTGACTAAGGCCGCAATCCGCGGAGGCAGGGCGGCCCGGTCAGCCAGTGAATGCGCTGATCCCCGTGCCACGCGACGCCAGTTGTGTCACGGTGCTCGATATCAGGTCCTGCATGGCGGTCGCTGCACGGGTCAGGCCCACATCCTTGCGGTGGGCGAGACTCGCCAGCCGCGTCTACGCATGCCGCCGCGGCCGTGCCGTTGATCGGCTAGGGTTCGAGTGGATATCCGGAACTCACCGGTAGGACCACGGGCAGGAGCAGATGTGACGGGGCAGATCCCGCAGCAAACACCACCGGAGCGGGTCGTGTTGTTGGATGCCGGGCACCGGGAGATCGGTACGGCACCGAAGTCGGAAGTGCACACCAGCACGACGCCGTTGCATCTCGCCTTCTCTTGCCACGTCTTCGACGACGATGGGCGCGTCCTGGTGACGCGCCGGGCCCTGTCCAAGCAGGCCTGGCCGGGCGTGTGGACCAATTCGGTGTGCGGGCATCCGGCTCCGGGGGAACCCAGCCAGGAAGCGGTCCGGCGACGGGCCGGCTACGAGCTGGGCATGGATCTCGGCATTGTTCAGGAGGTCCTGCCCGACTTCGCCTACCGTGCCGTCGACGCCTCCGGGATCGTGGAGAACGAGTTCTGCCCCGTGCACTTCGCCCGGTCCGCCACCGACCCGCAGCCGCGTGACAGCGAGGTGGCCGAATTCCAGTGGGTCGCCCCGACCGACCTCGCTGCAGCCGTTGCGGCGACTCCGTGGGCGTTCAGCCCCTGGCTGGTTCTGCAACTGGGTGAAATGGCCGCGCGCGGCATCGACTACGCGGCTCCCCGGGGCTGACGCTGCGGGGAGCCGACCGTGGCGAGCTGGCTTAGATGGATGTTCCGAAAACCAGCGGCAACAGCGTGAACAGCACGACGGCGATCAGCAGCATGGACGCTACATTCAGCCAGAGGCCGGCGCGGACCATCTGTTTGATGGTGACCTCACCGGACCCGAAGGCCACGGCATTGGAGGGGGTGGCCACCGGCAACATGTAGGCCGAGCAGACGGCCAAGGTCATCTGACCGAGGGGTTCAGTTGGCGACGGTGAACCGGCGGTGCTGGTGCTTCGGCTCCTCCAGCTCGTCGAGCACTGCGACGGCAAAGTCCTGCGTGGAGATGCTGTCGCCGACGGGGGAGTCGGCGCCCAACTTGTAGGTGCCCGTGCGCTCACCTGGCGCAATGACCGGGGCGGGGGCCAGCATGGTCCAGTCCAAGCCGGAGGCGGAGTTGTAGTTTTCCATCACGGTGATCATGGCGCGTGACTCGGCCTCGTACTCCGGCGGGAAGCCGGGCTGGTCCACGAGCAGGCCCCCGTTGACCATCGTGCTGCCGGCGCCGCCGACGATGAACACCCGTGCGGGAACCAGGGTCTCGCTGATCTCCTCGTGCGCGTCGATGAAGTCCTGCGCGTCGCCACCCTCGCGGGACGGCGGGACCGAGAAGACGACGACGTCGTGGTCTGCGGCCAGTGCGCGGTAGGCGGCCAGATCCCCGAGTTTGGCGGTGGCGGATTCGGCGCCTTCCACCGCTGTGCCCTTTCGCGAGACGGCGGTGACCTGGTGCCCGCGGCTCAGTGCCTCGGTGACGATCTGGCTGCCGACCATGCCGGTGGCTCCATAGATGGCGATCTTCATGGTGAATCCCTCTCGTGAATGGCTGATGCCCTCATGCTATGCATTTGATACCCAGTACCTCAACGTCATAAAGTACCCAAATGGATACCAAAGGCCAGCCCTTCGATGTCATGGACGTCGATTGCCCGTCGCGCCTGGTGCTGCAGCGCATCGGGGACAAATGGACGCCCCTGGTCATGCAGGCGCTCAAGGACGGGCCGAGCCGGTTCACCACGGTCCGGTCCGCGGTAGGTGGCGTTACCCCCAAGGTACTGACGCAGACCCTGCGCGCGCTCGAACGTGACGGACTTGTTGCGCGCACTGTCTATGCGCAGGTCCCCCCGCGCGTCGACTATGCGCTCACCCCGCTCGGTGCCACGTTGCTGGAGCCCCTCGATGCCGTCCGCGCCTGGGCCGAGGAGCATGCCGGGGCCATCCTCGGGGCCCGGGATGACTACGACGATCGCCAGGAGGCCATCCATGCCTGAATCGCCGCGCGCGCCCGAACTGCACGGTGACGCCGCCACCGTGGTCCTGATGCGGGAATCCATGGACGGCCCCGAGGTGCTGCTGCTGGAACGGCCGTCGCACCGCGGGTCCTTCGCCGGGGCCTGGGTCTTCCCGGGTGGCTACGTCGACCCCGAAGACCGCGAAGTCCCCTCGATGGACGACGGCGACGCCCGGGATCCGCTGATGGCCGCGGCCCTGCGGGCCGGTGTGCGGGAGACCCGGGAGGAGACCGGACTGGCGGTCCGCGAGACCGAGCTGGCCGTCTTCTCGATCTGGACGCCCCCGCCCACCGCTCCGAAACGCCTGCGCACCTGGTTCTTCCTGGCTGCCCTCGATGGCGCAGCCGACGCCCCGATCATCCTGAGCCCGGATGAGCACGTGGATCATGCCTGGATGACGCCGACCGAGGCGCTGCGCCGCCACGGCGAGGGGCTGGTCAACCTGGTGCCCCCCACCTGGATGACGCTGCGCTGGCTCGCTGGCCAGGCTACCGCGACGGAAGCCGTGGCAGCGGCCCGACGCCAGCCCCCCGCCGAATTCAGGAGCCTGCGCACCGTCGACGGGGAAGGCCGCCCGATCGTGGCGTGGGCCGGCGACGAAGCGTATGACCTCGATGGGCAGGCCGGGCCGGTCGGCGCCCGCAATCGCCTCCACCTCGGCTCCCTGCCGTGGATTCGGGAACGGACGACGCACGCCTCGTAACGCTGGGGAAAAGCGTTGAGTGTGATCTGGGTTACTGCTAGTCTCAACACCGCAATATGAAACTGAACCCACAATGTGGGGCGCGGTGGTCGTTCTCTCGGCCCCTGGCCCTCGGGTGGCAAGGGTCCAACGCGGGGAAGAGCGATGATGAGGCAGTCGGATCAACCAGGGGCACCGGACTACGCGGTGGAACTGAACGCATGCAGCAAGGAGTTCACGACTCCCCACGGCGGCACCTACCAGGCAGTGGCTGACATCGACCTGAAGGTCGAGCCGGGCCGCTTCGTGTCGATCGTTGGTCCGACGGGGTCCGGAAAGTCGACGATCCTGCACATGGCGGCTGGCCTGCTGGAACCGAGCACGGGCACCGCCGCGAGTTTCGGCGCACCGGTGCGGGGCGTCAACCGCAGGGCCTCCTACATGTTCCAGCAGGACGCCCTGCTGCCGTGGAAGACGGTGATTGACAATGTCAGCCTCGGGCTGACGATGGCCGGGGTCTCCAAAACGGAGGCCAACGAGCGGGCCCGGGGATGGCTCGAAAAGGTGGGACTGAAGAATTTCGCCGACCGCTACCCCCACCAACTCAGCGGAGGCATGCGCAAGCGCACCTCGCTGGCGCAGGCCTGGATCGTCGACCC
This sequence comes from Arthrobacter rhombi, assembly GCF_039526245.1. Lineage (NCBI taxonomy): Bacteria > Bacillati > Actinomycetota > Actinomycetes > Micrococcales > Micrococcaceae > Arthrobacter > Arthrobacter rhombi. The sequence goes on from NZ_BAAAIV010000025.1 coordinate 229,726, forward strand.
TGACATCCTGCTCATGGATGAGCCGTTCTCGGCCTTGGACGTCCAGACGCGCCAGATCATGGAGAACGAACTGCTCGCCTTGTGGCAAGAATCCGGCAAGGCCGTCGTCTTCATCACCCACGACCTCGATGAGGCCATCGCCCTCTCCGACGAAGTGGTGATCCTGGGGGCCGGCCCCGGCAGCACGGTGGTTGGCCGCTATGACATCACCATTCCCCGTCCGCGTGACCTGCTGGAAATCCGCGACGACCCCCAGTTCGTCGAACTGCACCGGGAGATCTGGGGTCGCTTGAAGATCGAGGTCTCCCGCACCTACCAATCGACGGTCCGGGAAGAGGGCGGCGCGGCATGAGCACCACGACTGAACGTGCAGGACGGGACACCAACCCGGTCCGCCAGCGCCCCCGCCGCAAGTCCGGCGTGACCGGGCCGGGAGTACGCGCCGGGCAGATCGGGTTGACCGTTCTGGTCCTGGTCGCCTGGGAGCTGCTGTGCCGGGTCGGGGTCATCGACGACTTCTTCTTCCCACGTCCCTCGGAGATCCTGAAGACCGTCTGGGAGTGGGTCGGTTCCGGCTTTGTCTTCCCCCACCTGCTGATCACCCTCGAGGAATCGGCCTTGGCCTTCGCCACCGGTGCCGCAGCCGGACTGCTGCTCGGATTCCTGCTGGCCCGCGTGCGCTTCCTCGAGCAGCTCTTCGAACCCTTCCTGAAGATGTTCAACGCCCTGCCCCGTGTGGTGCTCGCCCCCATCTTCCTGCTCTGGTTCGGGCTGGGCATCTGGTCGAAGGTCGCCTTCGGGTTCACCCTGGTGTTCTTCATCGTCTTCTTCAACACCCTGGAAGGCGTGAAGAGCGTCGACCGCGTACTGATCGACAATGCCCGCATGCTCGGAGCCAGCGAACGCCAGCTGCTCCGCCACGTCTTCATCCCCAGCGCGTTGACCTGGATCTTCTCCAGCCTGCATATCAGTGTCGGGTTCGCCATCACCGGTGCGGTGGTCGGCGAATACCTCGGGGCCTCGGCCGGCATGGGATATGCCATCGCCCAGGCCCAGGGGGTCTTCGACACCACGGGCGTCTTCGCCGGGATGTTCATCCTGATGTTCGTGGTCCTGATCATCGACCTGCTCGTCAACCGCGTCGAACGGCACCTGCTGCGCTGGCGCCCCACCAACAACGGCTAGCCCGACCACCCCGGCCGGAAGCACCCCTTGAAAGGAAGATCCATGAAAAAGCACACCACACCACGTGGTTCCCGCCGGGCGGCCCAGGGCGCTGCCCTGGTAGCAGGCTTGGCACTGTTGCTCTCGGCCTGCGGCGCACCCGCGGCGGCACCTCCGGGTCAATCAGCGGGCGGGGACGCGGCCGGCGGTGGTGACAAGGTCACCATTGGCATCGGCGGCCAGACGCTGTTGACGTACCTGCCCACCACCCTGGCCCAGCAGCTGGGCTTCTACGAGAAGGAAGGGCTGGACGTCGACCTGCAGGACCTGCAGGGTGGTTCCAAGGCGCTGACCGCGATGATCGGCGGCAGCACCGACGTCACCAGCGGCTACTACGAGCACACCATTCAGATGCAGGCCAAGAAGCAGTCCATCGAGGCGTTCGTGAACGAGAACCTCTCCTCCGGCCTGGCCCTGGTCGTGGCACCCAAGAACGAGGACAGCATCACCTCGCTGAAGGACCTGAAGGGCAAGAACGTCGGAGTCACCGCGCCCGGTTCCTCGACGGACATGTTCGTGAAGTACCTGCTGACCAAGGACGGGATGAAGGGGACGGACGCCTCCGTCTCCGCCATCGGTGCCGGGTCATCGGCCGTCGCTGCGGTGGAAAACGGCCAGGTCGATGCCGCCGTCATGCTCGAACCGGACATCTCGGTGCTGGCCAAGAGGATCGGCCACGCCCCGAAGATCATCGCCGACGTGCGGACGCCGGAGGGTCTCAAGGAGGTCTTCGGCGCCTCGGCCTGGCCGTCGTCGAGCCTCTACGCCAAGACCGACTGGCTGCAGAAGAACCCCGATACCGCCAAGAAGCTCGCGGCGGCGATCAAGGAGACCCTGCAGTGGATCTCCGACCACAGCGGTGAGGAGATCGCGGCGAAGATGCCCAAGAAGTATGCCGGTGGTGACGAGAAGCAGTACGCCAAGGTCATCGACGAGCTGAAGAAGACCCTGAGCACCAACGGGGAATTCACCGAAGAGGGCACCCAGGCGGTGTTGGACACCCAGCGGGTGGCGAACCCCGAGGTGGGGGACAAGGAGATCGACCTCTCCAAGACGTTCACCAACGACTACCTGAAGTAGGACCGCCGGCCGAAGCGGAGTCGGGACCCGGGCATGGCGTCGGGTCCCGGCTCCGCTTCGACGTATGTGCGCCAGGACGCGCGCGGTCAGGCGGCGTCGATGGCGCGCCGCAGCACGACGGCCAGGCGCTTGACGCCTTCGGTGATCTTCTCCGGTTCGACGGCGCTGAAGGCCAGCCGCAGCCGGTTGTTCGGCTCGTCGCCCGGGGTGAATGCGGCACCTGGAATGAACACCACGCCGTCATCGATCGCCTGCGCGAGCAGCGGGTAGGTGTCGATCCCCTCCGGGAGGGTGACCCAGATGAAGAAGCCGCCCTCCGGCGTCGTCCATTCCACGCCGTCGGGCATGTGCTCCTGCAGTGCGGCGAGCATGGTGGCGCAACGATCGGCGTAGAGCCCGCGGTAGGTGGCGATCTGTCCACGCCAGTCATGCCCGTCGAGGTAGCTGGTGATGAGCAGCTGGTTCAGCGTCGGCGGGCAGAGGACCACTGCCTCGCTGGCCAGGTAGAAGCGCCGGGTCAGGTGCGCGGGCAGCAGCGCCCAGCCGATCCGCAGGCCGGGGGCCAGGATCTTGGAGAACGAGCCCATGTAGATGACGTCGTCCGGGTTGCCGGCGCGCAGGGTGGCGTACGGTTCGCCGTCGAATTTGAGCAGTCCGTACGGGTTGTCCTCGAGCACCAGGATGTTGGCCTCGCGGCAGATGTCCACGATCTCCTGCCGGCGGTCCGCCGCCAGCGAAATGCCCGAGGGGTTGTTGAAGTTCGGGATCGTGTAGAGGAACTTGATGCGCTTTCCGGTGGCGTTCACCTCGGCGATGCGGGCCCGCAGCGCGTCGGGGACCAGCCCGTGCTCGTCCATGGCGACGGATTCGACCTGGACCTGGTGGGCCTCGAAGGTGTTCAGGGCGCCGACATAGGTGGGGTCCTCGCAGAGCACCACGTCGCCGGGATCGCAGAAGACCTTGCAGGCGACGTCCTGCGCGGATTGCGACCCGGTGGTGACCACGATGTTCTCCGGGTCCACGCCGGTGATGCCTTCTTCGGCCATGACCTCGCAGATGTGTTCGCGCAGCTCCAGGGTCCCCTTGCCGCCACCGTACTGCAGGGCTGTCAGTCCCTGCTCGGCGATGAGCTGGTGGGCCATCGCTCCGATTTTCTCCAGCGGAAGCGAGGCCAGGTACGGGTTTCCGCCGGCGAGGGAAACCAGGCCCGGGCGCAGCGAGATGTCGAAGACGTCGCGCACCGCTGACTGCTTGATGTTGGCCGCGCGCTCGGAGAACAGGCTTTCGTGGCGGGCCGAGGCCTCCGCGCGTTCGAGGGCCACTTCCGACTCGGTCGGCAGGGCGTCGGGGTCCGGTGCGGTGCTGCTCTGGTATGTGCTCACCCTCACATCGTAGCAACAAGGGTTCACCGTGAGGCAACAGTTGTTCCCGGAAAGATTCCCCGGATCATGGGGTCCGGGGCACGACGGCGGGGCCCGGCTCTAGCTGCGGACGTCACCTGCCTCGCCGGTTCCATGGGGCTCGGTGCCGGCCGCCCGTGCCGCGTCCCGGGCGGCCACCCAGGCCGCGACATCGGCCGGCTTGATGCGGCGGTGGCTACCGCGGTACTCCACGGCAATGGTCCCGGCGTCGGTCAGGTTGCGCATGTAGGTGTTGGAGACGCCCGCCAGCCGCGCGGCCTGTGAGGTGTTCAGCCAGCGTTCTGCGGTACTGATCACCACGGCCTCCCCGCCGGCGAGCCGTCCCAGCAGGTCCAGCACCGCGTCGGCCGCGGCCGCCGGGAGGCGCATGGCGGTGCCGTTGACGAACACGGTGGCATCGCTCGACTCGGCCAGCGCGGCGGCCAGCCGGGTGGCAACGGCTCCGGCCAGTGCCTCGTGTTGGGTGGTCTTCGTCAGGGCGGTGGTCTCCTGTGGCATGCCTCCATCATGCCGTGCCGGCTCAGCCGATGGGCTGCGGCATGCGGCGGACGGCGTAGCCGAGTTCGATGGATTCCTGCGTTGTCGGGTCCGAGAGCTCCACCCGCCAGGCGTCGGCGAACTGGTCTACGCCGTCGACCATGGCCACCGTGCCGGAAATCAAGACGGTGCCCGGCCGGTCCAGACCGCGCTGCCGAAGGACGTCCAGCCAGTAGTCGGGGGAGAGCAATGCGGCGAGCGGGCTGTCCTGGATGAGCGTTTCGCTGCCATTGCCCTGCGTGACCCAGGCCCGCAGCCGCAGCGAGTCGAGGTGGTCGCGGACGTCCTCCAGGCGCCAGGCGCGGGAGGCGATGACGTCCGGGCCGGCATTCTTGCTCCAGGCCACCCCGTGTACTTCGAGATCGCGGTCGGTGTGGTCGCAGGCCGCCGTCAACAACGGGCCGTTCTCGGTGATGACCAGCGCCCATTCGGCCTCGCCGGAGGTGCGGTCGTGCTGGGCGGGGACCTCGGCGGTCTGCTGGGCCAGATAGGGCGATACGGGGTAGAGGGCCGGGATCACGGTGGGGCCGGGGATCCCCAGCAGTGCCAGCTCGTCGATATGTGCCTGGACCTCCTCCTGCTCGCGGCCCGCATATCCGGCATTGAGCAGGGTGGTGACGTCGACGCGCTCGATGGTGCCGTCGGGGAGTTCAAAAGCCAGCGTGGTCATGGGGCAACTTCCTGTCGTTCGGGGTGGATTCCGTGGGGTCCGGAACCCGGAGGGAAACTCATCGCAAGTTCGTATGCTTAATGTATACACTAGGTGTTATTGTGGTGGAAATCACCTCCTCAAACACGAAGGAACATGATGGCGACACGATCTACCGTCCGGCCCCAGGGGTCCGGCACCTACGTAGCCCCTCCCGGCCTCTACAAGGCATTTGCCGCATCGCTGACCGGAACGGCACTCGAGTGGTACGACTTTGCGGTCTACTCGGCGGCCGCAGCGATCGTGTTCCCGGCGATCTTCTTCCCGTCTTCCGACCCGATGACCGGAACGCTCCTGGCCTTCTCGACGTACGCCGTCGGCTATGTCTCGCGGCCCGTGGGCGGCATCGTCCTGGGGCGGCTCGGCGACAAGATCGGCCGCAAGAAGATCCTCGTGGTCACCCTCGTGCTGATTGGGGCCGCGACGTTCCTCATCGGACTGTTGCCCGGCTACGCGAGCATCGGTGTGGCCGCCCCGATCATCCTGGTCCTGCTGCGTTTCGCCCAGGGTGTGGGAGTCGGCGGTGAATGGGGCGGGGCCGTCCTGCTCTCGAGTGAATTCGGCGACCCGGAGCGACGTGGCTTCTGGGCCTCCGCCGCCCAGATCGGCCCGCCAGCAGGCAACCTGCTGGCCAATGGCGCCCTGGCCCTGTTGACGCTCATGCTGACCGAAGAGCAGTTCCTCTCCTTCGGCTGGCGGATTGCCTTCATCCTCTCGGCCGTGCTGGTCGCTTTCGGCCTGTGGATCCGCCTGCAGCTGGAGGACACCCCGGTGTTCAAGGCCATGGAGGCCCGCGGGGACCGCCCGAAGAGCCCGGTCCGCGACGTCCTGACCACCGAACTGCGGCCCCTGATTGCCGCGGTGCTCAGCCGGGTCGGTCCTGACGTGGTCTACGCACTGTTCACCGTCTTCACCCTGACCTACGGGATCACGTTCCTGGGCTACGAACGGAACCAGGTCCTGGCCGCGGTGATGATCGGTTCCTTCTGCCAGCTGTTCCTGATCCCCCTGGCCGGGGCGATCTCCGACCGGATCAACCGCCGGCTGCTCTACGCCGCCGGGGCGGTGGCCGCAGTGGTCTGGACGTTCGTGTTCTTCGCGGTCCTCAAGGGCGAGTCGGAGCTCATGCTCATCGTCGGGATCGTCTTGGGCCTGGTGTGCCACTCGTTCATGTACGGACCGCAGGCCGCCTACGTCGTCGAGCAGTTCTCACCGCGTCTGCGTTCCACCGGCAGTTCGCTGGCCTACACGTTCGCCGGGGTCATCGGTGGGGCCATCGCCCCGTTGATGTTCACGCTGCTGCTCGGTGCCTTCGGCAGCTGGGTTCCGGTCGCGCTCTACCTGGCGCTGGCCTGCGCGCTCACGCTCATCGGCCTGGCCTTGGGGCGGGACTCGAACACCAGCGAGGACCATGCCTACGTCGCCGAGTCGGGCGCTCCGGTCACCGAACCGGTCCGCTAGGGCCAGGCCGCCGGGGCAGCGCCCCGGCGGATCAGGCCCTCAGCAGGACGTCGCGGGTGACGGCCAGGTGGCTCACGATGGCTGCGCGGGCAGCGGTGGCATCGTCGGCGCGCAAGGCCTCGACGATGCCACGGTGCTCCTGGCAGACATGGAGCTGCCGGTCTGCGGAACGATACAGGGCGGCCACCCCGACCAGGACCTGCCGGACGCGCAGCTTGTTGTAGGAGGCGGACATCAGGGCGTTGCCCGTGGAGTCGATGAGCACCTGGTGGAACGCCGCGTCCCGTTCGATGAAGGCCTGGGCGTTGTCCTCGCCACCGGCGGAGCGCAGGGCCTCCTGTTCGGCAATGATCTGTTCCATTTCCCCAATGGGGGGATTTCCCGAGGCGAGTGCCACCTCGGCGGCGTGCACCTCCAGGACCTGGCGCATCTCCATCAGCTCGGAGATGTCCCGGCCGGAAAGCACCGGGATCTGCGCCCCGCGCTGGGGGATCATCTCCACCAGGCCGTCGGCGACCAGCAACAGCAGCGCCTCGCGCACCGGGGTCCGGGAGACACCGATCTCCTCGGCCAACTGCTTCTCATTCAGGAACCTGCCCTGCATCCGGGCGTCGACCAAGACGTGTTCGCGCAGGTAATCGTAGGCTTTGTCTCGGCCGGAACTGGCCGGGGGTGGGGTCTTTGGCATACACAAGGTATATAACAAGTTCGGGAGGACCCACATGAAAATCGCCATTGCGCAGATCAATTCAACGTCTGATCTGGAAGCCAACTTCGAGCTCGTCCGCGACCAGGCAACCCGCGCACGCGAGGCCGGCGCCGCCGTCGTCGTCTTCCCCGAGGCCACCATGTGCGCCTTCGGAAACCGGCTGACCGAGGTGGCCGAGCCGCTGGAGGGGCCGTGGGCCACCCGGGTGCGGAAGCTGTCGGCCGAGCTCGGGATCGTCACCGTGCACGGCATGTTCACTCCCGGCGAGGGGGCCCGGGTGCGCAATACCCTGCTCGCCACTGGTCCCGGGGTCGAGGCCAGCTACGACAAGATCCACCTCTACGATGCCTTCGGGTTCGCCGAATCCGAGGCGGTCACTGCCGGGGAATCGATCTCCACCTTTGAGGTCGAGGGCACCACCTTCGGGCTCACGACCTGTTACGACGTCCGCTTCCCGGACCTGTACCGGGCCAACGCCGCAGCGGGCGCCACCGTGAACATCGTCTGTGCCTCCTGGGGCGACGGCCCGGGCAAGGCCGAGCAGTGGGACACCCTCATCCGCGCCCGTGCCCTGGACACCACGACCTTCGTCGTCGCCTGCGACCAGGCAGACCCGGCCGCCAGCGGACACCCGGCTGCCGGCAGCACGCCACTGGGGGTCGGACACAGCGCGGCGATCTCCCCGCTGGGCCAGACACTGGCGGCGGCCCCCTTGACTCCGTCCCTGACCGTCGTGGACCTCGACGTGGCAGGACTCGGCGACGCGCGCGCCAAGCTGCCGGTGCTCTCCAACGCACGCCGGTTCGACGCCGCGGGCGTCGCCGCTGCTCCGGGAACGACGACGGTGCTCCCGTAAAGATCGGCCCGAGAGGTTGGGTGGGTAGGGTCCATGCCCTACTGTGGGTGCAACGGTCTAAAGAAAGTACTGACCACTGCGCAAGCGCCGCGAGCCAACACCCCTGGCCGGCCTCCGCAGAGCAGGGCAGGTTGCCCGTCGCCCGTCGACCCAGTCGCCGGCGCCGCAGCCCGCGGAATCCGTGCCACGCCCGCTTCCCGATCAGCTGACTTTCACCAGGAGTATCCCCATGTCCACCGTGACGCCCGAAAACTCGACCGCGACGACCGCGCCCATCAGCGAAGAAGACATCTTCTCCGCCCATGTCGGCGGCAAACTCTCCGTGGAATCCACGATGCCGCTGGATTCCAAGCGGGCCTTGTCCATCGCCTACACCCCCGGTGTCGCCCAGGTGTCCCGCGCCATCGCCGCGGACCCGGCCAAACATGCCACGCACACCTGGGCCTCGCGCCTGGTGGCCGTGGTCTCCGACGGCACCGCCGTCCTGGGGCTGGGCAACATCGGTGCCGCCGCCTCGCTGCCGGTGATGGAGGGCAAATCAGCGCTCTTCAAGAACTTCGGCGGCCTCAACTCCATCCCGTTGGTCCTGGAAACCACCAACGTCGACGAGATCATCGAGACGCTCATCCGGCTGCGCCCCAGCTTCGGTGCGGTGAACCTCGAGGACATCTCGGCGCCACGCTGCTTCGAACTCGAGGAACGACTCATCGAGGCCCTGGACTGCCCGGTGATGCACGATGACCAGCACGGAACCGCAGTCGTGGTCCTCGCAGCCCTGACCAACGCGGCCCGCGTGGTCGGCAAGCAGCTCGCGGACCTGCGCGTTGTCGTCTCCGGTGCCGGTGCCGCCGGCATTGCGATCGCCGACATCCTGGTCAACGTGGGCGTCGGGGACGTCGTGCTGCTGGACTCCCAGGGCGTCATCCACCGCGACCGTGACGACCTGAACCCGATCAAGGCCAAGTACGCCGCACTCACCAACCGCGCGGGCATCATGGGCGGGACCCGCGAGGCCCTCGACGGGGCCGACGCATTCGTCGGCGTCTCCTCCTCAACGGTCGCCGAAGAGGACCTGGCCGGCATGAACGAGGACGCCATCATCTTCGGGCTCTCCAACCCGGACCCGGAGGTCATGCCCGACGTGGCCGCCCGCTATGCCGCCGTGGTGGCCACGGGCCGCAGTGATTTCCCGAACCAGATCAACAACGTGCTCGCCTTCCCCGGGATCTTCCGCGGGGCACTTGACGCCGGAGCACGGCGCATCACACCCGAGATGAAGATCGCCGCCGCCATGGCCATCGCCGACCTCGCCGCCGAGGACCTGGCGCCGGACTTCATCGTCCCGTCCCCCCTGGATCCGCGGGTCGCCGACGCCGTCGCCGCCGCGGTCGGTGCTGCCTCCCAGCAGTAGCGCGACGGCGGGCGGGCACCCCGGCGCCCCGCCCGCCAGTGTGGGGTTCATCACCGAGATTGCATGTTAATATGCGCGCACCCGCGCGCGGGGGAGTCCGCACTTGTTAGTGTGCAGGATATGACTTCGAGCAATCCGCCTGAATCTGCCCTGAAACCACCTGCCGAGACGAGGGGTGCCGACACACCCGAAGGCCGGAACCCGATCAACAAGGTCGTGTTCTTTGGCGCCGCCGCTGCGGTCCTGGCCATCGCGTTGTGGGCCATCATCGACCAACCGGGCGCCGACCGTGTGATCGGCGCCGGCGTCGAATTTGTCGGCAAATCCTTTGGCTGGTGGTACTCGCTGATCGTCGTGGCGGTGCTCGCCTTCGTCATCGCGGTGGCCATCAGCAAGGTCGGGAAGACCCGGATGGGGCCGGACCACTCACGGCCTACCTTCAACCTGTTCACCTGGACGGCGATGCTCTTCGCCGCAGGCATCGGCATCGACCTGATGTTCTTCTCGGTCTCCGAGCCGGTCAGCCAGTTCCTGTCCCCGCCGCGCGGGGACGGCGGCACTGCCGAAGCGGCCCGCCAGGCCATGGTGTGGACCTTGTTCCACTACGGCATCCTCGGGTGGGGGCTCTACGCACTGATGGGCATGGCCCTGGCGTACTTCGCCTACCGCCACAACCTGCCCCTGAGCATCCGCTCGGCACTGTTCCCCATCCTCGGCAAGCGGATCCACGGCTGGATGGGCAACGTCGTGGACATTGCTGCCGTCATGGGCACGATCTTCGGCATCGCCACCTCCCTGGGCATTGGGGTGGCCCAGCTGAACTTCGGCCTGAAGTTCATGTTCGGCATCCCCGAAAGCACCGGCACCCAAGTGGTGCTGATCGCCGTTGCCGTGATCATGGCAACCATCTCCGTGTTGACCGGCGTCGAGAAGGGCATCCGCCGGCTCTCCGAGCTCAACGTCCTGCTCGCCATCGCCCTCATGCTCTTCGTCCTGTTGGGCGGCAAGACCCGCTTCCTGCTGGACGGCATCATCACCAACGTCGGCGATACGCTCTCCCGCTTCCCCTCCATGGCACTGGATACGTTCGCCTACGATCGGCCTGATGCCTGGCTCAACGGCTGGACCCTGTTCTTCTGGGCCTGGTGGATCGCCTGGGCCCCGTTCGTGGGCCTGTTCCTGGCCCGTATCTCGCGCGGCCGCACATTGCGTGAGTTCGTTGTCGGCGTGCTCGTGGTGCCCTTCGCGTTCATCCTGCTGTGGATCTCCATCTTCGGGAACAGCGCGCTCGAGCTGATCATCGGCGGCAACAAGGCCTTTGGTGACGTCGCCATGAACACACCGGAGCAGGGTTTCTACGCCCTGCTGGAGCAGTATCCGTTTGTTCCCTTCAGCGCCGCCATCGCCACCTTCACCGGCTTGCTGTTCTACGTGACCAGCGCCGACTCCGGCGCCTTGGTCATGGCGAACTTCACCTCCAACCTCAAGGATCCCGAGCAGGACGCCGCCAAGTGGGTGCGCGTGTTCTGGGCGGTGGCCACGGGCCTGTTGACGCTGGCCATGCTGCTGGTTGGCGGCGTCGCGACCTTGCAGAACGCGACCGTGATCATGGGCCTGCCGTTCTCGGTGGTGCTGGTGTTCATCATGCTCGGCCTTTACAAGGCACTGCGCGTGGAGAACGCGCTGGCCGGCAGTTTCCGGGCTGGTCTGCACGGTGTGCTGGCCTCCCGTACCCATGCTGCCGGAGCGGATTCGCGCCGGGGCTGGCGCCAGCGCCTCTCCCGGGCCGTCAGCTACCCGGGTAAGCGGTCTGCCCAACGATTCATCACCGAAGTGGCCCGCCCGGCACTTGAGGAGATGCGTGAGGAGTTCACGGCCCAGGGCATCGAAGCGACCCTGGATACCGAGACGGTCGAACTGGTCGGCATCGACTCGGTCAACCTGGTGGTCAACCACGGTGACGAGCGCGCCTTCAAGTACCAGATCTTCCCCGTCCAACTGGACGTTCCCACCTATGCCACGGCATCCGTCAAGGCAGAGAAGTACTACCGCATGGAGGTCTTCTCACTGGAGGGAAGCCACGGCTACGACCTGCTGGGCTGCAGCCGTGAACAGGTCATCGCCGACGTCCTGGACCAGTACGAGGTCCACATGGCCTTCCTGCATGAGAACAACGGAGGCATCGGCGGCAGCAAGATCGCCGAAGACACCGACGAGATCACCGATTGGGAGGGCGACTTCGAGATGGTCCAGGAAGGCGCCGGTCCCGACCACCAGATCGAGTCGGCGGCTTCATCTTCGACCGAAACCATCGACCCGACGAACACCCGCGGGTCCACCAGCAATCCCGAAAAGGAGTAACCATGTCAGCCATCCCGCAGACCACGTACCCCGATGTGAACACCCTCTTCATCGATGGGTCCTGGGAGCCGGCGACGTCCGGGGAAACCCGCGGCATCATCTGCCCCGCCGACGGCACCCACGTCTCCACTGTCTCCGAGGCGGGAGCCGCCGATACCGAACGCGCCATCGCCGCGGCCCGGAATTCCTTCGACTCCGGCGCCTGGTCCTCGGTCCCTGCCCCGGAACGCGGCGCCTTCCTCCTCAAGGTCGCTGCCCGGCTGCGTGAGCGCAAGGAAGAATTTGCCCGCGCAGAAACCGGTGACACCGGCAAGCGGATTCTCGAGTCCCGCATCGACATGGACGACATCACCAACTGCTTCGAGTACTTCGGCCGTTTGGCCGGGCAGGATGCGGGGCGCGTCGTCGACGCGGGGGACAACACCGTCGTTTCGCGTATCGCCTACGAACCCGTCGGCGTGTGCGGGATGATCACCCCCTGGAACTATCCGCTGCTGCAGGCTGCCTGGAAGATGGCCCCGGCCATTGCCGCGGGCTGCTCGTTCATCCTCAAGCCCGCCGAGCTGACACCGTCGACCTCGATCCTCATGATGGACGTCTTCGCCGAACTCGGCCTCCCGGCCGGCGTGGCGAACCTGGTCACCGGTGCCGGAGCCACGGCTGGTGCTCCGCTGTCCTCCCACCCCGACGTCGACATGGTTTCCTTCACCGGCGGCCTGCTGACCGGCCGGGTCATCGCTGCAAGCGCCGCGGCAACGGTGAAGAAGGTGGCCCTGGAGCTGGGTGGGAAGAACCCCAATGTGGTCTTCGCCGACGCCGACTTCGACGCGGCCGTGGACAACGCCCTGAACGGCGCCTTCGTGCACTCCGGCCAGGTCTGCTCCGCCGGAGCCCGGCTGGTGGTCCACGAGTCCATCGCCGAGCGGTTCGTTGACGAGTTGGTCCGCCGGGCCGAGGACATCCGCATTGGCGGGCCCTACGACGAGGACGCCGAAACAGGCCCGCTGATTTCCGGAGCCCACCTGGAGAAGGTCGACGCGTACGTCAAGAAGGGCGTTGCCGAGGGAGCCCGGCTGAGGACCGGTGGCCGGGCCGCCACCGACGAGGACGGCGCAGGCCTGGGCAAGGGCCACTACTACCTGCCGACCATCCTGGACCAGGTTTCCCGTGGAATGTCAGTGGTCACGGACGAGGCGTTCGGCCCGACGGTCACCGTCGAGACGTTCTCCACCGAGGACGAGGCCGTGGCGATCGCCAACGACACCATCTACGGTCTGGCCGGGGCTGTGTGGACCCAGGACGCCGGACGGGCCCAGCGCGTGGCCGGCCGGCTGCGGCACGGCACCATCTGGATCAACGATTTCCACCCCTACCTGCCGCAGGCAGAATGGGGCGGCATCGGGCAGTCGGGTGTTGGCCGCGAGCTCGGCCCGACGGGTCTGGGCGAGTACCAGGAGGCCAAGCACATCTACCAGAACACTGCGCCACAGGTCACCGGCTGGTTCGCCGAGCGGTCCTAACCCCCTTTCCCCTCGGATGCTGAACTAGGAGAGAACAGACATGACAGATTTTGAGACGCTGGATGGTTCCAGCTACGACTACATCGTCATCGGCGGCGGTTCCGCCGGTGCCGCGGTCGCCGCCCGGCTCAGTGAGGACCCCTCCGTGGAGGTCGCTCTGGTGGAGGCCGGCCCCGACGATCGCGGAATCGACGAGATCCTGCAGCTGGACCGCTGGATGGAGCTGCTCGAATCCGGCTACGACTGGGACTACCCCATCGAACCGCAGGAAAACGGCAATTCGTTCATGCGCCATGCCCGTGCCAAGGTCATGGGCGGTTGCTCGAGCCACAACTCCTGCATCGCCTTCTGGGCCCCGCGCGAGGACCTGGACGAATGGGAAACGAAATTCGGCGCCACAGGCTGGAACTCGAAGACCGCGTACCGGCTGTACCAGCAGCTGGAAACCAACGAGGATGCAGGCCCGGATGCCCCGCACCACGGTGACTCCGGCCCCGTGCACCTGATGAACGTCCCGCCGGCTGACCCCAGCGGCGTCGCCCTGCTGGATGCCGCCGAACAGGCAGGCATCCCGCGCGCTAAGTTCAACAACAATGAAACCGTCACCAACGGTGCGAACTTCTTCCAGATCAACCGTCGGGCCGACGGCACCCGCTCCTCCAGCTCGGTGTCCTACATCCACCCGATCTCCGATCGGAAGAACTTCCACCTGCTCACCGGCCTGCGCGCCAAGGTGCTGGACTTCGACGACGACAACCGGTGCACCGGCGTCAGCGTCGTGGACAACGCCTTCGGCAAGACCTTCCACCTGACGGCCCGCCACGAGGTCGTCGTCTCCGCCGGCGCGATCGACTCGCCGAAGCTGCTGATGCTCTCGGGTATCGGCCCGGCAGAGCACCTGAAGGAACACCGCGTGCCGGTGCGGGTGGACTCGCCAGGAGTGGGCGAGCACCTGCAGGACCACCCAGAGGGTGTCATCCAGTGGGAGTCCAAGAAGCCGATGGTCACCGAATCGACCCAGTGGTGGGAGATCGGCGTCTTCACGCAGACCACCGACGGACTGGATCGCCCCGACCTGATGATGCACTACGGATCGGTGCCCTTCGACATGCACACCCTGCGCCAGGGGTACCCGACCACGGAGAACGGCTTCTGCCTGACCCCGAACGTCACCCATGCCAAGTCCCGGGGGACTGTCCGCCTGCGCAGCAGCGACTACCGCGACAAGCCCATGGTCGACCCGCGCTACTTCACGGATGAAGAAGGCCACGACATGCGCGTCATGGTCGCCGGCATCCGCAAGGCCCGCGAGATCGTCTCCCAGCCTGCCATGGCCGAATGGGCGGGCCAGGAGCTCTACCCGGGCACCGAGGCGCAGTCGGATGAGGAGATCGCCGACTACATCCGCCGCACGCACAACACGGTCTACCACCCGGCCGGAACCGTGCGTTTGGGTGCAGCCGAGGATCCCATGTCGCCGCTGGATCCCCAGCTGCGGGTCAAGGGCGTCACCGGGCTGCGCGTCGCCGACGCCTCGGTCATGCCCGAATTGGTCACCGTGAACCCGAACATCACCACCATGATGATCGGCGAACGCTGTGCCGAAATGATCCGCGAGGACCACAAGGCTTCCTCACCGGCGGTCTGATCGAGGGCCCCAGCGGACGCTGCAACGCGGACCGATACAACGACCCGGGTGGCCTTGAGCCTGGTCAGAGTATCCCGCTGGGGCCCCGTTTCGGCATCATGACGGGGCGGGCCGAATCCTGACAGGCAGGGCTTCGGCACATATTCCCCGGGTGCCTGCTGCCCCTTCCGGAAAGGGACTCCACACCTGCGGAATCCCCTCGAGGCACCCAACCAATCGGCTGCTGTTCGTCAGCACGCCGTCCATCAGCTGGCCCGGTGCTGAACTTCGCATCGCATCAGCGAAGTGTTCCGCGGCTGGGCCTCTTTCCCTCGATGTCCGGGTCGTCCAGGCCGTGCTCTGTGATGGCTAATATTCGCCGCCGCCATGAGTCCAGACCCACCCGATGGAGGCCCACCCGGGAGGTCATGCCTGACCACCCAGCGGCGCAGACCCTGCCTCATGACCCTCTCGCCCGCTGCACATGGGCGCAGCGACGCCTCACCGCCGAGCCGGGCGCTCCTGCAGGTACTGCTGATCCGGGATGAACCGGTCGAACTTCTGCCTCAATGGCAGGCCAGCAGGCGGTGGGGTCCTGAGGAAGACTCCCACCCGTTGACAGTGGTTAATGGGCCAGTTAGTGTCCGAGATGATGACCTACCCGACCTTATGTGCTGACCGCCGCCGCATGCGTGGAGGCGTCACTAAGGCTGTGTCGGCACCCCCTCTCCGCAATCTTCCGACGTCGTGTGCCGGACTTTCCCCTGCGGGGTTTGCGAACGACTCGTGGTCACCGGCCGCCATCGGCTGGTGGGGCGGCGAACCCTAAACCAGGGTCCCCCCGGAAGCCCGAGCTGGCTCCGTTCTGACCGGGCAGCCGCCCCCCCCTGCCGCCCCCGGTGTACTTCGATGGCTTCGTGGAGTTTGCCTGACGGCGCGCTCTGGAACGAAGCCCGCTACCTGTATCGGCATGCGGGCGTTGGCCATGAGCCAACCTCATGTTGCCGGCGCAGCTGCCGCCGGCCAGACCCCTGATCTGGTCCTGCGTAACCTGTGCGCGAGCCATGGCGCGCTCGCCGCTCCCCGCCGTACCGTGACCCCACCCTTCGGGGCAGGGGAGTTGGCGGCAGCCACCACCGTTGCTTGAACCGTCTTTGCACGCCTCAACCGAGAGGAATCTCCATGACCCTGAAACGACCGAACATCGTGGTCATCCAAGCTGACCAAATGGCGGCCCAAGCGCTGGGGGCCTATGGTGACGATGCAGCCAAGACCCCGAACATCGACGCGTTGGCCAACAGCGGTGCAGTGTTCGAGAGGGCCTACTGCAATACCCCCTTGTGTGCGCCGTCCCGCGCGTCGATGATGGTGGGGGAGCTGCCCTCGGATGTCGGATGCTACGACAACGGGGATGAATTCGCGGCCTCCTCACCGACCTTTGCACATCGCCTACGCGCCGTTGGCTACCACACGACGTTGATCGGCCGCATGCATTTCATCGGTCCCGATCAGCAGCATGGGTTCGAGGAACGACTGACGACCGATGTCTACCCCGCAGATCTGGACATGGTTCCGGACTGGACCCTCACGCTGGACCAGCGGTTGCAGTGGTACCACGACGCCGATGCCGTCTTCAACGCCGGGGTCTCGAAGGCCACGGTGCAACAAGACTTCGACGAGGAAGTAGGTTTTCGTGCGATCCGCCACCTGAACGACCGGGTGCGGGCAAACCAGGCGGCGGGCGAAGACATCCCCTTTCTCATGGTGGCCTCATTCATCCACCCGCATGACCCGTACGAACCACCGCGCGAACACTGGGACCGCTTCGAGGACGTGGCGATCCCGGATCCCAAGAACCCCGCGGTACCCGCTGCCGACCAGGATCCGCATACCCACCGGCTCCGCGCGATGAGTGGGTTCGACACGCGTGATCCGAGCATCGAAGGAGTACGCAGGGCCCGTCGCGCGTACTACGCCGCAGTCAGCTACATCGACGACCACATCGGGCGCATCCAGCGGCGGCTCGAGGAGCTGGGACTGGCCGAGAACACCGTCATCATCATGACCAGTGACCATGGCGACATGCTCGGTGAGAAGGGGCTGTGGTTCAAGATGTCACCCTACGAGCAATCGTCCAGGGTGCCGCTGATCATGCATGGGGCGCAAGAGCTGGTGCCGAGGGGGCGCTTCGCCAACCCGGTGTGCCTCCTGGATCTCATGCCGACGCTGGTCGAACTCTCCGGCGCCCCGGAGGCACGCTCAGCAGGGATGTCCCTGCTGGAATCCGCTCGTCGTGAGATCGAGGGAAAGACCGCTCCCGAGGACCGGGACATCGTGATCGAGTACCTGGCGGAAGGCACCTACCGACCCCAGATAACCCTCGTCCGCGGCCGGTATAAATACGTCATGTGCCCCGGGGACCCGGACCAGCTCTTCGACCTGAGCAACGACCCGGACGAATTGAACAACCGGGCCGCGGATCACGAGTACGCGGACGTGCTCGGCCAGCTACGCCAGACGCTCGAGGCACGGTATGACCTTGCCGCGCTGGAGTCCGGGGTCCTGGCCAGTCAGGGAAGTCGCCAGCTGGTGGCCAGGGCGCTGCAGCAGGGCCGGGTGCAGCACTGGGACTTCGAACCCCGGGCGGAGCAACGCTATGTCCGCGGCGACTTCTGGAATTCCCTGGCCTACGGAACGATTCCCGACCCCACCGTGTGATCCAGAGAGCGGGTCGTCTCAGTCGCATTCCACGCGGTGGCTAGCGCTTCTTCGCGGCCTTCGGCTTCGCCTTGCCCTTGCGGGCGATGGCGCGCAGCTGGATGATCCGTGCCGCCCCGGCGATCGCCACGACGATGCCGCCGCCCACTGCCGCGACGAACAACGCCAAGCCCAGCTGGACGGTGCCCCGCAGGCCGAAGTACTGCAGGTCCACGGTGTTGGTGTTCTGCGCGATGAAGATGATCAGCAGGACCAACAGCACCAGCGCCAAAACGGTGGCCGTCCACATGACACCGCTGCGGGTCACCCGCATCGGGTCCTCGGCGGTGGTGGCCGGCACCGGTTCGGATCCGGGGCGTCCGGTGGCGGTCCCACCGACGAGATCGCCCTGGGCGGGATCAACCGGGTCCTGGTGGGGCATCGGGTTCTTCTGCGGGTCCTTCGACATCTGCATGCCTTTCCTCGACGGGTGGTGTGCCAGCCACGGGGGCTCTGGGCAACAGCATACGTTCCGCGACCGGTGGGGGCGGGCGGATTGGTAGTGTTTGGCTGTATCCGTCCCGAAGGAGCCGCCGTGAACCAGCACCCCGCCCTGCGCACCGCAGTCATCGGATTCGGCCTCTCCGGCCGGGTCTTCCACACACCCCTGATCGTCGCGGACCCCGCCTACTCGCTCGAGGCCATCGTCACCGGCAACCCGGAACGTGCCGCCCAGGCCTCCACACTGCACCCCGGCGCGCAGATCCTGCCCGACGCCGAGGCGCTCTTCGCGCGCGCCGACGATTTCGACGTCGTGGTCATCGGCACCCCGCCGGACACCCATGCCGAGCTGGCGTTGGCCGCCATCGGCCACGGTCTGCACGTGGTCGTGGACAAGCCCTTCGCCATCAGCAGCCGCGCAGGCCGGGAAGT
The DNA here is from genome assembly GCF_039526245.1 of Arthrobacter rhombi. Taxonomy (NCBI): domain Bacteria; kingdom Bacillati; phylum Actinomycetota; class Actinomycetes; order Micrococcales; family Micrococcaceae; genus Arthrobacter; species Arthrobacter rhombi. The sequence goes on from NZ_BAAAIV010000025.1 coordinate 248,272, forward strand.
GGTCGACGCGGCCCAGCAGGCCGGCGTCGTGCTCTCCGTGTTCCAGAACCGCAGGTGGGACGCCGATTTCCTGACCGTTTCACGGCTCGTCGCCGACGGCGCGCTCGGCGCGGTGCACACGTTCGAGTCACGGTTCGAACGCTGGAAACCTGCGGGCTTGCGTGCCTGGAAGGACACTGCCGGGCTGGCCGGCGGTGGGGGCATCCTGTTCGATCTGGGCACGCACGTCATCGACCAGGCGCTGGCACTCTTCGGACCGGCCACCTCGGTGTACGGCGAAACCCGCAGGCTCAGCGCAGGGGGATCGGACGCTGACGAGGACGCGTTCGTCGCGATCCGCCACGCCTCAGGGGTGGACTCCCACCTGTCGCTGGGACTGCACTTCGCCACCCCCGCGCCCCGATTCCGGGTGCTGGGCACCGAGGCCGGCTACGAGGTCTGGGGCATGGACGGGCAGGAGGCAGCGCTCGACGGCGGGGCCTCACCCACCGACCCCGGCTATGGCCAGGTGCCCCGGGACCAGTGGGGCAGCCTCGGGGTACCCGGTGCGCTGGAGCCGGTCCCCGCGGCGACCGGGGACTACCCGGCGTTCTACCGCGGGTTTGCCGCCGCCGCGCACGGCGATGGCCCCCTGCCGGTGGACCCGGCCGACGCGATCGCCGTACTGGAGATCATCGAAGGGATCCACGCCTCCCACCGCCCCTGACCGGGACCTGGCGCCCCGTCAGAGGACCTTGGAGAGGAAGGCCTTCGTCCGCTCGTGGGCGGGCGCGGTGAGCACCTGGCGCGGATCCCCTGACTCGACGACGACGCCGCCGTCCATGAAGACCAGGGAATCGGCGACTTCGCGGGCAAAGCCCATCTCGTGGGTGACCACGATCATGGTCATCCCACTGGAGGCCAGCTCCTTCATCACCTCCAGGACCTCACCGACCAGTTCCGGGTCCAGCGCACTGGTGGGCTCGTCGAAGAGCATCAGCTTGGGGTCCATGGCCAGGGCGCGGGCGATGGCCACCCGTTGCTGCTGCCCCCCGGAGAGGTGCGCGGGGAAATGGTCCCCCTTGTCGCCCAACCCGACACGGGCCAGGAGCTCGTTGGCCCGGGCCGTCGCCTTGGCCTTGGAGAGCTTCTTGACGCGCATCGGTGCCTGGATGATGTTCTCCAGCGCCGTGAGGTGGGGGAAGAGGTTGAAACGCTGGAACACCATGCCGATCTCCCGGCGCTGGAACGCTGCCTCCTTGGGACGGAGCTCATAGAGCTTTTCCCCTTTCTGCCGGTAGCCGACCAGTTGCCCCTGGACGGAGAGCCGTCCGGCATCGACCCGCTCCAGGTGGTTGATGCAGCGCAGGAACGTTGACTTGCCCGACCCGCTGGGCCCGACGATGCACAGCACCTCGCCGGCCTTCACGGTGAGGCTGATGCTGCGCAGGACCTGGTTGCTGCCAAAACTCTTGGACACCCGGTCGGCGTGCACCATGTCGATCTCGTTCATCCCTTGCCTCCTAGGTCGTTGCCCGTCGGCGCGGTGGTGGCCGCGGCGACTCCGGGTGGCACCGGCCCCGCGGTGTCCTTGCGCCGCCCAGTTCCCCGGGAGTAGCGCTTCTCGATGAAGTGCTGCCCGATCATGAGCAGCGAGGTGAAGAGCAGGTACCAGATGGAAGCGACGATCAGCAGCGGCACCGGGGTGAACGTCACCGCCGAGATCCCGCGGGATACCCCGTACAAGTCGATGCTCAGCGGAATCGCCGCCACCAGCGAGGTGGTCTTCAGCATGGAGATCACCTCGTTGCCGGTCGGCGGGATGATGATCTTCATGGCCTGGGGGACCACGATGTGCCGCATGGTCTGCCCCCACGACATGGCCAACGCCTTCGAGGCCTCCTCCTGGCCCTCGTCGACGGACAGCAGCCCCGCACGCACGATCTCTGACATGTAGGCTGCCTCGTTCAGGGCCAAACCGATGATCGCGGTGATGAACAGGTTCGTGAAGACGTCGTTGGGCACCGTCAGCCAGGGCTCCATGAACGGGATGCCGAAGGTGAAGACGGGGTAGATCAGGGCGACGATGCCCCAGAACACCAACTGCACGTACACCGGCGTCCCGCGGAAGATCCACAGGTACAGCCAGGCGACGCTCTTGACCACGGGGTTCGGGGAGAGCCGCATGATGGCCAGCAGCAGGCCCAGGGCGATCGCGATGACCATGGAGTAGACGGTCAGTTGCAAGGTGACCAACGCGGCGGCGCTGATGCGCCGGTCGAAGAGGTACTTGCCGACATCCGCCCACCCGTAGTCCTCGCGCTGGGCTGCATCGATGAGGAAGACCGCCAGCCCCAGCACGAGGACGACGGCGACGAGCATGCGCCAGGGGTGGCGCAGCGGAATGGCGCGGATCGCCTCCCCCTCCGACGTTTCGGAGGCGGCAGACGTGGTCGGTGGCGGGCCGCCCGCCACGGGGTCGGGACTCACCCCGGCCTACTTGTTGGCTGCGACGTTGAGGGCGGCCTTCTGGACTCCGCCGCTCTCGACGCCCCACTGGGAGAGGATCTTGGTATAGCTGCCGTCGTCGATCAACGCCTGGAGCGTCTTCTGCAACACCGGGGTGAACGCACTGTCCTTGGCGACGGGGATGCCGTAGGGGGCCACCTCGAAGGCGTCGCCAGCGGTCTGGAGCTTTTCCTTGGTCTTCGAAATCGCATACAGGGTCACGGGTGAGTCGGCGCTCATCGCATCGACCTGCCCGATGACCAGCGCATTGGTCGCCTGGTCCTGGGCGTCGTACTTGAAGATCTCAATCGGCTTCTTGCCGGCCTTCACGCAGGCCTTCGACTTGGCCGGCACCTCGTGGGTGTCCTCATACGTGGTCGCCTGGACGGCGACCTTCAGCCCGCAGGCATTCTCCGGATCGACCGTCTTGCCGACCGGTGCCGCCCACTGGATGCCGGCGGAGTAGTAGTTCACGAAGTCGGCCTGCTTCTCCCGTTCGAGCGTATCGGTGAAGGAGGACATGCCCATGTCGTCCTTGCCGGCATTGACGGCCGGCAGGATGTTGTCGAACGTGCCGATGTCGAAATTCACCTTCAGGCCCAACGTGGCACCGATGGCCTTCGTCAGGTCCACCGACCAGCCCGCCGGGTCCCCGTTGCCGTCCTTGAACTCGTTCGGCGGGTAGTTGTTGGCCATGCCCACATTGAGCACGCCGGCCTTCTGCATCTTTGCGGGCAGGAGGGCTGCCAACTCGTCGTTCTTCTTCACGGTCACCGCGGCGCTGCTGCCGGAGGCCTCCCCCTGGGGGGCGTCGGCTCCGCTGTTGTCCACGCAACCGGTCAGCATCAGGAAGGCGGCGGCGGTCAGGGCGGGAAGGGCAAATCGGGTTCTCATGGTGTGTCCTCGAGGTGGAGGTCCCGCTTCGACGTTGAATACGGGAACTGCGGAAAGTACGGGTGATGGGCCTCGGCAGGTCGGGCCATGCGGCAACGATGGAGCCGGGCGGCTGCGTCAGGAGCAGGAAGGGACAGGTGCGTTCCCACTCGGTGGTCGACCCGACGGGTCGGAGCTCTGTGGCCGCGTACGTGGCGTTCCGGTTGACGTGGGGATCCTGTAGCCCAGGAACCGCTGGTGGGGGGAGGCGCCTCTGGGCTCATGCTACGCCGCGGCCGCCCGGTATTCGGCCGCCGAGACCAGAACGGAATGTCCTGCCCGTTCCTCGGTAGGCTGGCAGGGGCGGTTGTCGCCGGAAACCAGAGGAGTGATGTGATGGCTGGGTCCACCAGCAGGGACCCGATTCCGGGGTCGACGTCGGGACCGGGGGATTCCTCGGTCCTGGTCATTGGCGGCGGACTCGCAGGATTCTCCACGGTCCGGCAGCTGCGCGCCCTCGGCCACCGGGGAGTCATCCGCATGGTCGACCCCGAGGGCCTGCCGTATGACCGTCCACCCCTGAGCAAGGCCTACCTGCTCGGGAACACCGACCGGGCGGGCCTGCTGCTCGCCGATGCCTCCTGGGCAACAGGGAACGACGTCGGAATCCTCACCGGGGAGGTGGTGGCCATCCGGCCCGACCTGGGCCGGGCCGAACTGGCGGACGGGACGGTGCTGGAGGCCGACGTCCTGGTCCTGGCCACCGGCGGGACCGCCCGGCGGCTGCCCATCCCCGGCGGCGATCTGGACACCGTGTTGGAGCTGCGCACCCGCGCTGATGCCGACCGTCTGCGCGAGGTGCTGCGTCCCGGGTTGCGGTTGGCCGTTATCGGGGCCGGGCTGATCGGGGCCGAAACCGCGTCGGCAGCCCGGGAACTGGGGGCCGACGTCGTGCTCATCGACCCCATGGATCCGCCCCTGGTGCCCGCGGTGGGACCCGAACTGGCCCGCCGCCTGCATGACATGCACGCCGATCGTGGGCTGGAAGTGATCACGGGTGTCCCCCGCTCCATCACCCGCAGCGGCACCAGCTACGCCATCGGGCTCGACGATGGCAGGACCATCGGCGCCGATGCCGTGCTGGTGGGGGTGGGCATCACCGCGAACACGGCGCTCGCCGAGGCCGCCGGGCTGGAAACGGAAGCGGGCGTCATCGTGGACGAACGCCAGCGCACCAGCCACCCGCGCGTCTACGCCGTCGGCGACGCCGCCCGGATCCGCAGCAGCGACGGGACCCTGCAGCGCCGTGCCGAGCACTGGGAAAGCGCGATGAACACCGGCCACACCGCGGCCGCGGCCATCGCCGGCGGAGACCTGCCCGCCCATGGGGCCAGCTGGTTCTGGTCGGACCGCCACGGCGTCCACGTCGAGGGTGTCGGTTCGATGACGGGCCAGGGGAGCACGGTGATCCGGGAGATCGACGGGAAACCGGCCATCGCGTTCCGCCTGGACGACGACGGCTACCTCACCGGGTGCGCCGCCATCGACGGCGGGCTCGCGGTGCGGGCGGCCCGGAGGATCATCGACCGGCGGATCCGCGTGGATCCCGCCCAGCTGGCCGATCCCACCGTGAACCTGAAGAAGCTGGCCCGCTAGCCTTTTCCTGGGTCGTCGCCGTCGGCTGCGGCTTCCCGCCGGAGTTCGCGCCCCTGCTCGATGTCCTGCTCCTCCTGCCGGGCGAGCTTGTCGCTGGCCTTCGTGTCGCGCAGGGGCAGTTGCACCGCGTCCTCCGCGGGGATGCCGCCTTGGAGCTCGCGCCCGCGCTCCAGTTCGGCGTCGAATTCGGCCCCGAGCAGCAGCGAGAGGTTGGCGATCCAGATCCACAGGAGCATGACGATGACCCCGCCGATGGCGCCGTAGGTCTTGTTGTAGTTCCCGAAGTTGCTGACGTAGAAGAAGAACCCCAGGGTGGCGATGGCGAGCACCACCAGGGCGATCACCGAACCCAGGCTGATCCACCTGAACCGGGGCTGCTTGACGTTGGGTGTGCCGTAGTAGAGCACGGCGATCAGCACGACGGCGAAGAGCACCAAGATGGGCCATTTGGCGATGCTCCACACCATGACCGCTGTTTCGCCGAGACCCACCGCATCGCCGAGGGTCCGGGCAATGGGCCCCGAGACCACCAGCAGGATCGCCATGAAGACCGCGATGAGCAGCATGACGAGCGTGACCAGGAGCATCAACGGGCGCAGCTTGTAGAACGGACGTCCCTCCTCGACCCCGTAGATGCGGTTCAGGGCTCGGCCGAACGCCCCGACATAGCCCGACGCGGACCACAGGGCACCCAACAGGCCGGCGACCAGCGCGAAGCCCGCCGAGGGGGCGCTGGCCAGCTGTTCGATCGGCTGGCGCAGCGTGTCGGCGACCTGGGGGCTGGCCACGTCCTCGAGGATGCGCATCATCGTCTGGGTGGTCGATTTCGCCTGGCCCACGACGCCGAGCAGCGAGACCAGGGCCAGCAGCGCGGGGAACAAGGAGAGGACAGCGAAGTAGGTCAGCGACGCCGCCAGATCGGTGCATTTGTCGCGGGTGAATTCCCGGAGGGTGCGTGTGAGCACGTACTTCCAGGACCTGCCCGTCAACTCCGGCGGCGCCGAGGGCTTGCCCGCACCGTCGGCCGGAGGCGTGGTCCCGGGGGCCGGGTCTGTCTGGTGTCGCGGGGTCATCCGAAACCTCCTCGGGGAAGTGGGTGGTCGTCGAAGCATCTGTGGGGAAGTCAAACATGTGCGGGATCCGCGCCACAACCGAGCGGGTCGCCGTGGTGGCCATATTCCACCCACGGGCACCTAGTCGGGGCGGACCCACCGGTCAAGGACAAGTCAGCAGATGTCGTCGCGTGGCTCCGCCTGACGCACTGACGGGCCGCGAACCCCTCAACAGCGGGTGGAAGGCTCCGTCATGTGACCCGAAAATACGTCGGCAACCGCCACATGACGGCCCGCTTGAGGCGCGGGGCGCGGATGGGGTCCCATCGAAGCATGGCATCCACCTCTCCGCGAGGATGCCGCCGACGTCAAGGAGCATCCGTGGAAAATCGCCAGCCGGCGTACCAGGCACCACCAGATCCGACCGTCCGTTCGCGGTATCGCCGCACGGACGGGACAACGCGCCACACGAGGGCGCTGGCCGCCACGATGGCGGTGCTCGCCCTCGCCCTGAGCGCGTGTGGAGGGACCAGCCGGGCAGACACCGGGGCCTCCGGGGGCAAACCCGTCACCGGGGGGACGTTGACCTTTGCCACCGGTGACGTCGAGCCGGCGTGCCTGGATCCCATCGTCTCCGGGAACGTCCCCCAGGCGCTGGTGTCCACGCAGTACCTGGAACCGCTGTTCTTCCAGAACGACGACGGCGACATCCTTCCGTGGCTGGCCACGCGGTGGAAGTGGTCCAAGGACCGCCTCTCCCTGGACATCACCGTCCGCGATGACGTGCACTTCACCGACGGCCAGCAGCTGAACGCGCAGACCATCATCGACAACGTCGCCTACATCAAGGACCCGAAGACGCTTTCCAGCACCGCGCTGTTGGCGGTCGAGAAGGTCGCCTCCGTCGAAAAGGTCGACGAGTTCACCGCCCGGCTGCATCTCTCCGAACGCGACAACGCCCTGCTGGAGCATTTCTCCCAGGTCTGGCTGCCGATCCAGTCGCAGAAGGCACTGGCCCGCGGCGCCGACGCCAATTGCCTCTCGCCGGTCGGGACCGGACCGTTCACCGTCCAGCGGTGGGACAAGCAGCAGGAGGTAGTGCTCACGCGCAATGAGGACTACGGCACGCCACCGCCCACGGCCGGGCACACGGGGCCGGCCTACCTGGACAAGATCATCTGGCGTTTCCTGCCCGACCACGCCGCCCGGTTCGCCGCCCTGCAATCCGGCGAGATCGACGCCATCGACGTCCTGCAGCCGCAAAACGCCGTCGCGGCGGATGCCGACCCGGCCCTGGACACGCTGATCGGATCCCGCCCTGGCCACGTGGTGAACCTGACGTTCAACACCACCACCGACCCCTTTGAGGACGTCAGGGTCCGCGAGGCCTTCGTGAGGTCCGTCGACGTCGATGCGGCGCTGAAGAGCATCTTCATGGGCACCGTCCCGCGGTCGAACTCGGTGCTGAGCAGCATCACGAAATACAACGTGCAGGAACCGGCCGTCTACTCCACCGATGTGGAGAAGGCGAACCGGCTGTTGGATCAGGCAGGCTGGACCGCCCGCGATGCGGAGGGTTACCGGAGCAAGGACGGGAAGCGGTTGGGGACCACTGTCATCCAGAATGACTCGATCCTCGTTCCGGTGTCGGTCCTCGAGCAGTTCCAGGCCAGCGCCAAGGCCGTCGGGTTCGACCTGCGGATCAGCCAGGAGGAGACCTCCAGCTTCAACGCCCGGCGCTACTCCTGGGACTACGGGCTGTCCCCGCTCTACTACACGAAGAACTCCCCGTCGGTGCTAAACATCGTCTACGACTCCGCGCACATTCCCTCCGTCATCAAGGGCGGCTACCACGCCAACAACAACGGACTCACCGGTCCGGCGGCCGGGAAGATCGACGGCGCGCTGCGGGCCGCCGCAACCACCGGTGACGAGCACGCACGTGGCCGGCTCTACGCCCGGGCGCAACAGCTCATCGACGCCCAGTACCTCTCCCTGCCGATCTTCGACCAGCAGACCCGGCTCGGGTTCCGCGCGGACGTCGAAGGCGTCAAGCTCCTGTCCCCGTTGGGGATGCCCACCTTCTACGACACCTGGTTGGACCGATCATGACGACACCCACCGAGACCCGGCCGGCGGTGCAGACCGCCCCCGCCGCCATACCCTCCGAGACCTCTGCACGACGACGGGGCCCGGCACCGTTCGCCCGGCTCGCCGTCCACCGCATCCTGGGTGCCGCCGTCGTGCTCTGGGCCGTCGCCACCCTGGCGTTCTTCGCCCTGCGGCTCGTCCCCGGCGACCCGGTGGACGCGCTGCTGGGTGGGCCGGGGAACAACGCCACCGAGGCGATGCGCCAGCAAGCGCGCGAGACCAACGGGCTGGACCGTCCGCTGCTGGTGCAGTACGCCGCCTACCTCGGCCGACTGGTCACCGGGGACCTGGGGCAGTCCTACCAACTCCGTGAACCGGTGGCCAAGATCCTGGGCGAACAGCTCGGCAGCACACTGCTGCTGGCGGTCCTTGCCCTGGCCATCGCGTGGGTGTTGGCCCTGGTGTTGGCCCTGTGGTCCGCCCGCGGCGGCCGCGTGGCCACCACAGTGGGCAACCTGTTGGAGGTCGTCTCCGCGGCGGTTCCGCACTTCTGGCTCGGCAGCCTGCTGATCCTGGTCTTCAGCGTCCAGCTGCAGTGGTTGCCGGCCACCAGCGGCGCCCCCGGGGCGCAGGGGCTCATCCTCCCGGTAGTGACCCTGGCGATCCCCCTGGCGGGATTCCTGGGGCAGGTGATGCGCGAATCGATGCTCACGGCCATGGAATCGCCGTTCGCCCTCTCGGCCCGGGCCCGTGGCGAATCGGAGACGCAGGTGAGTCTGCGACACGCCCTGCGCCACGCAGCCCTTCCGGCCATCGGCCTGTCCGGCTGGGCCATCGGATCGCTGATCAGCGGCGCAGTGGTCGTCGAGACCGTCTTTGCCCGTCCCGGCATCGGACGAACGCTGCTGCAATCGGTGCTGGTGCGCGATGTCCCGCTGGTGCTCGGCGTCGTGGTCCTGGTTGCCGCGATCTACGTGGTGGTCACCCTGCTCGGTGACCTGGCCGACCGCCTGGCCGACCCGCGGTTGCGTGCCGCATGAGCGCGCCGATCCCCGGAACCAGCCCGGTGGCCACCGCCGCGCCGGACGCCGGCTCCCACGCCCCGACCGACCCCGGTGTCCCGGGACCCGTGAGGAGGCGGAACCTCCTGCTCCGGATGGGCCCATCCATCCTGCTTCCGGCCGGCATCCTGGCGGTGCTGGTCGCCGCGGCGGCCATCCCGGGGCTGCTGGCCCCGTCCGGGCCGTTGACCATGGAACCGGCAGTGGCCTTCACCCCGCCCGGGCCCGGCCACTGGTTCGGCACCGATGAATCCGGGAGGGACGTCTTCTCCCGGGTCATCCATGGTGCGCGCAGCTCGCTGCTCATCGGCGTGCTGGCCACGGTCATCGGCCTGGGCGTCGCCACCGTGCTCGGGGCCCTGGCCGGATTGGGCACCCGGACGCTGGACTTCGGGGTCTCGCGGTTCCTGGAGGTCCTCTTCGCGTTTCCCGGCCTGCTGCTGGCCCTGCTGGTCATCACCATCCTGGGCCCCGGCGTCGTCACCACGACGGTGGCCGTCGGGCTCTCCACCGCCCCCGGCTACGCCCGCATGATCCGTTCCCAGGTCCTCTCGGTGCGGCGCTCCGGCTATGTGGAGGCCTCGCTGGTGCAGGGGCGATCGCGGTGGTTCATCATCCGGCACCACATCCTGCCCAACGTAGCCGCGCCGCTGCTCGTCCTGGCCACGCTGGGCATCGGGCAGGCCATCGTCTGGGCCTCGTCGCTGAGCTTCCTCGGGCTGGGAGCCACTCCGCCGGACCCGGAATGGGGGTCGATGCTCTCCAACGGACGGCTCTACATCGGCAACGCCTGGTGGCTGACCGTCTTCCCCGGCCTGTGCATCGTGCTCAGCGCCGCCACCACCACCCTGCTCGGCCATGGCGTGCAACGACACCTGAAGGAGAACCGATGAGCACCCCACAGACACCACCGGTGGCCAGCGTCCGCAACCTGCGGATCGGTTTCGGCCCCGCCGACGCCCCCGTCCCCGCAGTCCACGGCGTCGGGTTCGACCTGCACGCCGGGGAGTGCCTGGCCATCGTGGGGGAGTCCGGCTCCGGCAAATCGGTCACGGCCAGGACCCTGATCGGGTTGACCGGACACGGGGCCCGGATCCAGGCCGACCGGATCGATCTGGCCGGGGAGGACCTGCGGGCCCTCAGCGACCGCGCCTGGCGCCGCGTGCGGGGAGACCGTGTGGGATACATCCTGCAGGACGCGCTGGTTTCGCTGGACCCCTTGCGTACCATCGGCGCGGAGATCGACGACTCCCTGCGCCTCCACACCCGTCTGCCACCGAGGCAACGTCGCCAGCGGGTCCTGCAGCTGCTCGACCAGGTGGGGATCCCCGATCCGGAACAACGCATCCGCCAACGCTCCGGTGAACTCTCCGGCGGTCTGCGTCAACGCGCGCTCATTGCCTCGGCCATCGCGGCCGACCCGGCATTGCTGGTCGCCGACGAGCCGACCACCGCATTGGATGCCACCGTGCAGGCGCAGATCCTTGACCTGTTGGCCGAGCGCAAGCGGGCTGGCTCGGCCCTGCTGCTGATCAGCCATGACCTGGCAGTCGTGGCCCAGCTGGCGGACCAGATCGCCGTCATGCAAGCGGGGCGGATCGTGGAATCGGGCCCGGCGGCCGAGGTGCTGGCCAACCCCCGCCACGACTACACGCGTCGCCTGCTCCGGGCCGTGCCCACCGACAAGCCGCGCGGCAGTCGGCTGTCGGCGGAGGAAACAGTCATCTCGGCGCGTCACCGGCACCTCATTGCCGCCCGGGCGAGCACGCACGCCTCCGGAAACGGGGAACCGGACGTCGTGCTCAGCGCCGTGAACCTGCGCAAGTCCTACCGGAACCCCGACGGCACCGACCGCGTGGCCGTCGGGGACGTGTCCTTCGCCCTACGCAGGGGGACCACCCTGGGGATTGTGGGGGAGTCCGGGTCAGGCAAGAGCACCGTGGCCCGCATGGCCTTGGGGTTGGCCCGCCCTGACCGCGGCAGCGTCGAGGTGCTGGGCCTTCCGTGGAGCGCGGCCCCCGAACGCGAACGTCGACCCCGCCGCCGCCACGTGGCGACCATCGCGCAGGATCCACTGGGTTCCTTCGACCCCCAATGGAGCGTGGGACGGATCCTCGCCGACGCCGTATCAGGCAGCGGAAAACGCAGCCGCAGCGCCTTGCGCGACGAAGTCGCCGCCCTGCTCGAGACCGTCGGCCTGTCTCCCCAGCTGGCCACCCGCCGGCCCCTCTGGCTCTCCGGGGGGCAACGCCAGCGCGTCTCCATCGCCAGGGCCCTGGCCAGCGGCCCGGAGATCATCATCTGCGACGAACCGGTCTCCGCGCTGGACGTCTCGATCCAGGCCCAGGTATTGGACCTGCTCGATGCCCTGCAACGTGAATTCGGCCTGAGCTACATCTTCATCTCCCACGACCTGGGTGTGGTCCGGCACATCAGCGACGAAATCCTGGTGATGCAGGACGGCCACGTGGTGGAGGCGGGCCGGGCCGAGGAGATCTTCGCCCACCCGACCCAGGACTACACCCGCCGTCTGCTTGAGGCGGCACCCCGCCTGGCCTCCTCCACCGGGACGGTCCGGGCGGCAGCACCCCACGATCCGGAAGGACGCCCATGACCACCCTGGCCATCACCGAGGACCCGACCACGGACTCCCCGCCGACGACTGCAGAGCTGCTGGCACGTTTCGCGCCCTTGTTGGCGGACATTGCCGCCGGCGCGGCCGCACGCGAAGCATCCCGCTCCCTTGCCTACGACGCCGTCGCCCGGCTCGCGGAGGCCGGCTTCACCGCCGTGCGGATCCCCCGCGCCGAAGGGGGCAGTGGGGCCACCCTGTCCCAGAGCCTGCGGCTGTTGCGTGCGCTGGCCCAGGCCGACCCCAACCTGGTCCAGGCACTGAGGGCCCATTTCACCGCCGTTGAGTCGTTGCTCGCGTCGCCGGATGCCACCCGTCGTTCCCGCTGGTTCGCCCGGATAGCCGCTGGAGGCATCCTCGGAAACGCCACCACTGAAAAGGGCAATGCGCCGGGAACGAACTCGACCCTGCTGATCGAGCGCGGCGGAAACCTGGTCCTGACCGGAACCAAGTACTACAGCACCGGCAGCCTCTACGCCGATTGGATCCAGGTGCACGCTGACACGGAAACCGGCGCCAGCGTGCGTGTCACCGTCCGCCGGGACGCGGACGGCGTGCACGTGATCGATGACTGGGATGGATTCGGCCAACGGCTGACCGCCTCGGGCACCGCGCACTTCGAGGACGTCGCCGTGGACCCATAAGACGTGGTGGACGCCCCCCGCGGAGGGCCAGGATTCACGGCGGCGTATGTCCAGGCCAACCTGCTGGTTGCCCTCGGAGGGATCGCCGGAGCCGCCCGCCAGGACGCCGTCCGGTATGTCCGCGGACGGACCCGGGCCTTCGCCCATGGAATCGGGGACTCGGCTCAGCGTGATCCGCTCGTCCAAGAGGTCATTGGCCGTCTCTCCAGCTCGGTGTCCGCCATCGACGCGGTACTGGACGCGCTGGGAGAGCGGATCGAGGCGGCGGCCCGGCGGCATGCCTTGGGGGATCTTGATGCGCCCGCCACGCAGGAACTCGATGCCGCTGTCTCCGAAGCGCAGGTCTTCGTCGTCGAGCAGACGCTGGCGGTGACGAACCAGCTCTTCGAGGTCGGCGGCGCGTCCGCCGTATCCGAGGGCCTCGGGCTTGATCGCCATTGGCGCAATGCCCGCGTCCTGGGCCAGCACAACCCGGTCATCTATCGTGCCCGGGAAGTCGGCCAGCACCGGCTGACCGGCGACCAGCACACCACAGCCATCTATGTCGGCACGCCGAACCACGATGCGGACCCCACGACAGGAGAAACATCATGAGCACGCCACTGCTCTTCAACGCCTTCCTCATGAACACGCCGTCCCATATCCACCACGGACAGTGGCGGCACCCCGAAGCCCGGCAGCATGAATTCAACAATCTGGACCTCTGGATCGAGCTCGCCCGGACACTGGAGGAGGGCCTGTTCGACGCCATGTTCTTCGCCGACGTCACCGGTCTCTACGGCCCGGCCGGCGGACAGTATGCCGACAACGTCACCGAAGGCCTGCAGATCCCGTCGAACGACCCGGCCATCCTGCTGGGCGCGCTCGCCGGCGCCACCCGGGACATCGGCCTGGCCTATACGTCGAACGTCATGCAGAACCACCCGTTCAACTTCGCCCGGCAGATCTCCACCCTCGACCACCTCTCCCGCGGCCGCGTGGCCTGGAACATCGTGACCAGTACCCAGGAGAACGCGGCCCGGAACTTCGGTCTCCCCGGCCTGCCCGAGCACGACGCCCGGTATGACTGGGCCGATGAATACCTCGAGGTGGCCTACAAGTTATGGGAGGGCTCCTGGGACGACGACGCCGTTCTGGTCGACAAGGCCGGCGGGCGGTATGCAGACCCCTCGCGCATCCACAAGATCCACCATGTCGGGCCCCGCTATTCGGTGGAGGGGCCCCACTTGCCGGCGCCCTCCCCCCAACGTACCCCGCTGCTTTTCCAGGCCGGAGGTTCCGCCCGGGGCATCCGCTTCGCCGCCCAGCATGCCGAAGCCGTGTTCATCGGGCCCCCCACCCCTGATGTCGCCCGCCAACACACCGAGGATGCCCGCGCCGCAGTCGTGGCCGCCGGCCGCGGCCCCGAGGACATCAAGTTCTTCCAGGGGCTGAGCTTCATTGTCGGCAGCACGCAGGCCGAGGTGGACCGCCAACGGGAGGACCATGACCGCTACGCCTCAGTCACCGGGTACCTGACACACTCCTCGCTGGGGATCCTTCCCGATGGATCCCGCCTGCCGGAGGACACCGAGCTCCGCGACATTCCCAACAACGGCGGGCAGGGCTTCGTGGATTGGCTGCGCCGGGCACATCCGGACCGTGAGCCCACCTTGGCCGATCTGGCCCGTGGGAGGATCCAGCGTGGCATCGTGGCCGGCACCCCCGATCAGATTGCCGACCAGCTCGGGGAATGGCAGGGGGCCGGGATCGACGGGGTCAACGTCATGAATTGGCGGCTTCCCGGCAGCTACCTGGAATTCAATGAACGCATCCTGCCCACGCTGCAACGTCGCGGACTGGCCCAGACCGAATACCGGCCCGGTACGCTGCGCCAGAAGATCTTCGGCCGCGACCGGCTGCCGGAAAACCACCCCGGGGCCCGCTACCGCGGTGCCTTCGGCGAGAGGGCGGCGCCTGCAGGTCGACAGATCGGGTCCACCGCCCGGTGACGTTGCCGGTGTGATCGGCGTCCCGTCGGTGGAATGGCGGGCCGTGGACTCGGTAATGTGGAGGTATGTCCCTTCGTAACCGTCGCGCCGCGTCCCTGCCTGCCAAACTCTCCCGCTCCTGGCTGCTGGTGAACGCCTCGAAGCCCGAGGCATATGCTGCCGCGCTGGCGTCGGAAGCGGACTCGGTCATCTTCGACATGGAAGCCGCGGTTCCGGACGCCCAGAAGGCTGCCGCCCGGGACGCGGTGGTCCAGGCGCTGAACTCCGGCATGACCGCGTGGGTGCGCGTCAACGGCATTGAAACCGACTTCTGGGCCGACGACCTGGCCGCCCTGTCCAAGACCAAGGGCCTGCGCGGGGTCATGCTGGCGATGACCGAGAAGCCCGAACAGGTGACCTACACGGCCATGCGCCTGCAAGCAGGTACCCCGGTGCTGGCCCTGATTGAATCGGCGGTCGGCATCGAGAACGCCACGGCGATCGCCTCGGCTCCCGGGACGTTCCGCTTGGCGTTCGGCACCAACGACTTCCGCAAGGACACCGGCGTCTCGGAGGACCCGATGGCCCTGGCCTATGCCCGCGGCAAGCTCGTGGTCGCCTCGCGCGTCGGCCAGCTCCCCGGCGCCATCGACGGCCCGGCCGCTGCGGCTGCCGCCCCCGCCGATGTGCACGCCGCCTGCCGGGTCACCGCCTCGATGGGCATGACCGGCAAGCTGAGCCTCGCGCCGTCCCAGGTGGACGACATCAACCAGGGACTCTCGCCCAGCAACGACGAGCTGTCCTGGGCGCACGAACTGCTCGAGGCCCACGCGGCAGGTGCCACCGTGGGTGACGGCTCCTACCTGCCGCGTCTTGCCCGCGCCCAGAAGATCGCCGATCTCGCGGATTCGTACGGTCTCTGGAACGCCTGATCCCGTCTAGTCGGTACCCAGACGCCGCCAGGCGATGGCGGCCCCTGCACCGATGAGGATCAGCACGGCCACACCCACGGGGATGATCCACGGTGGAAGGCCCGGTGCGTCCTGCTGGTGCTGCGCCGGCGCCGACCCCTCGGTCGACGGCGTGGCCGCCCCGGGCGCTGCCCCGGTCCGGGTGGTGAAGGTGAAGTTCCCCTGGATGGGGTGCCCGTCGGAGGAGACGACGCGCCACTGCACGGTATAGGTGCCGGCCGGAGTGCCCGGCTGGACGCCCTGGTTGACGACGCGGTTGGTGACCTTGGCCTGGCCCTGCGCCCAGTTGGTGCCCTCGGCGTCGATGATGCGGATCTCCGACCCCAGGGCAATGGGGATGTTGTCGTACGTCAGGCCGATCTTCTGCGGCATCTTCTGCACGGTCGAGCCCGACGCCGGATCGGTGGACACGAGTGTGTCATGCGCGCTGGCCGCACCGATCGGGACCAGCAGTGCCAGCAGGACGGCTGCGAGTACCGCGCCGAGGCGGGTGGTGGGGGTGTGGTGGTTCATGGGGGTCGCTTTCAAAGGGGCCGGTGGCCCGTCGTGGTGACGGGCCACCGGCACGTCGGAGACTAGTTCTTGCGGTTTCCAAACGTCCTCACCAGGGCGAACGCGCCCACCAGGAGGCCGACCACACCGATCCACAGCCCGGCCATGCCGACGCCGCTGTCGGACGTTGACGACGGGGCGGCGGCCTCGTCGGCCGGCGCTGACGACGCCGCGGACCCTCCGTGGGCATCATCTGCCGCTGCGGCCGTGGTGGTGAACGAGGGGGCCGGGTGCTCCGCTGCCTGGCCGTCGGTGGTCGCCGGATCGTCCCATTTCACGACCGATCCGTCGGTGTAGTGCTGGGTGGCTGGCAGGACCACATCGGTTCCCGACGTCGGCAGCGTGCCCAGCGAGACGGTGAAGGTCTGGAACTCATCCGGACCGATCTGATGGGCCTTGTCGGCGGTCCACGTGATCGAGGTGGCTGCCTCGGTGATGGTGGTGCCGTGCACCTCGACGGGCTGGGCGAGTTTGCCCTGCTTCACCTTCACGGTCCAGCCTTCCACCGGCTGGACGCTGACCGAGGTGAAGGGGGTCTTTTCGGGAAGCGAGACGGTGAGCTTGTCGGTTTTCGCGCTGTCGGACTCATTGGGCACGCTGAAGGTGGCGTGGGCGTAGGCGCCCTCGTCGGTCTTGTTCGGGCTCACTGTCACATGGGCCGAAGCCATGCCGGCGCCGAGCAGCATCAGGGCACCCGTGGCTGCTGCGGCGGCCGTGGTGGTGGCCAGACGGTGGCGTGCGGGGATGGTGGTGTGTGTCATCAGAAATCGTTCCTTTGCAGGGCCGCGCAGGGCGCGGCCAGGGAGGGTGGTTCGGGGAACCGGCGGAGGGATCCGGCCGGCGAAAGGAGCCCGGGCCGCCCTCCTGTGTCAGGACATGGCGGGTGCCGGGTGCGGGAACGCTGGTGGTCCGCGATGGCGTTCGGCGCGGGCGGGACAGCGGGGGTGCAATACCGGCAGGGAACGGATGGCCTGCAGGCGCGGGGCCGGTGCCTCGACGAGGAGGGGGCGCGGAAGCCACACCAGCGGGCGCAGCCAGGCGACGAGCAACCAGAGGGCGTCTTCGCCGCGGGAGAGTGCGAGCGCCGTCAGGACGATGGCCAGAAAGTGGGCGGCCAGCATGGGCAGTCCCCAGCCGGTGGCGTGGAGGTCAGCCAGGGCGGCGGACCCGTCGCCGGCCGTGCAGGAGGCCACCACGGTCTGCACATGGTGGGCGTGCCCCGCGGAACCGTGGCCGGATCCCCCGGTGCAGGCTCCACTGGCACCGAACCACGCGAAGGCGTGGTGCAGGGACCATTGGCCCACACCGAGCAGGGGGACCAGCGTCCGCATCCCCATCCGGCGTCCGGCCAGCAGCACGACGGGTACGTTGACCAGCGCGGCGAGCAGGATCAGCACGGGCACGCCAGGCAGGGGTGCGCCACCGAGGACGTGGGCGCCGGCGGCCAGCGAGAGCACTGTCGTGGTCACGGCGGCGGAACGCCACAAGCGCAAGGGGGCAGCCGCGTTCATGCCATCCCCTTTCGCCGACGGGTCGCGGATGCGACCCCCACCAAAATATCGAATCCCGCCCGCAGCGGACGAATCGGGTCCGCCGGAAGGCGGCGGTCCCTGTCAGGCCTCGACGAGGATCCCGTCTTCATCGCTGTGGAGCATGGCCCCGGGGCGGAATCTCACGCCGCCGAAGTCGAGGACGACGTCGAGCTCCCCGGCCCCGTCCTTGGCCGATTTGCGCGGGTTGGATCCCAGCGCCTTGACGCCGAGATCCAGACCGGCCACGTCGACCCGGTCGCGGATCACGCCATGGATGACGACGCCGGCCCAACCGTTCGCCACGGCAGCTGCGGCAATCATGTCCCCCATGAGGGCCGACTCCAGCGAACCGCCGCCGTCGACCACCAGCACGGCACCATCTCCCGGGCCGTTGAGGGTCTGCTTGACCAGCCCGTTGTCCCGGTGGCACCGGATGGTGCGGACCGGACCGCTGAAGCGGGCCCGGCCGCCCAGGTTCTGCAGCTGCAGGGAGACCGACTGCAGGGTCTCGTCGTCGTCGTACAGGTCGCAGGTGGTGAACGTCATGGAACCAGCATAGGGGGGGATGCGTCACATCATGCGCCCGCCCAGACGTCAGACGTCTAATGTTTAAGCATGCCCCCGCACCTGCCTTCCCCCAGCGCGCCCGGCGCGACGTCCGATGAGACCACCGCACCGCACCCCGGCCACACCCCGGCCCCACGCAGCCGGTTCGTGGTGGTGCTGGGGGTTGTCGCGATCGTCTTGGTCGGGCTGAACCTGCGTGCCGGCATCGCCAGTGCCGCGGCACTGTTCCACGACCTGCAGGCGGTCCTGGGCTATGGGCCGCTGGTGGCCGCCGTGCTGCCATCCATCCCCACCCTGACCTTCGCCTTCGCCGGTGCCGCCACCGCGTGGCTGGTCCGCCGGGTCGGCCTGGAACGCACCGTCCTGCTGGCGCTGGTGCTCCTCGCCGCCGGGTTGGGCGTCCGGGCGATCCCCTCGGTGGGGATGCTGCTGCTGGGCACCGTGGCCGCGATGTGCGGCATCGCGCTGTGCAACGTGACCATGCCCTCGTTCATCCGCGAACACTATGCCCACCGCACCTCCCTGTTGACCGGCACCTATACGATCACCATGTCGGTGGGGGCCACTGCGGCCTCCGCCCTCGGCGTTCCGCTGGCATTGCAGCTTCAGTCGCCCACGCTGGGCCTGGCCGCCTGGTCCCTGTTGGCGGCGGTCTCCGCGCTGGTCTTCATCCCGCTGGCCATCGGCAGCCGGCCCCGGAACCTGCCCGGAACGTCCACTGGGCTCTCCCCGATGCAGGTGTTGCGCACCCGCAAGGGGCTGCTCATCACCGGCCTGTTCACCGTCCAGGCGCTGCTGGCCTACTCGTTGATCAGCTGGCTGCCCGTCATCCTGATTTCCCGCGGCATGGAGCCCGCGATGGCGGGGCTGCTGTTGGCCGGAATGCAGTTGGTGACGGTCCCGTTCACGCTGGTCCTGCTGCCGCTGGCCGGCCGTCCGCACGGCCTGCGCCGTGCGTTCATGCTGTGTTGCGTGACGGTGATGGCCGGCTTGGCGGGGCTGGCCCTGCTGCCGCTCTCGCTTTCCGTGCTGGCCGTCTTCTTCCTGGGGCTGGGCATCTCGGTGTTCCCGCTGGTGCTGATCGTGATCAGCCGCAGCGGCCAGAACGCCGCGGAGACGACGGCGATCTCCACCGTTGCCCAGTCGGTCGGCTACCTGGTGGCCACCGCCGGCCCGTTCGGGATGGGTCTGATCCATGGGTTGACCGGGGCCTGGGGGCTGCCGCTGTGGCTCCTGGTGGGCGTGGCGTTGGCCCAGATGGTGCTGTGCCTGGCCCTGACTGCCGGGGAATCCGGGCGGCCCCAGGCCCTGCGGGCCGAAAGGGTGGGTGCATGAACGTCGCCAGCCGGACGCCCCTGGCCCAGGAGGTCATCGAGGCGTTGCGGGCGGCCATTGCGGCCGGCGAATGGCCGATCGGGGAGCGCATCCCCGCCGAACCCGCACTGATGGAACGTTTCTCGGTCTCCCGCGGGACCCTGCGCGAGTCCATCAAGGCCCTGGCCCATGCCGGCATGCTCCAGGTGCGCCGCGGCGACGGAACCTACGTGCGCACCAGCAGCGAAATCCAAGGGGCCGTCCAGCAGGCCTACGACCGGCATACCGACGAGGATGTACTGCAGGTCCGCTTTGCCCTGGACGCCCAGGCGGCGCGCCTGGCCGCCACGGCAGCGGATGCCCCGGCGATCGCGGGGCTGCGCGCCATCCTGTCCGAACGGAGCCGCGCCTGGGAGGCCGAAGACGTGGAAGCGTGGATCGCCGCCGACTGGGAATTCCACCTCGCGGTCGCCCGGGCCTCGGGCAACGCGCTGCTGGTGGAGCTCTATGCGAGTTTCGGCGACGTCTTCCACGGCACGAAGATGGCCCAACGCCTGCATGCCGGATTCGACGGATGCCGGGCCGCGGGCCACGAGGAGGTCCTCGAGGCAATCGTCGCCGGTGACGGCGAAGCAGCAGCCCGCAGCACCACGGCAAACCTCACCTACTGCCTGTCGTTCACCACGGCCGGCTGACGCGGGCTAGACGATCTCGTTCCGCTGCGCTCCGAGCCCGTCGATCGCGGTCTCCAGCACGTCTCCTGCCGTCAACCAGGGGTGCCGGCCGGCCTCGTTGCGCCGGCCCAGCGCAACACCGGCGGGGGTGCCGGTGAGAATGAGGTCCCCGGGCGCCAGCGTGACCATGGTCGAGAGGTAGGCGACCAGCGCTGCCGGCCCGAACACCAGATCGGCTGTCGAATCCTCCTGCACCACCTCGCCGTTGACCGACGTGCGGATCCTGGCGCCGGCGGGGAATGCGTCGGCGCTGACCAGGAACGGGCCCACGGGGGTCGAGGCCTCCCAGGCCTTGCCTTGCATCCACTCGGTGGTCCGGCCCTGCCAGCCGCGCATCGAGACATCGTTGGAGACGGCGTACCCGGCGATGTGGTCCGCTGCGTCCTCCTCGGCGATGCGCCGGCCTGCAGTGCCGATGACGATCGCCAGTTCGCCTTCCCAATCCAACCGGTGGTCCTCCGCCGGAACCTGGATCGGATCCGTGGGGCCGGTGAGCGAGCGGGCGAACTTGGTGAAGACCGTCGGGTAGGCCGGCAGCTCCTGCCCGGTCTCGAGGATGTGGTTGCGGTAGTTCAGGCCGATGCAGAACACCTTCTCGGGGGACCGGATCAACGTCCCGAACCCGGCGTCGGCCACCGGCACACCGGTTGTACCCGACGCGGCGTCCAAGGCGCCCTGCCGCGCCGCAGCGTCGGCACCCAGGAACGCCCCGACATCACCGAAACCGCTGAGTTCATGCGCGGTGTCCCCGAGGACGACGGCGGCGAAGGTCTGTTGTGCGGCACCTGGCCGGCGGATGGTGGCAAGTTTCATGCCACCATCCCACCACAGGCACGCCGTACCGCGCCCGGGCGTTACGCCGGGTTCGCCTCCCGGGCGGCGGCCACCTCGGCAGCCGTCGGGTAGGCGGCCTGGGTGCCCTTCCGGGTGGCGGCCAGGGCGGCGGCCACCGAGGCGAAGGCCGCGGCGTCCGCCAGGTTCCCGCCGCCGGCCAGCCGGCTGGCGAGCCCCCCGGTGAAGGCATCGCCGGCACCGGTGGTGTCGACGGCCTCCACACGCGTGGGGAAGATGCGCGTGATGGGCGCATCGGCGTCGTGCGTTCGATCCAGGACCACCGAACCGTGGGCTCCCAGGGTGACGACGACGCGGTCCAGTCCGCGGCCGGCGAACCGTTCGGCGACCGGCTCCCACGAGCCTTCGGGGGCGTCGGGGCCGGGGATGGGTGCGCCGTCGAGGAACTGCGAGGCCTCGTGCGCGTTGACCAGCAGCACCGAGGTGGCCTGGGCCAGATCTGCGCTGATCGGCGCGTAGGGGGAGAGGTTCAGGACCACGGTGGCGCCGGCGTCGTGCCCGGCGCGGGCCGCGGCCAGCACCGTCTCCGGGGCCACCTCCAGGCACAGGCAGAGCACCGAGGCGCCGGCGAACAACCCGGCAGCCTGGTCCACGTCGGCGGGGGAGAGCGTCCCGTTGGCGCCGGCGGAAATGACGATGCTGTTCTCGCCGTCGGCGTCCACGGTGACCACGGCGACCCCGGTCTCCACCCCCTCGGCGGTGCGCACTGCCGCAACATCCACCCCGGCGGCCGAGCAGGAATCGAGGAGCATGGCCCCGTTGGCGTCGTTCCCGACGGCGCCGAGCAGGGCCACGTCGGCCCCGAGCCGGCCGGCGGCGACCGCCTGGTTGGCGCTCTTGCCTCCGGGGTTCACCCCGAAGCCGGAGCCCTGCAGGGTTTCGCCGGGACCGGGGAGGCGCTGCGTGTAGATCGTCAGGTCGGCGTTCAGGGAGCCGACGACGACAATGCGCCCTGCGGCTACCGGGTCCGGGGTGGGGGTGTTCATGCGGTGACCTCCGCTTCGACGGGTTTCGGGATCAGCAGGGAGGCGGCCAACGCGGCGAGCGTGATGACCAGGCCGGTGACGATGACCGCCACATAGGAGCCGGAGGCGCCCAGGGAGGCGGTGCCGACCTGGACCGCGGGCAGGACCAGGAAGCTCAGTCCGGCGCCCAGGTTGAAGGCACCGGCGTTCATGCCCGGCAGGAATCCGGGGTTGCCCGCGGGGGAGAGGACGACGCCGAGGCCGTTGAGCATGATGTTCGCGGTACCGGCATACATGATGCCCAGCAGGGCGGTGCCGACGATCATCAGTGGCAGGCTGCCCAAGCCGAGGAACAGGATGAGCAGCAGGGCCACCACGGAGCCGATCATGCCGGTCCGCAGCACCCGGGTGTAGCCCATCACGGGAGCCAGGCGTCCGCTGACGGGACCAAAGATCCAACCCAACAGCGCGTACGGGGTGAGGATGAGCAGCGCGGTCTCGGTCGGGCCGATGCCGAAGCCGGGATCGGCCGCCTGGACGTAGGCCGGGATGATGCCGTTGATGACGGCGAAGATGCCGGTCATGGTCAGGATCGTGGTCAGCAGCGGGGCCCAGGTGGAGCGCTGGCGCAGGTGGACGATCTCCACCATCGGCTGGTGGGTGCGCTTTTCGGTGGCCCAGAACGCGGCGAACGCGGCGATGGCCACGACCAGCAGGACCAGTGAGAGCACCAGCGTGGAGGCCGAGAACCCGCCGACCAGTCCGGCACCCTCGTTCAGGGCGGTCAGCAGTGCGCCGACGGCGATGACGATGCAGAAGACGCCGCGCCAGTCCATGGTGGTGCCGGCCTGCGGTTTGGTCTCGCTGGTCTTCCACCCCACGGCTGCCGCGGCGAGCACCGAGAGGACGACCATGAACCAGAAGATGCTGCGGAATCCGAAGTTCTCGGCCAGGTAGCCGCCCAGGAACGAGTCGACGCCGGCCACGCCGCCGTTGACGGCGAGGATCAGGCCCATCATGGTGCCGTAGCGGCGCTGGTCGGTCACCGCGGAGCGCAGCATGATCAGGCACATGGGCACGGTGGGGCCGGAAATGCCCTGGATGATGCGCCCGACGAAAAGCCAGCCGATGTTCGGCGCCAGCGCGGCGACGACGGAGCCGACGGCGGTGAGCACCAGCATGATCACCAGGATCCGCTTGCGCCCGACGATATCGCTGAGCCGGGGCAGGAACAGCGAGAACAGGGCTGCTGTGGTGAAGAACCAGGTCTGCGAGAGGCCGATCGCCGCCTGGTCGGTGTGCAGTTCCTCGCCCATCGTGACCAGCGCGGGGCTGAGCATGGAGGCGTTGAGCTGGAAGGCGATGCAGGCGGCCAGCAGTGCGAAGAGCAGGGTGCCGGTGCCCCCGGTGGCGGCGGTGCGCCGCGTCGAGGTGGTGCTCATCGCGCGGCCACCTCTGCGGCTGCGCCGAGGTCGACCTCGCCGATGCGTTCCAGCGCGTCGGTGACCAGGCCCCAGAAGCGGGCGTGGTCCAGCTCGACGGCGACCGAGGTGTGGCAGTCCGCCGGGGCGGGGGCGCGGAAGTCGGCGACCGTCATGCCCAGGGTCAGCGTCCCGGCCAGTTCGATGTCGACCGGGACCTTGCGGGTGGACACGATGGTCGGGTCGATGACGTAGGCGACGGCGCAGGGATCGTGCACCGGCGGGAAGTCGAATCCCTGGGCGTCCTGGTAGGTCGCCTTGAAGAAGTCCATCAGCTCGCGCACGAACCGTGCCGGGCCGGTGCCCACTGCCTCGATCCGGGCGACGACCTCGTCGGTGGCCAGCGCCTGGTGCGTCAGGTCCAGCCCGACCATGACCACGGGCCACGGCTCGTTGAAGACGATGTGCGCGGCCTCGGGGTCGATGATGATGTTGAATTCGGCCACGGCACTCCAGTTGCCCACGTGGTAGCCGCCGCCCATCAGCACGACCTCGCGGACGCGCTCGACGATGCGCGGCTCCTTGCGGGCGGCCATGGCGATGTTGGTCAGCCCACCGGTGGGCACCAGCGTGACGGTGCCCGGCTCGTGCGCCATGACGGTCTCGATGATCAGGTCCACCGCGTGACGGGGGTCCAGTTCGATCGCCGGATCGGGCTGCGCGGGTCCGTCCATGCCGGATTCGCCGTGGATGTCCGGGGCATTCTTGATGGTGCGCACCAGCGGGCGGTCGCAGCCGGCGGCAAACGGGACGCCGGTGATCCCGGCGATCGTGCCCACCACGAGGGCGTTCTGGGTGACCTTGGCCAGGGTCTGGTTGCCGACCACTGTGGTGACCGCGAGCAGTTCGATGTCCGGGTTGCCGTGCGCCAGCAGGATGGCCACGGCGTCGTCGTGCCCGGGGTCGCAGTCGAGGATGATCTTGCGGGGGCCGTCGGTCGCGGGGTGTGCGCCCATGTTTTTCTCCACGTCATTGGGGTCGCCGGGAGGGCCCCGGCGGATCAGGGGGTTCAGGAAGATTCTGCACCTCCCCGCCGCCGGCGTCAAGCGCTTAACGCTGTGATGCACGACGACGGCGTCAAGCGGTTGATCCCTTGGCGCGCCTCGTGTGTCCACTCGCTAGGATGGGACCATGGAATCCGACGACGCTCCAGCTGCGACCCCCCGTTCCGGGACACCCGGACACCGCCGCGTGACCGCCGCGCTGGTCGCCGAACGGGCAGGGGTCTCCACCGCCACCGTCTCGCTGGTGGCCAACGGCAAATCCTCGGGCCGCGTCTCCGCGGTGAACGAGGAGCGCGTGCGCGCCGCGATCCGCGAACTCGGCTACGTCGTCGACGGCATCGGCTCCTCGCTGTCCCGGGGCGTGAGCTCCACGGTCATCCTCGTCGCCCCGGACATCTCCAACCCGTTCTTCGCCCGCGTGATCGCCGGCGTCCGTGCCGCTCTCGGCACCGATTACCAGCTGCTGCTCTCCGTCACCGACGCCGGGCGGTTCCCCAGTGCCGAGGAGACCCGCAAGCTGCTCTCGCTGCGCCCCGCCGGGTTGCTGGTCGACGCACCCGACGAGGCGTTCCTCGAGGAGCTGTCAGCCCCGGGGCCCGTTGTGCTGCTCGATGCCCCGGGCGTGGGATCCGGAGTGCCGGGCGTTGACCTGGATGTGGCGGGGGGAGCCCGCGGGCTGGCGGACCACCTGGCCGATCAGGGACACCACCGGGTCGCCTATGTGGATGGGATCACCGGCACGGCGACCTTTGCGCTGCGCCGTGCGGCGTTCCTGGAGCAGGCCGCGGCCCGGGGCATCGAGGTCCCGGAGGAAGGGCAAGTGGCCACGACCATCGACGTGGGTGTCGCCGCTGCTCGTTTCGCCGATTCGTGGCCCGCCTGGCAGCGCGCGGGGATCACCGCCGTCGCCTGTGCCACCGACACGCACGCCTACGGCATCCTCCAGGAGGCCCGAGTGGCCGGTCTGCGGATCCCCGGGGACCTGGCCGTCGCCGGGTTCGACGACCTGCCCTATTCGCAGACCAGCAATCCGGCACTGACCAGCGTGCACTTGCCCGCCGAGGAGCTGGGGCGCCATGCCGGCGAGCAGCTGCGCGGCCTCATGGACGGCCGGGCGCTGGATGAGCCGCGGCTCACCCTGGCCACCTCGCTGATGGTGCGCGGGTCGACGGCTTCCTGACCGGTATCTGGGCCGTGGGCTGGGGGCCGGTCCTAACCGTCGGCTCGTCCTTGATGCTCTCGGATCGTCGCGGCAAGGAGGGCCAATTGGGTGTCCACGATGTCGGTGATCACTGCGGCGTCAACGCGGAAGTATTCGTGGATCCCGCGGCTCATAGGTCGATGGCCTGGGCCAAGGCCGACTCGGAGACCGCGTCACGCAGCAGGCCCGGTGCGACGACATCCACTCGGTGATGGAGAATTCGACTGAACTCTTCCCCGATGCCGGCAACGCGCAGTAGCTCATTGCCGCCATTTGGGTCCAGGTCCACGAGGACGTCCAGGTCGCTGCCGCTCGTTGCTTCGCCACGGGCTACAGAGCCGAATAATCGCGGATTACTCGCCCGGTAACGGGTGAGGACTTCGTCGAGGGCAGGTCGATGGGCGGCAAGTGCCTTTCGTAAATCCGCAGACTCCTTCGTGATTGCGCCCATGACACAAAGGGTAGTGCGGTCATCGGGAACATGCCACGCTCTGATGGGTATCCAGAGGGAGAAGTGCTGCAGCAGTTCGTTTCGTCTAGAAGACGACGAAGAGCAGTACGACCACCACCGACACCGCGGTGACCAGCCCGATGACCAGGGGCAGCAGCTTCTTTGGTCCGGCCTGCGGGTCGAAGGGCTCCCGGAACGCAGAGGTCACCCGGTTTCCGCCCAGGAGCGGATGCTCGTCAACCTGGGGGATCTTGCGTCCGTCGTGGTCTTGCATGACTTTGCTCCTCGGGGTCGGTGCTGCCGCGGCGATCTCCCCTCGACCCTACCAGGGGCCATCGGCGGCCGGAGGGTCCACGGCATCGCCGCCGGCGCCGGGGCGGCCGTGCTGGGCTACGTCTTCAATGCGCTGGGCAACCAGAATCCGGACCTGGCATGGATGCAAGGCGTCTCGCCGTACTACTGGTCTTACGGGGATCCACCGCTGCTTAACGGAGTGGATGCCCCGTCGGCAGTCTTGCTGCTCGGCGTCAGCGCGCTGTGTATCGCGCTGGCCGTCGCGGCACTGCATCGCCGGGACATCCACGGAGTGTAGCGGGCGAATTAGCCCTGGGTCGGGCCGCCCGGCTGGCCGAAGTCCTGCTGCGTGCCTGCCTGCTGGTAACCCTGCGGGGCGTTCTGGCCCGTGTAGCCGCCGGCCGGTGCACCCGGGTAGCCGGCTGGGGCACCAAAGGCGTTGGCATTGGCTGCTGCGCCACCGTCGGCGTCAAAGCGTGCTCCTTCGGGAGCCGAAGGCAGCAGGTTCATGATCAGCAGGACCAAGCCGCCGATGCCAAAGCCGAAGACCAGGAAGTAGAAGAAGCCGGAGAAGTTGGCGTCGTGCAGGCGTCGCACGGTCATCGCGATGGTGGGGATGATGACCGCCAGGCCGTAGATCATCAGCAAGAGGGAGGGGAAGAGCATGCCCATGCCGGGCTCGCCGGTGTACGGATCCGCCCCCGCCAGGCCGAGGCCGATGATGAAGGCATAGAGCACGGTGACGATGATGGCGTTGAAGAGCTGCACCCACCAGAACTCGCTGCGGCTGGCCCGGCCGCTGAAGGTGGCGTACTTCTTGAAGTAGCGCTTGATGGCCTGGCCGAAGCTGGCTCCATACAGCGGCTGGTCCAGCGGGACCTCGCCGTTGGCGGTCGGGGCCACCGGGGCGGATGCGTAAGGGCTGGGATATTGGTTGCTCAAAGGTTCCTCCAACAAAGTGAGTGCGTTGATCGGTACCAGTCTGGCAGAAGTCGGATGCCGTCGCGATGGGGAGAAGTCCCCGTGACGCGTCGAGTCACAGGCCGGTGGGCCATCACGCCCAGGCGACCACCAGCCGGGCCGCTTGTTCGGGAACCGATAGCTCGATTCCCGTCAGTTCGGTGAAGCGCCGCATCCGGTTCATCTGCGTGTTGCGGTGGCAGAACAACCGCTGGGCCGATGCGGCAATGCTGCCGGTGGCCAGGTAGGCGCGTGCCGCCTCCAGGAGCCGTTCGCGCTCCACCGCCCCGCAGGTAGCCAGAGCGGTGTCGACGTTCGCGGCGAGCCGGATGCCGTCCGAACCCAGTCGGGAGGCGGCCAGTCGCGCCCAGGCGGTGTCCAGCCCCAGGGCCCCCTCGTCGTCGGGAGTCGCCAGGTGGGCGAGTTCCAGAGCCAACCCACCGGCGTCGTGCAGGCCCTCCAGGCCCGTGACGGCCTCGACCAGACCGCAGCGCAGGGCGGTGATCCGCCGTCCTGCTTCGTTCAGGGCGGAGCCGGGGCGGGCATCGACGGGCCAGAAGGCCACGAGTGCGTCCGCCAGCGGGTGGGTGAAGACCTCGGCCCCGCGGCGTGCGGCCAGGGCGATGCTCACGCGTAGTGCGGCCGCGTCCTCGCCGGCGGCCACGGCCACCGAGAGTGTCGCCGCCGGGTCGATGCCGAGGGCGGTGGCGGCCCGTTCGAGCAGGGGCGCCGACGGCGGGGTCTCGCCGAACAGAGAGGCCACCGCCCCCTGGCGGACGGAGGAGGCCTCGGTGGCCATGCGCTGGCGTTCGGCCATGTAGGCGCCCTGGGTCTGGGCGGCGTAGGCGTCGACCACATGCCAGACGCTGTTGGCCCGGGAGACCAGCAAGGGGGCATCGTCGGCGGTGGCGCGGGCCATCAGCGCGTCCCACAAGACGGAGAAGTCGAGCCGGATGGCCGTCATCAGGGCGTCGACCGGGATGTCGGCCCGGGCGCGGGAGACGCCGACGTCGGTGGCGATGCCGAGCTTGATGTCCCGCAGTTCGTCCGGATCCGCCGGGGCGCCGGTGGGGTCGGTGGAGCGCAGGCTGCGGATCAGTGCCTCGAAGGACTGTTCGCCGGTGCGGCGCAACTCCGTGGCCGATAGCCGCCCCTCCTCATAGTGGGGCATGTGCAGGACGCGGTCCAGGAAGTCATCCGTCAGCGAGACCACCTGCAGGCCGTCGAGTAGTGCATTCCAGCGCCGGGAGTCGGGATCCGCCGTCGTGCTGTTGTTTTTTACCGTGCTGGACGCCTTGCCGGAGGTCATGGGGCCACTTTATGTGCTTACGCACACTTTGGCGCAGTAAAGTCGTGTCAATTTCCTCTTCGGGTGACCGCGCTCACGGTGGAACATGGACAGTGATCCCGGGCACGGCAGAGTTGCCGTCCTGCCCCGAGCACCAGTGTGGAGGCACACATGACACAGCCAACGAACCTCGAAGCGGGCGCGACCCACCAGGTCACCGACCAGGAGGCCACCAAGGTCGCCATCGGCGCCCTGGTCGGCACCGCCATGGAGTGGTACGACTTCTTCCTCTTCAGCGCCGCAGCGGCACTGATCTTCAACGTCCACTACTTCGCCAACGAAAACGCGACAGCAGCAGCGATGGCCGCTTTCGCGACCTTCGGCGTGGGCCTGGTGGCCCGTCCGCTGGGCGGCATGTTCTTCGGGGCGATGGGCGACAGGATCGGCCGGCGCAAGACGCTGATGGTCACGATCATCGGCATCGGCCTGATCACGGGCCTGATCGGCTTGCTGCCCGACTACGCGGCCATCGGCATCGCCGCCCCCATCCTGCTGGTGCTGCTGCGCATCTTCCAGGGCCTCTTCGTCGGCGGCGAATGGTCCGGCGCCATGACGATCGTGGTGGAAAACGCCCCGCTGAAGCGCCGGGCGCGCTACGCCGCACTGCCGCAGATCGGCTCGCCGATCGGCACGATCCTCTCCTCCGGTGGCTTCTTCCTGGCCACGCTGTACTTCTCGCAGGAATCCTTCACCTCCTTCGGCTGGCGCATCCCGTTCCTGGCGGCCTTCCCGATGCTGCTGCTGGCCCTGTACATCCGCTCGCGGCTCGACGAGTCCCCGGTCTTCGCCGAACTGATGGAAGCCGGAGCCACCGAGAAGGCCCCGATCCGCACTGTGCTGAAGCAGAGCTGGAAGCACATCATCGTGGGCATGGCGGCGGCACTGCTCGGCGTCGGCGGCTTCTACCTGGTCACCGCGTTCATGGTCTACTACGGCACGAAGATCCTCGGCTACAGCGCCTCGCTGATGCTGCTGGCCACCATCATCGCCGCCATCGTGGAGATCCCGGTCCTGATCGCCGGAGGGCGGCTGGGCGAGCGGTTCGGTGGCAGCAAGGTCATCATCTACGGCGGCCTGCTCTCCGCAGTCGTTGCGGTTCCCGCCTTCCTGCTGGTCAACAGCGGAAACGACGTACTGGTGATCCTGGGAGTGACCGTGGCCGTCGCCACCCTGTCCTTCCCCTACGCCGCCTCCGGCACCGTGCTGACCGGGCTCTTCCCGGCCAAGACCCGCTACACCGGGGTCGGCTTCGCCCAGAATGTGGCCGGCATGCTTTCCGGCTTCATCCCGATGCTGGCCGTCAGTGTCACCGCCGCAGCGGACAAGCACTGGTGGCCCGCGGCCACCATCCTGATCGTCTTGTCCCTGTTCACCGCCGTCGCCGGCTACCTGGCGCCGCGGATGAGCGTTGACCTGCCCGGCTTCAAGCACTAGAAGGAGACCCCGTATGAGCACCTCAGCCGGCCACTTGATCGTCCGCCAACTCGAGGCCCACGGCGTCAAGCGCGTGTACTCCGTCCCCGGGGAGAGCTTCCTGGACGTGTTGGACGGGCTGCACGATTCCCCGATCACCACCGTGGTCGCCCGGCACGAGGGTGGCGCCGGGTTCATGGCGCTCGCCGAGGCCCGGCTGACCGGGCTGCCCGGCATCGCCATGGTCACCCGGGGGCCCGGCGCGGCCAACGCGATGATCTCCGTGCACACCGCCTGGCAGGATGCCACCGCCCTGGTGCTCTTCGTGGGTCTCATCCCGGTGGCCGACCGGGGGCGTGATTCCTTCCAGGAGTTCAGCCTGGATGGCTGGTTCGGCACCACCGCCAAACGCGTGATGGTGCTCGACGACGAACACCGGGCCGCCGAGCTGGTCGCCGAGGCGATGCACGCGGCCTCCTCCGGACGGCCCGGCCCCGTGGTCATCGGGCTACCCGAGGACGTGCTGGTGAGGATGACGGACTCCGGGCCCGTGCCACCGCGCCCCGTCCCGGCTCCGGTGCCCGGGGCGGCCGCGGTCGACGAACTGGCCTCACGGCTGGCCGGTGCCGACCGACCCCTGATCGTCGCCGGTGGCGACGGATGGGGCGAAGCAGTGAACGGCCGGAACGCCGGCGCGACGCTGGCCGCTTGGGCCGAAGCGGCCCACGTACCGGTCGCCGCCGACTGGCGCGCCTACGATGCCGTCCCGCACACGTCGAGCGCCTGGGCCGGCTACCTGGGCTACTACCGTTCCGACGCGCTCGCCGAGCGGACGGCCGAGGCCGATCTGCTGGTCTTCGTCGGCTGCGGCCGCTCCGATGTCCCCTCCGACGGGTACACCCGCGGGCTCGAGGCGAGCACCGTCGTCGTGCTCGCGGATCCGAATGCGGCCACCCATGCCGGCCGGATCGACCAGCAGATCGTGGCCACCCCGGCGTCCGTCGCCGCGGCCTTGCCGGACGCCGACGCGGCGCGCGGGAACCGGGGCGCCGGGTGGATGCAGGCCCTGGCCGCGGAACAGCACACGTTCGCGACCCCGGCGGCGGAAAACCCGGCCACCGGCGTCGACCTCTCGGTGGCGTTCGGGCTGCTGGAGGAGAAGCTGCCGGCGAACCGGATCGCCACCTATGGTGCCGGGAATGCGACGCTCTGGGGCCACCGCTACCTGACCCATGCCGGGCCGGGCACACTGGTGGGTCCGCGCAACGGTGCCATGGGCGTTTCCGTGCCGGCAGCCGTCGCCGCCTCGCTCATCCATCCCGACCGGGTCGCCGTGGCGGTCTGCGGAGACGGTGACTTCCTGATGAACGGACAGGAGCTCGCGGTCGCGAAGGCCCACGGGACGGCACCGCTGGTCATCGTGGTGGACAACGGGGTGTTCGCCACGATCGTGCAGCACCAGGAAAAGCACTACCCCGGCCGCCCCTCCGGCACCGCGATGGCCAACCCCGAGTTCGCCGCGCTCATGGAGACGTTTGGCGGTCACGGGGAGGACGTGCGCACCACCGCCGACGTGTCCGCCGCGATCGACCGCGCGCTGGAAGCCGTCACCGTCCGGAAGGTCCCGGCGTTGCTGCACCTGCGCATCGACCCGGCCACCATGCCGCCGTCCACCGCAGCAGCGGAGGCCACCGCATGAACCTTGACCTGATCCTGCGCGGGGCCGAGATCATCACGCTCGAGGACGAGCGGCCGCGGGCGCACAGCATCGGCATCCTGCACGGGCGCATCGCCGGCTTCGACGAGGAACTCGACGGGTGCACGGCCACCCGAGAGATCGACCTGGCCGGCGCCGCCGTCGTGCCCGGGTTCATCGACGCCCACTGCCACACCACGTGGTGGGGGCTCGGGCTCGAATCGGTGGACCTGGCGCCTGCCCGCGGCCTCGACGAGCTCTATGCGCTGTTGGAAGCCGAGGCCGCCCGGCTCGACGCCCTCGGCGACGATGACGCCTGGCTGCACGGCACCGGCTTCAACCACGAACACCACGGCGGGGCCTTCCCGGACATCGCCCGGCTGGACGCGATCACCGGGGAACGCCCGCTCTATCTGCGCCACGTCTCCGGCCACCAGGCGATCACCAACACCGCCACGCTCTCCCTGGCCGGCGCCCTGGAACCGGGGTTCGAGGACCCCGTGGGGGGAGCCGTCCTGCGCGACGGGGACGGCCATCCCACCGGCGTCGTCGAGGAGGCCGCGCAGGGGATCGTCCAGAACCTGCTGCTGCCGTACTCCCGCGAAGCGATTGTCGACGCCCTCGACGCAGCGACCACCAGCTACGCCGCCGAAGGCATCACCAGCTTCACCGAGGCAGGCATCGCCGCCGGCTGGATCGGCCATAGCCCGCTGGAGGTCGCCGCCTACCAGCTGGCCCACCGCACCGGCCGCCTGCACGCCCGGGCCCAGCTGATGCCCACCCTCGACGCCCTGCACCCGGTCACCGGCCACGCCGAGGACCTGCACGGTGGGACGGGCCGCGGCCTGGACCTGGGCCTCGGCGCCGGATTCGGCGACGACTGGGTATCGCTGGGGCCCGTGAAGGTCTTCATGGACGGCTCCCTGCTCGGCGCGACCGCAGCGGTCACCGAGGACTTCTGCGGCCACCCGCACAACCACGGCTACCTGCTCGACGATGAGGCCAGCTACCGCGACAAGGTGGCTTCCGCCTACCGCGCGGGCTGGCCGATCGCCCTGCACGCCATCGGCGACGCCGCCATCGACCTCGCCCTGGAGATCGTCATCGGCTGCCAGGACGCGTACGGGCCCAACCCGCTGCCCAACCGGATCGAGCACTTCGGCATCGCCCGGCCCGACCAGGTCGAGCTCGCCGCACGCCACGGCATCGCCGTCACCCCGCAGGCGGCGTTCATCGGGCCGCTGGGCGACCAGATGGCCGACCTTGTCGGCCCCGACCGGGAGGGCTGGCTGTACCGGGGCCGTTCCATCGTCGACGCCGACGGGATCCTCGCCGGCTCCTCCGATCTGCCCGTGGCCGATAACAACGTCCGCCGCGGACTGCAGGCCTGGGTGGACCGGCGCACCTCCACCGGACGTGTCCTGGGCGGAGTGCACGACGACGGTGCCCCCGTCGAGGGCCTGACTCCCGACGAGGCGCTGCGCGCCTACACCTGCTGGGCCGCGGCAGCGACCGGCACCCTGGCGGACAAGGGGACCCTGCGATCCGGCAAGCTCGCCGACCTGGTGGTTCTCTCCGCCTCGCCGCTTCACGCCCCCGACATCGCCGACCTCGACGTGCTGGCCACCCTGGTCGGCGGCGCCTTCACCTACAACACCCTCGACGGCAACGCCCTCGACCCAGCCACCCCGAATGGAGCCGCAGCATGAGCGCGACCACCCCCTCCGAGTCCACCGCCGAGCGTGCCGAGGCGGCGCGTGCCTTCCTCGCCGACTTCCGCTCCATGAGCACCTTCGGCGCCACCGCCGGCGGGGGAGTGGACCGCCAGGCCGGCACCGCGGCCGACGGGCAGACCCGCAACTGGTTCCGCGGGCTCGTCGAGGGCCACGGCTTCGAGGTCCGCTACGACGCCGTCGGCAACCAGCTCGCCCTGCTCGAACTCGTCCCGGGCGCACCGTACGTCGCCATGGGCTCCCATCTGGACTCGCAGCCGCTGGGCGGGCGCTTCGACGGCGCCTACGGCGTGCTCACCGCCGCCCACGCGGCCATCCGCCTGCAGGAAGCTGCCGAGGGCGCGGCGTTCAACGTCGCGGTCATCAACTGGTTCAACGAGGAGGGCTGCCGGTTCAAGCCCTCGATGATGGGCAGCTCGGTCTTCACCGGCAAGTTGCCGGCCGACCAGGTCCTGGAGACCACCGACCCGCACGGCACCACGGTGCGCGAGGCGCTCGAGTCGATCGGCACCATCGGGGACTTCAGCCTGGACGTGGCCGCCTACCTGGAAATCCACATCGAGCAGGGCCGCTCGCTGGAGGACAACGGCCTGGTCATCGGCCTGGTCGAATCAACGTGGGGTGCCAACAAGTACGAATTCGTCGTCCACGGCGAACAGGCCCACACCGGGGCCACCGTCATCGCCGACCGGCACGACGCCCTGCTGGGAGCCTCCCTGCTGGTCGCCGCGGCCCGCGACATCGCCGACGAGTTCTCCACCGACGAGCACGCAGTCATCACCTCCTGCGGCGAATTCACGGTCTTCCCCAACTCCCCGGTGGTGGTGGCCAGCCGCGTCAACCTGCTGGTGGACCTGCGCAGCACCGACCCGGACGTGCTCGCCGCGGCCGATGCCGAACTGCATCGCCGCGTCGCCGCCATCGAAGCGCGGGCGAGCGTCGAGATCGAACGCGGCGCCGAACACGTCTGGGCGTCCAAGGCGTATGACACCTCCGGCATGGAGCTGGCAGCAGCCTCCGCCGACAAGCTGGGGCTGCCCTACGGCACCGTCCGCACGCTGGCCGGCCACGACTCGACGAACATGAAGGACATCGTGCCCACGATCATGCTCTTCGTGCCCAGCGTCGAGGGCATCTCCCACAACGAGAAGGAGCTGACCAGCGACGAGGACATGCTGGCCGGCGTCGACCTGTTCACCGAGGTGCTGGGCCGCGTGGTGCGCGGGGAGTTCGTCTAGGCAACCGCCACGGGGCAGCCGGTGGGCGAGACCGGGCGGCCGCCTCTGGGAGAATGGAGGGTGGAACAGAAACCCATCAGCAGGAGACCGACCATGCAGCAGCCCGCCCGTCCAGTCATCGCGAACACCATTGCCCACACGCTCTTGCGGGTCGGCGTCGGCGGCGTCCTCGTCGCCCACGGCAGCCAGAAGCTCTTCGGCTGGTTCGGCGGCAGCGGGGTCGAGGGCACCGGCCAGGCCATGCACGCCATGGGCTTCCGTCCGGGACGACGCAATGCGGTCCTCGCCGGCTGGGGCGAAGCAGGCGCCGGCGCCGCCCTGATCCTCGGACTGGCCACCCCGGCGGCCGGCGCCTCGGCGGCCACCGCCATGGGTGTTGCCGCAGCAGTGCACGCCCCCAACGGATTCTTCGCCACCGAGGGCGGAATGGAATACCCGGCACTCCTGTCCCTGGCGGCCACCTGCACGGTCATTGCCGGCTCCGGGCCCGCCTCCCTCGATGCCGCGACCGGCCATGTGTTCGACAAGCCCTGGATGCGCGCCGTGGCCCTGGGATCCATCCCCGTCGTGGCGGGGATCCAGATCCTCGGCCGCCGCAAGGCCTTGCGCGCGGACGCCCTCCGGGCCCAGGAACAGGCCGCCGGAAACACCGAAAGCTAGCCAGTGGAGGCCCAGCCGCCCAGCGAGCTCGTGCAGCAGATCGTGCTGCTCGTGGACCGGGACCAGCCGGCGCCCGAAGCCGAGGGGATCGCTGCGGCCGCCCTCGCCTCCGTGGGGGCGTTCGCGGCCAGCCCCGCGGCCCCCGAGTGGCGGATCTGGGCCGAAGGATCCTTCGCCAAGGTGGTCCGCAGGGCCGACGCCGGCACGTTCGCCAAGCTCCGTGCCGCCCATCCCGACCATGCGCTGGGGGTGGCCGGCGCGGGGCAGGCGATCGCCTTCGTGCCCGGACCGTCCGCACAGGTCCCGCGGAAGATCGCCAAGCTCCAGGTCTCCGGCACGGAACTGCCGCGCGCTGCCGAGGTCCCGCGCGCACCCCGGGCGCCCGGCGTTGAACCATGCCTCGCCGTCGTGCTCAACGACTCCCTGGGCATGTCGACCGGCAAGGCCGCCGCGCAGGCGGCCCACGCGCTCTTCGCCTGGCTGCTGGACGCCGAACCGGCACGTCTGGAGACCTGGCTGCGATCGGGCCGCCCCCTCGACGTGCGCCGCTTGCCGGACGCCGACTTCCGCCGGTCGGTGGACACCGTCGGTGCGGGCCCGGTCATCCATGACGCGGGCCGCACGGAAATCGAGCCCGGTTCGGCCACGGCCTGTGTGATGGAACCGAACCACCAACGGTCCTAGTCAGCCGCTCGCCGTACGCCAGCGCGGCCCGCGGCACCCGGAAGGACGTCCAAGGAGTTCCGTCATACGTCTTGCATTATGGGAACAAAACCATAATATGGGTTTAGTGCTGTGGCTCCGGTCACAGTCGTGACGTCAACCCGAAGGGCCCCCTCCCATGTCAGATGCTGCCATCCTGATCAACACAGCAGTGGCCGTGATCGCCACTGTCGTGCTGATCGTGCGCTTCAAGGTCAATCCGGTGATCTCCCTGGTCGTCGGCGCGGCCTACCTTGGCCTGGCCGTCGGGCTCGGCGTGAAGAAGACCGTCGAGACCATCTCCACCGGCTTCGGCGACATCATGATGGAGGTCGGCCTGCTCATCGCCTTCGGCGTCCTGATGGGCTCGATCCTCAACGAAACCGGCGCCATCCGCCGCCTCGTCGAACACCTGCTGAAGACCTTCGGCCCATCCCGCCTGCCCTACACCATGGGCCTGGCCTGCGCGACGGTCCTGCAGTCGATCTTCCTGGACGTCCTGCTGGTCATCTCCGCCCCGCTGGCCCGCCGCCTCGCCCCGAAGATCGGCAGGCTCGGCACCGCCCGCATGGCCACCGCCATGGCCATCTCGCTCGAATGCGGCATCGTGTTCATGGTCCCCGGCGTCGGCGCCCTGGCGCTGGCCGGACTGCTGAACGTCCCGCTGGGCAAGATGCTGCTCTTCGGCCTGCTGATCGTCGTCCCCACGGTCATCATCGCCATCGCGATCATGACCTTCCTCTTCCGCCGCGGCCTCTGGAAAGAGGAATCGGATGAGAACCACGAACTGTTCGAAGCCGAAGAGCCAGTGCACGACGACGGTGCCCAGGTGGCCGTCGGAGCCCCCTTCCGCAATACCCGGGCCACCACGGGTGAAGGTGGCACCGCGGGTTCCCCGGTCGCCGTGGCCGCACGCACCCGGACCGAAGCACCGCTGATCCTGCTCTTCGCCCCGCTGCTGCTCTCCCTGCTCCTCATCGCCGCCGGTGCCATCCTGGAGATCACCAAAATCGAGATCGCCCCCATCCAGTTCGTGGGGGAACCCATCATCGCCCTGCTGATCGGCCTGGTCGGCACCTGCGTCGTCGGCCGCTACACCGTGGGACAGAAACGGGTCGACGCCGGCATCTCGGCGGGCTTCCGCGAATCCGGGCAGATCCTGCTGCTCACCGGCGTCGGCGGATCACTCGCCGCGGCGGTCACCGCTGCCGGCGTCGGGGACATCCTGGGCGGTTTCTTCACCGCCAGCCCGGTCGCCCCGCTGCTCGTGGTCTGGGTCATCGCCGCCGTCCTGCACATCGCCGTCGGCTCCGTGACCCTCTCGGCCATCACCGCTGCCGGCCTGCTGGCCCCCATCGCCCCGGCCCTGGGGCTGGACCCCGTGCTGATCGCCCTGGCCGCCGGCGCCGGATCGCTGTTCATGGTCCATGTCACCTCCAACACCTTCTGGCTCTTGCAGGCGCTGCTCGGCCAGACCACCCGCGGTGCGCTGAAATCGGTGACCCTGGGCGTCTCCGTCGCCTCCGTCGTGGCGCTGGGGTTGGTCTCGGTCCTGAGCCTGTTCATCTGACCCCGCCCTGCCCCGCCCCCCGCACCATCCCTGAAGCAAGCAAAGGACACACCATGAGCGAGAACACCACGGCCCCGTTGGCCGGAGTCCGCGTCCTGGAACTGGGCAACTACATTGCAGCACCCACCGCCGGACGCCTGTTGGCCGACTTCGGCGCGGAGGTCATCAAGGTCGAACGCCCCGGAACCGGTGACGAACTGCGCAATTGGCGCCTGGCCAAGGGCACCACCTCGATGCTCTACCGCACCCTGAACCGGAACAAGAAGTCCGTGGTGCTGGACCTGCGCTCCGACGCCGGCCGCGCCGCGGTCCTCGAACTGGTCCGCACCTCCGACATCCTGCTGGAGAACTTCCGCCCCGGCACCTTGGAGAAGTGGGGGCTCGGCCCCGAGGTCCTCAACGAGGCCAACCCCGAGCTCGTCATCACCCGGATCTCCGCCTTCGGCCAGACCGGCCCGCTGTCCGAGCGCCCGGGATTCGCCGCCGTCGCCGAGGCCTACAGCGGCTTCCGCAACCTCGTCGGCGACCCGGACCGCGCCCCGGTCCGTGTCGGTGTCTCCATCGGGGATTCGATCGCCGGGCTCTACGCTGCCTTCGGCTCCGTGATGAGCCTGTTCCAGCGCGAATCCCGCCGTGGCGCGGGGCAGGAAGGCACCGCCCTGGGCGAGCGCATCATCGACGTCGCCCTGAACGAGGCGATGTTCTCGATGATGGAATCGCTCGTCCCGGACTACGAGGCCTACGGGAACCAGCGCGAACGCACCGGCGGCCGCATGGAAGGCATCGCCCCCTCCAACGCCTACGTCTGCGCCGACGGGGCCAGCATCGTCGTCGCCGGCAACGGGGACTCGATCTTCCAGCGCTACATGGAAACCATCGGCCGCCCCGACCTCGGAGCCGACCCCGGACTCGGCTCCAACGCCGGCCGCTGGGCCCGCCGCGAGGAACTCGATGCCGCCATCGGCGAGTGGACCGCACGCCACGATGCCCCCGAGGCGCTGGAGATGCTCGACGCCGCAGGCGTCCCGGCCGGCCCGATCTATACCGCGGCGGACATCGTCGCCGACGAACAGTACGCCGCCCGGAACATGGTCCAGAAGTTCGACGTCTCCACCGGCGAGGAAATGCTGCACGACGTCGGCTTCCCCGGCATCGTCCCGGTCATCGGCGCCACCTCCCTGCCGGTGCGCCACCTGGGCCCGGACCTGGGCGAACACAACGACGAGGTGCTCGGCGGACTGCTGGGCCTGGACGCGGAAGCCATCGCGGCGGCCGCCGGAGCGAAGGGTGCGTACAGCGCATGAACACCACCACCGACAAGGCCCGGGGCACGACGGCGGTGCGCGGCGCCGGACTGCGCGATGTCACCCTGCGCGACGGCTTGCAGCTGACGGGTAAGAACCTCTCCACCGCCGCAAAGGTCGCCACCGTACGCAGGCTGATCGAGCTGGGGGTCCCGGAAATCGAACTGGGCTCCATGGCGCGCGCCGACCTGGTGCCCACCATGGCCAACACCCTCGACGTCGTCGCCGAACTGACCGCCGACGAGCTGGAACGCTGCTGGATCTGGGTGGCCACCCCCGGCCACGTGGCCAAGGCGGCGGCCGCCGGCGTGCGGAACTTCCAGTACTGCCTTTCCGCCTCCGATGCCCACAACCAGGCCAACATCGGTCGCAGCACCGATGCCAGTCTGGAAGCGCTCCCGCAGGCCGTCGAGTACTCCCGCGCGGTCGGCGGACGCATCCAGCTCTGCATTGCCACGTCCTTCACCTGTCCCTTCGAAGGCCAGGTTCCGGTCGAGCGCGTGCTCTCCATCGCCAACGACCCGCGGGCCGAGGGAACCTGCGACATCGTCATCTGTGACACCCTCGGCCAGGCCCATCCCGGTCAGGTCGCCGAACTGGTTTCCCGGGTCCGCGACGAGACCCCGGACCGGCGCATCGTCTACCACGGGCACGACACCTGGGGTCTCGGTGTCGCGAACACGCTCGCGGCCATCGACGCCGGCGCCGATCTGGTCGACGGCGCCCTCGGCGGTCTGGGCGGGTGCCCGTTCGCCCCCGGCGCGAGTGGCAACACGGCGAGCGAGGACATCCTCTTCGCGACGCGCCCGGAGTGGCTCACGCCCGATACCTTCGCCGGGATCGTCGAGCTGGGCGAACAGGTCCTCGGGGAATTGGGGGAGTCCAGCCGGTCCAAGGCCGCCCAGGGTGCCCGGTCCACGGCCGAGGCGTTCGAGTGGGTGATCCGCAGCTGAGCTAATTCCACCATCGTTTCGAAGCGAAACCTTTGGAATTTGCGGGCACTGGAAGATCGCCCTGTGACGGTTCCATCGCGGGTGGCTTTCGGTATGTGCGGACGCTTCATATTGTCCGACAAAGCAGGCATTATCTAACTGGATGCAACGCTGTCGTTTTCAGAAGTGGACTTCACTGCCTCTCAGCAGTCCTGTGCACTGAGATCCGAGTCGACTTCCGTTTCCAGGCGCACCATCTCGTGCAATAATCTTCGCATGAATGCAGATAAGAATGTTTGTGGCCGTGAACCGGATAGCCAGTATGTGGAGCTCGCGGTGGAGGTCTTCTCCATGCTTGCCGATGCCACGCGCGTACGCCTGGTCCTGGCCCTGCGCGACGGTGAGCTGCCGGTGAACCAATTAGCCGAGATCGTGGACAAGTCCCCGGCGGCGGTGTCCCAGCACCTGGCGAAGATGCGCCTGTCCCGGATGGTCCTCAGCCGCCAGGACGGGACCAGGGTGTTCTACCGTCTGGCCAACGAACATGCCCGGCAGCTGGTCGCGGATGCGATCTTCCAGGCAGAACACGCCCTGGGAGGCACGCCGCTGCACCATCATGGGGATGCCGAGGGAACCCCGTGAAGTCGCGCACCGGGCACGACCATGACGACCACGGCCATTCCCACGATCACCAGCACGATGGTCACGACCACGGACACAACGACGACCATCCCCATGATGGGCGCGGACATCACCATGACCATGACCAGGGCGGTCACGGCCACGAGCATCCCTCCGGGTTGCGCGGGGTCATCCACGGATTGTTCGTCCCGCACAGCCACGACGTCTCCGATTCGATCGACGATGCCATGCAAAGCAGCGCCAAGGGCATCCGCGCGGTCAAGCTGTCACTGATCGGGCTCGGTGCCACGGCTGTCTTCCAGCTCGTGGTGGTGCTGGTCAGCGGCTCCGTCGCGCTGCTGGCCGATACCGTGCACAACTTCTCGGACGCACTGACCGCCATCCCCTTGTGGATTGCGTTCCTTCTGGGACGGCGCGCCGCCACCCGGCGTTTCACCTTCGGCTACGGAAGGGCGGAAGACATGGCGGGGTTGTTCATCGTCGCGATGATCGCCCTCTCGGCCGTGGTGGCCGCAGTCGAATCGATCCGCAGGTTCTTTGAGCCCCAGCCGCTGGAAAACCTCGGATGGGTGCTGGCCGCCGGCCTGATCGGTTTCGCGGGAAACGAAGCCGTCGCCATCTACCGCATCCGGGTGGGCCGGCAGATCGGATCGGCCGCCCTGGTCGCCGACGGGGTCCACGCCCGCACCGACGGGTTCACTTCCCTGGCCGTCGTGCTGGGCGTTGCCGGCGTCTGGCTCGGGTTCCCGCTGGCGGACCCGATCATCGGCCTGCTGATCTCCGCCGCCATCGCGGTCCTGCTGTGGGGCACGGCCAGGGACATCGGCAGGCGCCTGATGGACGGGGTGGACCCCGACCTGGTCCAACGCGCGGAGACGGCTGTCACTGCCATCACGCCGGGCGAGCCGGGAGTGCGCATGCGGTGGATGGGGCACAAACTGCACGTGGAGGTCTCCCTCCCCACCGACGGGTCCTCCACGATGCCGCACATGATCGAA
Organism: Arthrobacter rhombi; assembly: GCF_039526245.1. Lineage (NCBI taxonomy): Bacteria > Bacillati > Actinomycetota > Actinomycetes > Micrococcales > Micrococcaceae > Arthrobacter > Arthrobacter rhombi. The sequence continues at coordinate 289,852 of NZ_BAAAIV010000025.1, forward strand.
CGCAGCCGATCGGTCGAAAAGGCGCTCCGCTCGGCTTTGCCGAATGTCGGCTCCGTGACCACCATCCCGGTCTGGGACACGTCGGCGGAGCCCTCCCCCGCCTAGGCCCGCCCCGATCCGGCATCGAGACTGGCCGCCACTACCTGCAGGAGCACAACATGCCACCCATTACCCGGGCCGCCACCGCCGAACTACCCACGGGGGAGATCTTCGGGGTCACCGCCGACGCCCTGGAAATGATCGGGGTGTTCGGCGGGACACTGCACTGCTATGAGGGCCCGGGAGGGTGCCGGGCCACCGGGCTGTACTTCTCCCGGTCCCTGCCCCGCAAACCCATCCATTGCACCCTGCACCCGGCCGGGGGTCCCGGAAACACCACCGGCGCGGACGCGGATGCGCCACACCCGGGGCTCGAGGACCTCACGTTGAGCGTGGGCCACGGCCTGTCAGCGAAGCTCGACGGTGCCGTGCTGGACTTCGGGAACCACAACAGGATGCAGCGCTTCATCTGGCTGGAACTCCCCTCTGCCGGGGATGCCCGCTGCGGGTGCCGCCGGTCCTTCGGTGCCCGCACGGGAAAGCGTTCGCCCTGCCTGGACAAGCAGGGGGTGGGCCTGACGGACCTCTAGGAACGGGCCGCCGGCAACGCGACGGCCGCGGCTTCCTTCCTTGTGGCGGGCCTTCCCGGGGCCGGCCCGGTTATTCGGAGGCCCCGCGTCCCAGGCCCGCGAGGAGTTCGTTGCATGCCTGCTCGCAGCGGCGGCAGGCTTCGGCGCAGACCTTGCAGTGCCCGTGCATTTCCGCGTGTTGTCCGCATTCATCGGCGCAGGCCTTGCAGGTCGCGGCACAGGCCTCGAGGACCGAGCGGGTGACGTTGGCGTCGTAGCCGGTGTGCCGGGAGAGGACATTGCCGGTCGTGGCGCAGACATCGGCGCAATCCAGGTTCGTCCTGATGCACTTGGTGAGGTCGGCGACCATGTCCTCGGCCAGGCAGGCGTCCGCGCAGGCGGTGCAGGTCTGGGCACACTCGAAACACGCGGCGATGCAGTCCGCGAGTTTTTCGCGGTCGATGCCGCCCAGGTCCTTCGGGTACGTGTCGAGCATGCTGGTGATGTGGCTCATTGGATTGCTCCCTTGCGCGTCGGCTTCGTCCGGTCCAGGCGTGCAAAGCACGCCTCGTTTGCCCCACGCTAGACCTGCCCGCGGGGAGGTGTCGACGAGATGTGCAGCTGTTCCGAAGGACCGCCCGCACCCCGGGCTTCCATACCCCCGCGGGGTAGAGGCAGGCACCAGCGCGGATTCCGGGAGGGACGCCGAACCGGCGTTCCGTCCCATGGCAGCGAAAGACCCGGGCCCCACCCCTGGGCGGTAGAATGGCCCATGTGATGGATTCAGGGAGGACCGGACCCCGCCGGCATTCTTTCCTGCTCCTGCTGTGCCTCGGCGCCGTCCTGACGGGCATCATCGGCATGCACCTGTGGATGGGCGGACATGGGGAACACACGGATTCCCAACCGGCCCCGTCCTCCGCCAGCGTGGCCCCACTGGCCACGGCTACGGACCTGCCCAGCATTCATGCGCACACCGGGGCCATTGGCGATGGATCGCCGATGGCCGGTTGCGTCGGCACGTGCGATGCCGGGGACATGGCAGCTGGCATCTGCATGCTCTCGCTGATCGTCCTGGCGATGTTCGCGTTCCTGGCTCCACCGCGCAACGAGCTGCTGCGTACGCTGCTGCGTCGCGGCCCGCCGCCCGTCCCGCGGGTATTTCGGCTCGTTCCCACTCCTTCGTTGACCCAGCTCTGCATCAGCCGCACCTAGAACCGGTGTGCGGACCAGCCATGCCCACCGGGCACCTGGTTTCGCCTTCACCGGCCACCGCCTGGTAGCCGGCTGACCTCCAGACACTTTCTTAGCAACGAAGGACGAACCACCATGAACCGCAAACTTTTCCTGCCCGCCATCGGCGTGGCCGCAGCAATCACCCTGGCCGGTTGCGCCGGCAACGAGAACCCCGCCGCCTCCGGCTCCGCCACGGCTTCGTCCCAGCAGTCGGCCCCGTCGAATGCCGGGAGCCAGGTTTCGGCCGAGCACAACGACGCGGACACGATGTTCGCGCAGATGATGATCCCCCACCACAAGCAGGCCGTGCAGATGAGCGAGCTCATGCTCGCCAAGGACGGCATCGACAACAAGATCACCGACCTGGCCACGACCATCAAGGAAGCCCAGGGACCCGAGATCCAGACCATGACCGGATGGCTGAAGACGTGGGGCGAACCCACCGCATCGGACATGGGCGGCCACGGCATGGAGGGCATGATGACCGACGAACAGCTCAAGGAACTGGAGTCCGCCCAGGGTACCGATGCCTCGCGGATGTTCCTGGAGTCAATGACCGAGCACCACAAGGGCGCCGTCGGGATGGCCGAGGACGAGATCGCCGACGGAAAGAACCCCCAGGCCATCGCCCTGGCCAAGCAGATCGAAAAGACGCAGCAGGCGGAGATCAAGAAGATGCAGGACCTGCTCGCCGGCCTCTAGGCCGCACCTTTCCCACGCGGCCAACGGTGCGGGGCCCGGAACCCGGACCCCGCACCGGTCACGCCTGCGTGCCCAAGACCTTCCGAAGGAACTCCCATCATGCCCAAATCCATCCTGCCCCGGCGCCGGAAACGGTTCGCCGTGCTCGTGGCCGCCAGCACCCTGGTGCTCTCGGCCTGCTCTGCCCCGTCGACCCTGGACGACCCGATTCCCGTGGCCGCCACCACCGGCTACCCCACCAGCCACATCCACGGCATGGACGTGGACGCCGAAACGGGGAAGGTCCTGCTGGCCACCCACGAGGGCCTGTATGACGTCTCCACGAAACCGGCCACCAGGATCGGCCCCGAGATCGACCTCATGGGCTTCACCGTCGCCGCCGACGGGATCCTCTACGCCTCCGGACACCCGGGCCCCGGGGTGGACCTGCCCGACCCGGTGGGGTTGATCGAATCCACCGACGGGGGCAGGAACTGGACGCCGCTGTCGCGGACCGGGCAATCGGACTTCCACGCCCTGGCAGCCACCCACGAGGGAGTCATCGGCTTCGACGGCCAACTGCTCACCAACAAGGGCGGCAGCTCCTGGGAGCTGGCCGGGGACCAGGTGCCGGCCTACCACCTCGCCGCCGCCACCGACGGCCACGTCGCCTTGGCGACCACGGAATCCGGCCTGATGCGCTCGAACGACCACGGCAACTCCTGGAACCCGGTTCCCGGGGCCCCCTTGTTGATGATCACCGCCATATCCGGCAACCAGGCAGCGGGCATCACACCCGACGGGGCCCTGTACACCAGCAGCGACGGCGGACTGCAATGGCGGAAACAACCCGCCACCACGAAGGACGTGGCCGCCATGGACATGGTCGTCAAGGACGGCGACACGCAGATCTGGACAGCCTCCGCGACCGGTGTACAGGTCTCCCGCGACCTGGGGCGCACCTTCACCGACGCCGAGCCCCAAAAGGGCCGGGAATGACCACCCGCAGGGCCCGGGCCGTGCCACGTAGGGCCGGGGAAACGGGCGGGGAAACAGCAACCGGAGGGCCAGCCCATCTCCGGGGAGGACGGGGATGAGCATCGGTGCGTTCTTCGCCGAAACAGTCCAATCCGGCGCCCTGGTCGTGGCAGCACCGCTGGCCATGACCGCCGGTGTCGTCTCCTTCCTGTCCCCGTGCATCCTGCCCCTGGTCCCGGGCTACCTGGGCTACGTCTCCGGGCTCTCCGAGGCCGGGCGGCCCGGGAGCCGCCGCCGGATGCTCACCGGTGTCGGCCTGTTCATCCTGGGTTTCGCGCTCGTGTTCACCTTCTACGGTGCCGCCTTCGGCCTCATCGGCGGCTGGCTGCTGCGCTGGCAGGACCTGCTCATCCGGGGCCTGGGCATCTTCGTCATCGCCATGGGGCTGGTCCTGGTGGGCCTCTTCCCGGCGCTGCAACGGACGGTGAAGCCGTCCTTCAAGCCCAGGGCCGGGATTGCCGGGGCACCGGTGCTGGGAATCGTGTTCGGCCTCGGCTGGACACCCTGCATGGGCCCCACCCTCAGCGCGGTGCTGGCGCTGAGCACCAGCACCGGGCAGGCAGGTAGGGGTGCGCTGCTGGGCTTCCTCTACTGCCTGGGCCTGGGGATCCCGTTCCTGCTCGTGGCACTGGGCCTTGAGCGCGTGAGCCGGGCATTGGGCTTCGTCCGGCGCCACATGCGCGCCTTCAACGTCGCCGGCGGTTCCCTGCTCGTGTTCGTCGGCCTGCTCATGGCCACCGGCACCTGGACGCACTGGATCTACGAGCTCCAGAACCTCTCAGGGACCTTCACCACTCCCGTATAGAACCCCCACGACACCAAGGAAACCCCTCCGTGCAAAACCAACTGAACCGCCGCTCGTTCCTGGGGCTCTCGGTCGCGACCGCCGCCGCGGCTGCCCTGGCCGCCTGCACCCCCGCCAAACCGACAGCCGCCCCGCCGGCCCGGATCATGCCCACCGACCCGACCGTCGCCCAGGCCGAAGCCGCCCGGGCAACCACCGGCACGACCATCACCAAGAAACTCGCCCCCGGACCGTTATCCACCACCATTGCCGGCAAGAAGGCCAACACCTGGGGGTACAACGGTTCCCTCGTCGCGCCGACCCTGCGCGGCAAGGCCGGGGACCGGCTCGACGTCAGAGTCGACAACCAGCTCGATGAACCCACAACCATCCATTGGCACGGGGTGGCCCTGCGCAACAACGCCGACGGCGTCCCGGGCCTCACCCAGAAGGCCATCGCGGCCGGTAGCGCCTACGATTACACCTTCACCCTCCCGCACCCGGGGACCTACTGGTACCACTCCCACGTGGAAATGCAGTGCGAACGCGCCCTCTACGGTGCCCTGGTCATCGAGGACCCGAAGGAGACCCTGGAATACGACAAGGACTGGGTCATCGTCCTGGACGACTGGCTCGACGGGATCACCGCTACCCCCGAAGAGGTCCTCAAGGAGGTCTCGAAGGGCATGGGCGACATGGGGACAATGGGCGGGATGGACCACGGGGGCGGCGCAGGCCCCATGAAGAGGGGCAACATGCTGATGGGTGCCACCAGCGATTTCCTCGGCGGGGATGCCGGGGACATCGCCTATCCGCTGCACCTCTTCAACGGACGCGGCCCCGGCGGCCCGGAGACCTTGGAGGCCAAGGCCGGGGACCGGATCCGGCTGCGCATCATCAATGCCGCCGGGGACACCGCCTACCGGATCGGCATCCCCGGCCAGCGGCTGACCCTGACCCACACCGATGGCTTCCCCATCAAGCACGAGGACGTCGACGCCGTCGTCCTGGGCATGGGCGAGCGCATCGACGCCATCCTGGCCGTGGAGGACGGCTATACGCCGCTGCTGGCACTGGCCGAGGGCAAGGGGCAAATGGCCTACGGGCTGGTCTCCACCGGCACCGGCACCCCACCGGCCCCGGGGAAGCTCCCCTCGGAGCTGGCCGGTCGGGTGGTGGACGGCGGGCAACTCACCGCGGATCCGTCGGTGAAGCTGGACGCGAGGTCACCGGATCGGACGCACGAGGTGCGCCTGACCGGGGGGATGGCGAAGTACGACTGGGGCATCAACGGCCACCGCTACGACATGGCCGACCCCTACGCCAACGCCTTCGACGTCACCGCCGGGGAACGGGTGGAGGTGAAGTTCGTGAACGAGACCGAGATGTGGCACCCGATGCACATCCACGGCCACACCTTCCAGGTCGGCAATGTCGGGGCCCGCAAGGACACCGTCATCGTCCGCCCCGGACACACCCTGACGGTCTACTTCGATGCCGACAACCCCGGGCAGTGGCTGATGCACTGCCACAACGCCTACCACGCCGAGCGCGGCATGATGGGAGTCTTCTCCTACGTCAAGTAGCCCATTCAAATGGAAATAGACGCGGGGCCCCGTGGACATGTGATGGGAGCACCCACCAGGGCCCCGGGCCCGTGGGTGCTCCCATCGGTTCTTGTTTCCCGTGTGGGGCCGGCAACGCCTACACAGTGGCCGGTTCCCGCTCCGGGGACGGTGACCGGCGCAGCGCCTCGGCCGTGCTGGCTCCGGGGGCCAGGTCCAGGCGGCGTAGCAGCTGCGCGTTCAAGGCGACCACGACGGTGGAAGCCGACATCAACAGGGCACCGACCGCCATGGGCATCACGAAACCGACTGGGGCCAGGACGCCGGCCGCCAGCGGAACGGAGACCAGGTTGTAGCCGGCCGCCCACCACAGGTTCTGCTTCATCTTGCGGTAGCTGGCACGGGAGAGCTCGATGACCGAAAGCACCGAACGGGGATCATCGCTGGCCAGGATCACCCCCGCCGAGGCGATGGCCACGTCCGTACCAGCCCCGATGGCAATGCCGACATCGGCCCGGGCCAACGCGGGGGCGTCGTTGACACCGTCGCCGACCATCGCGACCTTGCGGCCTTCGCGCTGCAGCTCGGCGACCTTCTCCTCCTTGTTCTCCGGGCGCACCCCGGCGAACACGCGGTCGATGCCCAACTCGCCGGCCACGGAGCGGGCCACGGCCTCGGCGTCGCCGGTGATCATGACCACCTCGATATCCAGTGCATGCAGGGCCCGGACCGCTTCGCGTGATTCCGGGCGGACCTCATCGGCCAGGCCCAGCGCGCCGATCACCGCACCGTCCCTGAGCACGTGAAGGATGATCGCCCCCTCGGCCTTCCATCCCTCGGTCTCGGGCAAAGGGGCTGCCCCGTGTTGTTCGAGCATGCCGGGGCCGCCGACGCTGATCCTGGAGCCGCCGACGTCCGCGTCCACGCCCAGCGCCGTGGAGGCCTTGAAATCCGTTGCCGTCCGGGGTTCGATTCCGCGGTCCCTGGCCGCGGCGACGATCGCCTTGGCCAGCGGGTGCTCGCTGTCGGCCTCAGCGGCAGCGGCAACGGCCAGGACCTCCCGCTCGTCTTCGCCCTCGGCCGGCAGGGCCTTGGACAGGACGGGCTCGCCCCGGGTCAGGGTACCGGTCTTGTCGAAGAGGACCGAGGTCACGGTGCGCATGCTCTCCAGGGCGAGGCGGTCCTTGACCAGGACGCCACCGCGGGCGGCACGTTCGGTGGCGATGGAGACCACCAGGGGGATCGCCAGACCCAGTGCGTGGGGGCAGGCGATGACCAGGACGGTGATCGTCAGGATGACGGCATCATCCGGGAAGCCCAGCAGACCCCAGACGACCGCCGTGATGACGGCCGCCCCGAGCGCGAACCAGAACAGCCAGCCGGCCGCGGTGTCGGCGATGCGCTGGGCCCGTGATGAGGAGCCCTGGGCCTCGGTGACCAGACGCTGGATCCCCGCCAACGCGGTATCGTCGCCGATGGCGGTGATCTCCACGCGCAGCGCGGTGTCCGTGGCCACCGTACCGGCCACCACCTGATCGCCCGGTCCCCGCCGGACCGGGCGGGACTCACCAGTGATCATCGACTCGTCGACGTCGGCAGTGCCTTCGACCACGCGGCCGTCGGCGGGTACGCGGCCCCCGGGACGGACAATGACCACATCCCCGACCACGAGGTCGGCGGGGGCAATGGGGACCGCCTGGCCGTCGACGAGCTTTTCCGCCTCGTCGGGCAGCAGGGCCGCCAGCGAATCCAGGGCGGAGGACGTCTGTGCCAGGGAGCGCATCTCGATCCAGTGGCCCAACAGCATGATGACGATCAACAGGGCCAGTTCCCACCAGAAGTCCAGGCCGTGGTCCAGCAGGCCCAGATGGGCACCCCAGGAAGCCAGGAACGCCACGGTGATCGCCAGGGCGATCAACAACATCATCCCCGGCTTGCGGTCCTTGAGTTCGCCGGCCGCGCCGGTCAGGAACGGCTTGCCGCCCCACACGTACATGATGGTGCCCAGGATCGGGGAGATCCACAAGATCCAGGGCGCCTGGGGCAGCTGGTAGCCGATGATCGAGGCGAACATGGTACTGAACCCGACCACCGGTACGGCGATGACCAGCATGATCCAGAACAAGCGGCGGAACTGGCCCACGTGGTCCCCGTGCCCGTGGTGGCCGCCATGGCCCTGCCCGCTGTGATCCATGGGCGCGTGGTCGTCATGGCCCGCGGGTCCGGCCTGCGTGTCGACGTGGCCGTGGTGCCTTCCTTCTGTTTCCATGCCCCCAAGATATACCCCCCGGGGGTATATATCAAGACCTGGTGCCCAATCCCACCATCGCCCGGTCCGCGCCAAGCCTGCGGCCGTCGTGACACGTCCTACATCAATCCGTAACCATTTCGTGACTTTTACAGTTCTTTCATGTAAATTCGTCTGCGTGCCGGGCTTCCTATGAGCCCGGCACACCCAAGTGGATTGCCGAGCACTGCCACCACTTCGGGTCCGTTCGCGAAGCTTCTGGCAGTGGCGGGGGAACCAAATCCGGGCCCACCGGGCCCTTGGGGTTAAGCGCCTCGCGCTGCCTTGTCAGCGCGGGACGCCGAGTGGCTCCCACTCGAACCCGACAGCTAACCCCGCAGGCATTGGGAGAGGTAACCAACACATGACCAAGCGACACCTGGGCCGCCACCGCGCCGCGCCCGTCCGCAGCAACCCCTTGGGCTCTATCTCCAAGGCAGTCTCCTCCAACGCCGGCTCAGTTGGCCGCCAGGCCGCAGTCATCGCCGCGGCCTCCGGCCTCGTGCTGACCCTCGGCGTTCCCGCCGAGGGCGCCCCGTCCGCCCGCGAAGCAGGCAAGGCCCCGGCAGCTGACATCCTGCGCACTTCCGTGGACTCCCCCGCCGCCGTCACCGTTGCGGACGCCAAGCCGCAAGAGCTGAAGCAGATCAAGGTATCCGTCGCCGACGTCAAGTCCACCGACGGATCGGCCCACCGCGCAGCAATGCGCAAGGCCGCAGCCGAACGCGAAGCAGCCCAGGATGCCGCTGAACACCAAGCCGCCGCGGACCGCATAGACGCCCAGACGGAAGCCGCCGCATCTGCCGAGCGCGAGGAAGCAGCCGCAGGCGCTGCGATGACCCGCCAGAGCCGCCAGTCCTCAACGCCGGCGCCGTCGAGCACGAACGACAACGCCTCGTCGACCGGTACGGTCACCACGGCCTCCACTCCCGCTCCGGAGACGACCGAAACCAGCCCGACATCCAGCGCGGGCCTCTCGGGGATCGCGGGCATGGCCATGAGCTACGAGGGGACACCCTACGTGTGGGGCGGCAGCAGCCCCTCGGGCTGGGACTGCTCCGGTTTCATCCAGTACATCTACGGCAAGGCCGGCATCAGCCTGCCCCACAACACGACCGCCATCCGCACCAGTGGAAAGTTCGTGAAGACCTCCAACCCCAAGCCCGGCGACCTGGTCTACCAGAACGGCGGCAGCCACGCCGGTATCTACATCGGTGGCGGTAAGATCATCGGCGCACAGAACCCCTCCGTCGGCACCGTTGTCCGTCCAGCCGACAGCCCCTATGGGCCGTTGATGGGCTACTACACCTACGTAGGCTAGGGAAAACCGGGCAAGGGCCCGAGCCACTTTGAACTACTCCCCAGTTGTTGGACTCCATAATTCAGTTCCAGCAGCTGGGGAGCGCTTTTATGCGTTCAGATGGTTCGCTTTCGGGTAGAGGGCTTGTCCTACGCCGAAAAACAATGTGTCCGGGACGGAATCAAGCACGCCGGGCCCTCCCGCGGTCCATCTTTTGCAACAGGTGGACGATACGTTACCGGTCGGCACCGCTTTTTCTTACGTGGACGAATCCTGCCTTGAGGGGCAAGGTACTGTCCCGTAGGAACAGAACACGCAGCAATCGCCGGCAACGGGCCGAATTCGCTTGGTGCAATTTGGGCACGCCCAGAAGAACTGGCAGGAATCGGAGGGCATCCGCAAGGATGCTTCGTACCCGCAAGCAGGACACGTCAACGTCGACGTCAGCTCAATCATCATTCCTTCCTTCCCATCAGGCGCAGCGCCTTTGGCGCAATTCTGGTCGGTGAACGCATCCGGGGGCATCGCTTGCAAAGGAAGCAGGGATCCAGCCGGGTAGGATCGGGCGTGCCCGCCAGGCGCCAGCTGGCCATCGCGGCTGCTTCCGGTCCACGCCTGCGTCAGCAGCAACCCGCCTCGCCGGAAGACGATTCCCTGTCCCCGGATATGGCTGACATGGGCTGCGTGCATGCCTCCCCTATCCATGCCTCGAATCCTTCCCTGACCGCGAATACCGCGATGACAAAGCCGGCTACCGGATCGGCCCAGCTCCAGCCGAAGAGGCTGTTGAGCAGCAAGCCCGCCAGGACTGCAGCTGAAAGGTACGAGCAGATCAGGGTCTGCTTTGAATCGGCAATGGCCGAGGCCGATCCCAGTTCCCGTCCTGCGTGGCGTTCGAGGAGGCTGAGAAATGGCATCACCACGAGGCTCACGGCGGCCAGGGTGATGCCGACCGGGCTATGTTCGGCTTCCTTGAGCCCGATCAGCGTGAGGACGGCGCTGACACTGACATAGGCAGCGAGACCGAAAAAGGATACGGCAATCAGGCGCAGGGCCTTTTTCTCGCGGCTTTCAGGGTCGCGGGCTGCGAATTGCCAGGCAACAGCCGCAGCCGAAAGCACTTCCACGATGGAATCCAACCCGAAGCCGACCAGGGCGACCGAGGAAGCGGCCGCGCCGGCTGCCAGGGCGATGACGGCCTCTATGAGGTTGTACGTGATCGTGAGGGCAACGATGATCCGTATCCGGCGCTTGAGTAGCTCCCGGTGCCGATCCTGGGCTGGGAGCGTGTTCAGCATGTGCACTCCGGCCCCTCGCAGCAGCCGGGGTCGACCTGCAGGACCACGCGAAGCAATTCGTCCATGGCTGCGCCCAGGTGCGGATCGCTCAGCCGGTACCAGGATCGCCGGCCCTCGGGTACCGCCTCGACCAGTCCGCACCCGCGCAGGCAGGCCAGCTGGTTGGACATGACCTGGCGCGAGACGCCGAGCGCGTCGGCCAGGTCCGAGGGGAATGCGGGCGCTTCGCGTAGGGCAAGCAGCACGCCGACCCGCGTGGAATCGGAGAGTGCATGCCCAAAACGCGCCAAGGCAGCGGTATGCGAGGGTGTGGCCGTTGTGTTCACATCATAATAATACATGGATCTATGAATTCACCGGTTCATGTATTAGCGCGGCTCTTGCCTCTCTTCCGGCACCGCACGACGGTCCACGAACGGCAACGTCTGAGCACGCGTCGACGCCAGTCACGGGAAGCACCATGAGGTGGGCGAAACGCCTGGCCGAAGGTATGCGGCGCAGCCGTAAGCCCGAGGACACATGCACCAGCTGACAGTGGTTCTGTTTCTTGTGCAGGAACTTCCGACAACGGCAGGGCGCGTCCCTGTCGAGGGTGTCCCACTTCCTTGGAAGTGGAACAGCCCCACCGAACATGCCGGCACGAACGGACACGCCACGGATTTGCGTTCCAGAACTAAGCCCAAAAGACCGTCCCAGAAGAACCGTACGAGCACGACTTCCGCATGGACATTGGGTATGCGCGCGTTTCGACTGCGAAACAGGACCTCGACCGGCAGATCGATGCCCTGCAAGCCGAGGGCATCGCCGATCGGCATATCTACGTGGACAGGAAATCCGGCTCGACCACCAACCGTCCCGGGCTTCGCGAGGCGCGGGACCAGGCGCGGGATGGTGACGTGATCGTCGTGCACACCCTGGACCGGCTCGGCCGCACCGTTCGCGATACCTTGAACCTCATCCACGACCTCGCCGAGCGCGGCGTCGGCGTACGGAACCTGGCCGATCCCATCCGAGTCGACTCGGCCAACCCCGAGGACCCCATGTCCCAACTCGCGGTGGTCATGCTGGCACTCTTCGGCCAGATGGAGAGGACCTACGCAATCGAGCGGGCAGCCCACGCCCGCGCAGTGGCCACCAGCAAAGGCAAGCGCATCGGCCGGCCCAGCGTCGTCGACCCGTCGAAACTCGCCTACGCCGAACACCTGCGCGACCAGGGCAACTCCATCCGGGAAATCGTGGAGAAGACCGGCATCACCCGCTCAAGCCTCTACCGCCACCTGCCGCCCCGACCCCCGGAAATTCTGACCGCCGAGGGAGAACGCGAGAAACACTGAAGCACACCATCAGGTTGCTGGTGCAGACGACTACGGACCGGAATGCTGCTTGGTGCAGTGGACTTCGGACATCATTGCCGTCCGAAGTACTGGATTACCCCGTCATGACGGCGATCCCAGTGCGGTCGACTTCTGAAAATGACAAACGCCTGTCGGCATGACGGGTCGATCCGCATGGTCAGGACGGAGTGCCGGGGGCGGGAAGGAGCCGGCTGCTGCGGCGGTGAATCAGCATGAGCCAGAGCGTCAGGACTGCTGCTGCCAGTGACATCGCAGCCAAGACCAGGAGCGTCGGCTTCTCTCCCCAGCCGCTGATCAATGAGGTGCCCCAGACGGGGGCTGCGGCTTGGGCCAGCAGGGATGGAAGGGCTATTCGTCCCATGGTCCGTGCGTAGCGTTCCTGTCCGACGAGGGCCAGGGGAACGGTGCCGTTGGCGATGGAGTTCAGGCCGATCCCCGCCCCATACACGACCATGGGCAGGAGTAGTGGTCCGAGCCCGGTAGCCAGGAGTACGAGGGCGGTTGTGATGGCCGTGACCGCTGTGAGCATGGTCCACAACGGATGGCGTCGCCGGGCGAGGGTGAATTCAACGAGCCGGGCGCCCACCTGCGAGGGGCCGATGGCGGCAGCCAGGCCAACGGCGACGGTGCCACTGGCTCCCAGCGACGCCAGCAGCGTGAAGACGTGCACCGACACAACCGCCGATACGGAGGTGCCGAGTGTGGTGATGAGGGCAATGAGCGTCACGGGTTGCCACAGCAGGCCAGGCTGCCGGGCACTGGACGGCGGGTCCTGGTGGTGTTTTGCTGCTGGTTCGGGGCTGGCTTTGCCGTGCAGGGCGAGGCGCACATACAGCGGGAAGGTGACCAGCAGATGCGCCGCGGCGTATGCCGCGCAGGTCCACCGCCAACCGAATTCGTTGGACAGCAAGGTGGTCAACGGCCAGCAGGCGGTGCTGGCGAAGCCGCCGAACAGCGTCAGGGCGGTGATGGGGGAGCGGGCCGTGGCCCCGTAGGCATGGCCCAGGACCGCGAATGCCCCGCTGTAGAGGCCGCCGCTCATGCCAGCTCCGAGGACGACCCACGCGCCGAGGTAGAGCCATTGGTTGGGTGCCAGGGAGAGGGTGGCGAGCCCACCGGCCAACAGCAGGGCGCTTGCCGCCAGGACCTCTCGGCCATGGTTGCGCGAAACCAGGGAACCGATGGCGGGCGAGCCCAGCGCCGCGACGAGCAGTGCCACGGAAACACCGCCGACGACCCAGGCGTGCGGCCATCCGGTGTCGGCGGCTATCGGGGCTGCCAAGGGGGCTAGCAGGTAGAACGTCGAGCCCCACGACAGGATCTGCCCGAAGCCAAGGCCCGCGATGACGACGCCCCGCCGCGCAGGTGGGCCGCCGCCCGGACCGAATCCGGGCGCCCGCGTTGCCCGACGGCCGCCCCGAGCGGACTGGGGTTTGGCTGGAGGTTCCACCTACAGGGCGAGGATGCTTTGCGAAGCGGCTTCCAGCGCCCCGGGAACCAGGGAGTAGTACGACCAGGTGCCGCGCTTCTCGCGGTTCAGCAACCCGGCGTCGACCAGGATCTTCAGGTGGTGGGAGACCGTGGGCTGGCCCAGGTCGAGTGGTTCGGTCAGGTCGCAGACGCACGCCTCGCCACCCTCGCCGGACTTGACGATGGAAAGCAGCCGCAAGCGGTTCGGATCCGAGAGCGCCTTCAGGATGCGCGCCGTGGCTTGGGCCTCGATGGCATCGAGTGCCGGACCACCGGCTGGCTCGCAACAAGGCGCACCGGTGCGTGTTTCGGGTGCCAGCAGGGTTTCCATGGCCCCATTGTGCCATGGATTGACATTTGTCGATATAGGTGTGGATACTTCTTGCATCGACAACCGTCAATCCGATGTTGGATCTTCAAGGAGCCTCGTGAACACCGAGACCACCGCACCTGCCGTCCCGGGGGAGGCCGCCGTCGCAGGCAAGCTCTCCACCCTGGATCGGTTCCTGCCTGTTTGGATCATCGCGGCGATGGCCGCCGGCCTTTTGCTGGGCAGGTTCATCCCCGGGCTGGATTCGGCCCTGGATGCGGTGAAGATCGGCTCGGTGTCCCTGCCGATCGCCATCGGCTTGCTGGTGATGATGTATCCGGTCCTGGCGAAGGTCCGCTACAACGAAACCGGCCG
>NZ_BAAAIV010000026.1:0-1014 GCF_039526245.1 Arthrobacter rhombi
GATGGGTCGGGTTCGACGGCTAGCGATGGTGCCACTGTTGCTTCGTATGCCTGGGATTTCGGCGACGGAAAATCTGCTACTGGCGCCAAGCCGAGTCATCAGTATGCCGCGGCAGGGACCTACACGGTGAAGTTGACCGTGAAGGACTCGACGGGTGCTGAGAGCGCGGTGGTTTCGGCCGGTGTTGCGGTTGGTCACGATAAGCCGGTGGGTTCATTCACCGCGCAGAGTTCTGATATGTCGGTTTCGGTTGATGCGAGTGCGTCCAAGGCGTCAGATGGTGCCACGATGCAGTATTCGTGGGACTGGGGTGACGGATCGGCTTCCGGAACAGGCGTGAAGGCTAGTCATACATTTGCGGAGGCTGGATCGTTCGACGTCGTCTTGACGGTGACGGATAGTTTGGGCGCCGTCGATACTGTGACGAAAACGGTGACGGCAAGCGAGGCGTCTGCTGACGGGGTGGTTGCCAGCGATGATTTCAATCGTGACGTTTCCACCGGTTGGGGGACTGCTGATGATGGCGGTCAATGGTCCGGTCAAGCCGGTTTCTCGGTTGCCGACGGGGAGGGGCAGATGACGCTGAACCCGGCGCAGAAGCGGACGACTGAATTGTCAGGTGTCAATGTTTCTGATCTGGATGCCAGTTTCGTTGTTGGGACGGACAAGGTCATGCAAGGTGCGAACTTGCACTTTGATACCGGACTGCATAAATCAGCGGCAGGGCAGTACATGGTGAAGATCCAATTCAGATCTGACCAGACGGTACAGATCGGGCTCGTCAGAGTCGTCGGTGGAGTCGAAACGATGGTCGCCAACAAGGTCTTGCCTGGCTATGTCCAGAAGGCCGGGCAGCGACTGGAAGTGCGAATCCAGACGGAGACGTCGGGATCGTCTACGACTTGGCGGGCCAAGGCTTGGGAGGCTGGTACTAGTGAACCGACGGGTTGGATGGTGAGCGCTTCGGATAGCGAGATCTCGTTGCAGGGCCCAGGGACGATCTCAGTGTCGGGC
>NZ_BAAAIV010000027.1:0-899 GCF_039526245.1 Arthrobacter rhombi
TTGAGGCGCCAGTTGTGCCAGATGCCCGCAGCCAAGGCGAGCAGGCGTGAACCGACGCGTGCGTAGACGCCGGCGATGGTTCGCCCTGCGTGCTCTTCGAGCGTGAGCTGGCCCTTGACCGTGTCGAATACCGATTCGATCCATTGACGGGTGCCGCCGAGCTTTCCGAATCTCTTGGCTTCGCCCTTGCGATCCGGGCGAATCAGCGTAGCTGCTGCTTCCTCGCTGATGAACGATTCGAACTCCTTTCCGGCGAATCCCTTGTCCGCCAGGATGGTTTGGCCCGGTCGCACCAGGCGGTGGTCGTGGCGGATGAGGGCTTCGGTGACTTCACGTTCGCCGATCTTGGGATTGGCCAGCCCCCAGATAATGGGCATGCCATCCGGTGCGCTGATCAGATAGAGCCGGAAGCCCCAGAAATAACGTGAATGGGAGGCGCAGTAGCCATAGGACGTATGCCCGGCGAGATCGGAACGCTTGGCAGTCTCGCGGCTCTTGCCGCAGGGCACCGGAGTGGAGTCGAGCAGGCGCAGGTCCTCGTGCCAGGAGGGTGTGTCGCGGGCGAGTTCGGTGATGACCGCAGCTATCAGGACACCGGCGGCGCGGACGCGTTTGTTGTAGCCGGATTGGGTGGGCACGTTGGGGAACATCTCACGCAGGTGGGCTCGGGCATGGCGTATCCATCGGGTCTCGGAATTGAACTGCATCAGTTGCTGGGCGACGACCAGGCACAGTAATTCGGCGTCGGAGAGCAGTGGTTTGCGCCCCGGTTGGTGCGATCGCGTGTAGCCGATCTCGGGCATTATGCGATCTTCCAAATCGACGTAGAGTGTTGTCAGGAGGGTGTTCAGTTGATTGTTCACACCAAAGGCTTAACACCCTCCGCCGGCAATTAATAG
>NZ_BAAAIV010000028.1:0-1283 GCF_039526245.1 Arthrobacter rhombi
CCACCGCGTGATTCTTGAAACGACCTACCAAAGTACGTTTCGAAAGAGAGTCAACGCGATGACC
Source organism: Arthrobacter rhombi (assembly GCF_039526245.1). NCBI lineage: Bacteria > Bacillati > Actinomycetota > Actinomycetes > Micrococcales > Micrococcaceae > Arthrobacter > Arthrobacter rhombi. The sequence continues at coordinate 65 of NZ_BAAAIV010000028.1, forward strand.
GCACCCCATGTTATCGACCCTGCCCGTTTCCTGTCCGAACAGCTCGAGCAGGCCTCCCCGGACCTGATGCGCCAGATGCTCACCACCTTCATCAATGCCCTGATGAGCGCCGAGGCCGACACCGTCTGCGGAGCCGAATACGGTGCTCGATCCGAGGACCGGAACACCTCCCGCAATGGATACCGCCACCGCGACTTCGATACCCGCACCGGCACCCTCGACGTCGCGATCCCCAAGCTGCGCCAAGGCTCCTACTTCCCCGATTGGCTCCTCGAACGCCGCCGCCGCGCCGAGACAGCCCTGACCACCGTGGTCGCGACGTGCTACCTCCTGGGTGTCTCCACACGGCGGATGGAGAAGCTGGTCGAAACCCTCGGGATCACCCGCTTGTCGAAATCCCAGGTCTCGCTCATGGCCGCAGACCTGGACGAACAAGTCGAGCAGTTCCGTACCCGCCCACTCGACGCCGGCCCCTATGCCTTCATGGCGGCCGATGCCCTGGTCCTGAAGGTCCGAGAAGGCGGACGGGTGGTCAACGTCCACGCGATGATCGCCACCGGCGTCAACGCCGACGGGCACCGCGAAGTCCTGGGCATCCAGGCCTCCTCCGCCGAAGACGGCGCCGGCTGGCTCGGCTTCTTCCGCGACCTCACCGCCCGCGGACTAACGGGCGTGAAGCTGGTGACCTCCGACGCCCACGCAGGCTTGGTCGCAGCCATCGGAGCCACCCTTCCAGGCGCATCATGGCAACGGTGCCGAACCCACTACGCTGCGAACCTCATGTCGGCGACACCCAAGAGCAGCTGGCCATGGGTCAAGACACTGCTTCACTCGGTCTACGACCAGCCCGACGCCGCGAGCGTGCAGTCCCAGTTCGAGCGGGTTCTGGATGCCTTCGAGGACAAGCTGCCCAAGGTCGCCAAACACCTCGAGGCCGCCCGCGACGACATCCTCGCGTTCGCCGCCTTCCCCAAAGGCCTGTGGCGACAAGTGTGGTCCAACAATCCCCAGGAGCGGCTGAATCGAGAGATTCGTCGTCGGACCGATGTCGTCGGGATCTTCCCCGACCGCGACGCTTTGATCCGCCTCGTGGGGGCGGTGCTCGCCGAACAACACGACGAATGGATCGAATCCCGCCGCTACCTCGGCCTGGACCTCATCCAGCAATCCCTCGCCGTCGGCACCGAACAGAAGGAGGAAACCAACACCGATCTGGCGC
>NZ_BAAAIV010000029.1:0-781 GCF_039526245.1 Arthrobacter rhombi
CCGGGGAGCTGCCCATCCTGCGAAGTAATGAAAGTCCTGGCCTTCTTCGACGACGACGGGACCATCGTTTGCGCAGCATGCGCGGGCGTCCCCAGCCGATTCGCCTGCAAGACGTGTGGAAGCGAGGAGCAACTCACAGGTTCCCAGTGCGGGACTTGCCGCCTCCAGGAACGAGCACGGGACGTCTTGGCCCAAGACGACGGGAAGATCCATCCCGACCTGACAGGACTCTACGACCTGCTGCTGAGCACGCCGGACAAGCGGACCGTCGTGCGATGGATCAAGCACGATCAAGTGCATGGCACTCTGCGTGCCATGGCCACCGGATACGTGCCCATCAGCCACAGCACGCTGAACCAGCTCCAGCCTTCACCAAGGATCCGCTACCTGCGCCGGCTGATGGTCACCGCAGGAACGCTGCCCGCCGTCGACGTGCGACTCAATGACCACGAGGTCTTCGCCAACCGCTTTCTGCAGACGCTCGCTCCAGGCCATGCAACGATCCTCCGTCGCTACCACCAGTGGCATGTCCTGCGGATGATGCGTCAAGAGTCCGAGGCGGCTCCGATATCACCGAACGTGGACTATCGGCGGCGCCGTGAGCTCAAGGCCATCGCCTGCTTCCTCAGTTGGCTCGACGGGCGTGGGACAAGCCTCGAAACGATGCACCAGCAGGACCTTGACCGGTACCTCGCACAACCCAAGGGCATCGAAATCAGGACTTTCGTTGTCTGGGCCCGCCGGCACCACCTGATGCCCCAGCTGGAGATCTGGGTGCGGC
>NZ_BAAAIV010000030.1:0-2084 GCF_039526245.1 Arthrobacter rhombi
TGTTGTCCTTGCAAGATGCTCGCGTCCACTATGCAGTTCCCAAACAACAACCCCGTCACACCCACCACCACACACACCCCCACAAAAGGGGCTGACATGTGCGGCATAGGCCATGCGCGGGAGCCAAAACAAACAAAACCCACACCACTACCACCGACACCGAAGTGCCGGCACGTACCGGTCAATGGGGCCTGTTGTTTCAGGGCCCAACAGTGTGCCATAGACCCGGAACCCGCGGCCGTTCCCCACTCTTTCCAACACCACACCCGAAAGCATGCTGCGTACTCGAAACAGGGAACCACCAGGTTCCAGGCCATGATTCGTTGACATTCCACCCATGAGCACCCGCCTGCCAACACAAGTGGCAGAAACGGGCAAACACTGAACACCACAAGAGAACCCACCAGTTGGCAGGCCCCGCGATGTTAGTTGCTCCTTAGAAAGGAGGTGATCCAGCCGCACCTTCCGGTACGGCTACCTTGTTACGACTTAGTCCCAATCGCCGGTCCCACCTTCGACGGCTCCCTCCCACAAGGGGTTGGGCCACCGGCTTCGGGTGTTACCAACTTTCGTGACTTGACGGGCGGTGTGTACAAGGCCCGGGAACGTATTCACCGCAGCGTTGCTGATCTGCGATTACTAGCGACTCCGACTTCATGGGGTCGAGTTGCAGACCCCAATCCGAACTGAGACCGGCTTTTTGGGATTAGCTCCACCTCACAGTATCGCAACCCATTGTACCGGCCATTGTAGCATGCGTGAAGCCCAAGACATAAGGGGCATGATGATTTGACGTCGTCCTCACCTTCCTCCGAGTTGACCCCGGCAGTCTCCCATGAGTCCCCACCACTACGTGCTGGCAACATGGAACGAGGGTTGCGCTCGTTGCGGGACTTAACCCAACATCTCACGACACGAGCTGACGACAACCATGCACCACCTGTGAACCGGCCCCAAAGGGGAAACCACATTTCTGCGGCGATCCGGCCCATGTCAAGCCTTGGTAAGGTTCTTCGCGTTGCATCGAATTAATCCGCATGCTCCGCCGCTTGTGCGGGCCCCCGTCAATTCCTTTGAGTTTTAGCCTTGCGGCCGTACTCCCCAGGCGGGGCACTTAATGCGTTAGCTACGACGCGGAAAACGTGGAATGTCCCCCACATCTAGTGCCCAACGTTTACGGCATGGACTACCAGGGTATCTAATCCTGTTCGCTCCCCATGCTTTCGCTCCTCAGCGTCAGTTAATGCCCAGAGACCTGCCTTCGCCATCGGTGTTCCTCCTGATATCTGCGCATTTCACCGCTACACCAGGAATTCCAGTCTCCCCTACATCACTCTAGTCTGCCCGTACCCACCGCAGATCCGGGGTTGAGCCCCGGACTTTCACGGCAGACGCGACAAACCGCCTACGAGCTCTTTACGCCCAATAATTCCGGATAACGCTTGCGCCCTACGTATTACCGCGGCTGCTGGCACGTAGTTAGCCGGCGCTTCTTCTGCAGGTACCGTCACTTTCGCTTCTTCCCTACTGAAAGAGGTTTACAACCCGAAGGCCGTCATCCCTCACGCGGCGTCGCTGCATCAGGCTTTCGCCCATTGTGCAATATTCCCCACTGCTGCCTCCCGTAGGAGTCTGGGCCGTGTCTCAGTCCCAGTGTGGCCGGTCACCCTCTCAGGCCGGCTACCCGTCGTCGCCTTGGTAGGCCATTACCCCACCAACAAGCTGATAGGCCGCGAGTCCATCCCCCACCGATAAATCTTTCCACCACCCTCCATGCGGAAGGAAGTGAATATCCGGTATTAGACCCAGTTTCCCGGGCTTATCCCAGAGTCGGGGGCAGGTTACTCACGTGTTACTCACCCGTTCGCCACTAATCACCTGGTGCAAGCACCAGGGTCATCGTTCGACTTGCATGTGTTAAGCACGCCGCCAGCGTTCATCCTGAGCCAGGATCAAACTCTCCGTAAAAAAATACAGACACAACCAACAACCCAAGGGAAAACAAGGGAAGGGCTGCACCAAGTTACATAAATCCTGGCAAATATGTTCCTGCAAGCACACGGAGGTGTACCCACAACAACCAT
>NZ_BAAAIV010000031.1:0-588 GCF_039526245.1 Arthrobacter rhombi
AGCTGCGCCAGGGAACCTACTTTCCCGATTGGCTGCTCGAGCGCCGAAAACGCGCCGAGACCGCGATGATCACCGTGGTGGCGGACTGCTACCTGGCCGGGGTCTCGACCCGCAGGATGGACAAGCTCGTGAAGACCCTCGGAATCCACTCCCTCTCCAAATCCCAGGTCTCGCGCATGGCTGCGGACCTTGACGAACACGTTGAAGAGTTCCGCCATCGGCCCCTGGGCGTGGCCGGCCCTTTCACCCTCGTGGCAGCTGACGCGTTGACCATCAAGGTCCGTGAGGGAGGACGCGTTGTGAACGCGGTCGCCATGGTCGCCACCGGGGTCAATGCCGACGGGCGCAGGGAAGTGCTCGGGGTGAAGACCGCGACCAGCGAGACCGGGGCAGCGTGGAACACGTTCTTCGCCGACCTCGTCGCCCGGGGACTGACCGGCGTGCAGCTGGTGACCTCGGATGCCCATGCAGGGCTGGTCGAGGCGATCAAGGCGAACCTGCCAGGGGCCAGCTGGCAACGGTGCAGAACGCACTACGCTGCAAATCTGATGGGGATCTGCCCGAAGAACCTGTGGCCTGCGGTGAAGG
>NZ_BAAAIV010000032.1:0-1196 GCF_039526245.1 Arthrobacter rhombi
CCTGGCGAAGTCCACCACGCGCGGCTACCAGGTGATGGTGCGTGCATTCTGCGACTTCATGATGGATCCACGCTACGGATGGGCAGGTGAATGCGAGAAGCGGTTCGGCAGCGCCCCTCAACAGATCTGCCACGACTGGAACACGGTAAGGCACCTGGCCGAATACGAAGGCCGGCCCGAGCGCAGGGCGTTGACCTATGACGAGCTGGAGCGATTCTTCACCTATGCGGATGGGCGAGTCGAGACCATCATCCAAGCTGGGCGCAAGGGGGCGCTAACGGCGCTCAGGGATTCACAGATCTTCAAGACCACGTATGCGTATGGTCTGCGGCGTGCCGAAGTGGTCGGACTCGACGTAGCGGATCTGCGGCCAAATCCGGCAGCGCCCGGGTATGGAACCTACGGTTGCGTTGAAGTGCGATGGGGCAAGGCGAGCCGCGGATCCGGGCCCAGGCGGCGCACGGTCCTCACCGTGCCCGAACTGGACTGGGTCATCGAAGGCCTGGAGCAATGGGTCCACGAAGGCCGTGACCGGGTGGCCACGGATTCCGGGGACGCCTTGTGGACCACCGAACGCGCCACCCGCGTCTCACTGCGCTACCTGGATGATCGTTTTGCCGAGATCCGCGACGGCGCCGGGCTGCCGCGGGAACTGAGCCTGCATTGCCTGCGGCACACATACGTGACGAACCTGATCGAATGGGGCTACTCGGAGCGCTTCGTCCAGGACCAGGTCGGGCACCTCTACGCCTCCACCACCGCCATCTACACCTCGGTGGGGAACGACTACAAGAACCGGGTGATTGCCCGGGCCCTCTCGCGAATCTACGGAGCAACCGATGCCCACACCTGAAACCCCTGCAAACACGGTTGCATGGTACCTGCGGGACCTGATGGCCGCCGCCGGAATGTTCAAGACCACGGACCTGGTCGAGCCGCTCCGGAAAGCGGGCGTGCAACTCTCGCGCGAGCAGGTATTCCGCCTGGTCACCAAGCCACCAGCCAGGCTCAACATGGAGGTCCTCGCCGCACTCTGCCTGGTCTTGGACTGCACCCCGAACGATCTCATCAAGATCGTCCCGGCCGAAGTAGGATTCCGGAAAACCGGAACAACAGACCCGGCAACCTCTACCGGCTCCTCCATCGGATCACTCCGGCCGGTGCCGGCCCGCATCCACCGGCCCTCCGACCCCGGA
>NZ_BAAAIV010000033.1:0-3047 GCF_039526245.1 Arthrobacter rhombi
CACATCCTGCCTATCAACCCAGTGGTCTGGCTGGGGGCCTCTCACACGTTAGACGTGTATGGAAATCTCATCTTGAAGTGGGCTTCCCGCTTAGATGCTTTCAGCGGTTATCCCTTCCGAACGTAGCAAATCAGCGGTGCACTTGGCAGTACAACTGACACACCAGAGGTTCGTCCGTCCCGGTCCTCTCGTACTAAGGACAGCTCTTCTCAAATTTCCTGCGCGCGCAGCGGATAGGGACCGAACTGTCTCACGACGTTCTAAACCCAGCTCGCGTACCGCTTTAATGGGCGAACAGCCCAACCCTTGGGACCTACTCCAGCCCCAGGATGCGACGAGCCGACATCGAGGTGCCAAACCATGCCGTCGATATGGACTCTTGGGCAAGATCAGCCTGTTATCCCCGAGGTACCTTTTATCCGTTGAGCGACGGCCGTTCCACAACGTGCCGCCGGATCACTAGTCCCGACTTTCGTCCCTGCTCGAGCTGTCACTCTCACAGTCAAGCTCCCTTGTGCACTTACACTCGCCACCTGATTGCCAACCAGGCTGAGGGAACCTTTGGGCGCCTCCGTTACTCTTTAGGAGGCAACCGCCCCAGTTAAACTACCCATCAGGCACTGTCCCTGACCCAGATCATGGGCCGAAGTTAGGAATCCGGTACGGCCAGAGTGGTATTTCAACGATGACTCCACGAACACTGGCGTGCCCGCTTCAACGTCTCCCACCTATCCTACACAAGCCGCACCGAACACCAATACCAAACTATAGTAAAGGTCTCGGGGTCTTTCCGTCCTGCTGCGCGTAACGAGCATCTTTACTCGTAGTGCAATTTCGCCGAGTTCATGGTTGAGACAGCGGGGAAGTCGTTACTCCATTCGTGCAGGTCGGAACTTACCCGACAAGGAATTTCGCTACCTTAGGATGGTTATAGTTACCACCGCCGTTTACTGGGGCTTGAATTCCCAGCTTCGCCCACAAGGGGCTAACCGGTCCTCTTAACCTTCCAGCACCGGGCAGGAGTCAGTCCGTATACATCGTCTTGCGACTTCGCACGGACCTGTGTTTTTAGTAAACAGTCGCTTCCCCCTGGTCTCTGCGGCCCCGATCCCCTCCCACCAGCAAGTGGTGTTCAAGGTTGGGGCCCCCCTTCTCCCGAAGTTACGGGGGCATTTTGCCGAGTTCCTTAACCATGATTCTCTCGATCGCCTTAGTATTCTCTACCTGATCACCTGTGTCGGTTTGGGGTACGGGCGGCTTGGACCTCACGTCGATGCTTTTCTTGGCAGCATAGGATCACCGGATCACCCACCAAAGTGGGCGCCTATCGGGTCTCAACCTATGTGAACGGCGGATTTGCCTACCGTTCGGCCTACACCCTTGGACCAGGACGATTCCATTGCCTGGCCCGGCTACCTTCCTGCGTCACACCTGTTAATACGTTGACCTCGCTGGCTCGGGTCCCGCGCCGCGCACCCGGTACCCTTCCCGAAGGAAGGATGATGGGTGTTTGGGGCGGTTAGCATCGCCAGTCCGGTAGGGACGGTCCTTCACCGGTACGGGAATATCAACCCGTTGTCCATCGACTACGCCTGTCGGCCTCGCCTTAGGTCCCGACTCACCCAGGGCAGATTAGCTTGACCCTGGAACCCTTGATCATTCGGCGGACGGGTTTCTCACCCGTCTTTCGCTACTCATGCCTGCATTCTCACTCGTGCCGTCTCCACCACTGGTTCACACCGTGGCTTCACTGCCGGCACGACGCTCCCCTACCCACCCAGGCGGCTGGACCACGAAGGCCTACCTATATACCTGGATGACGCAACTTCGGCGGTGTGCTTGAGCCCCGCTACATTGTCGGCGCGGAATCACTTGACCAGTGAGCTATTACGCACTCTTTCAAGGATGGCTGCTTCTAAGCCAACCTCCTGGTTGTCTTCGCAACTCCACATCCTTTTCCACTTAGCACACGCTTAGGGGCCTTAGTTGGCGTTCTGGGCTGTTTCCCTCTCGACTATGAAGCTTATCCCCCACAGTCTCACTGCCACGCTCTGACTTACCGGCATTCGGAGTTTGGCTGACGTCAGTAACCTTGTAGGGCCCATTAGCCATCCAGTCGCTCTACCTCCGGTAAGAAACACGCAACGCTGCACCTAAATGCATTTCGGGGAGAACCAGCTATCACGAAGTTTGATTGGCCTTTCACCCCTACCCACAGCTCATCCCCTCCATTTTCAACTGAAGTGGGTTCGGTCCTCCACGTGCTCTTACACACGCTTCAACCTGGCCATGGGTAGATCACTTCGCTTCGGGTCTAGACCGCGCCACTGAACGCCCTGTTCAGACTCGCTTTCGCTACGGCTTCCCCACACGGGTTAACCTCGCGACACGGCACTAACTCGCAGGCTCATTCTTCAAAAGGCACGCCGTCACCACAACAAGGTGGCTCCGACGGATTGTAGGCACATGGTTTCAGGTACTATTTCACTCCCCTCCCGGGGTACTTTTCACCTTTCCCTCACGGTACTTGTCCGCTATCGGTCATCAGGAAGTATTCAGGCTTACCAGGTGGTCCTGGCAGATTCACACGGGATTTCTCGGGCCCCGTGCTACTTGGGATACCAACACAAAGCGGCGGAGAACATTACGGCTACGGGACTAACACCCCCTATGGTCCGGCCTTCAAACCGGTTCGCCTATGCACCCGCACCTCACTCCTCCAGTCCGGCAGAACTGGAATGGCTGGTCCCACGACCCCGCCCATGCAACGCCCGCCGGCTATCACACATGGAAACGGTTTAGCCCCATCCGCTTTCGCTCGCCACTACTCACGGAATCACTGTTGTTTTCTCTTCCTGCGGGTACTGAGATGTTTCACTTCCCCGCGTTCCCTCCACGTAGCCTATGTGTTCAGCTACGGGTCACACGACATGACGCCGTGCGGGGTTTCCCCATTCGGAAATCCTGGTATCAACGTCCGGTTATCGACTCCTCCAGGCTTATCGCAGATTCCCACGTCCTTCTTCGGCTCCTGATGCCAAGGCATC